>NZ_CP068103.1:321594-643188 GCF_016726485.1 Peptoniphilus harei
ACCTATCTTCTTTTTAAGTAAATTAGTCTTCTGGATTTGGAGCTCCAACTGGGCAAACTGCTGCACAGCTACCGCAATCGATACATTGAGCTTCGTCAATTGTATAGATGTCTCCTTCGTTAATACATCCAACTGGACATTCTGGTTGACATGCACCACAAGCGATGCAAGAATCGTTAATTACATATGCCATTTTTCATTACCTCCATAAAATTATACCAAAATTTATGAATTTTTATATTCATAATCTTCTGTCATTATATTAACATAAGCTTTTTAATATTTCAATCATTATTATTGTTTTTTTATGATAAAATTTTAGTATTTTTAGTGAATTTTATTAATCTCAAGGATTTGCAAGCTTTTCAGACTAATTTAAATTTTTTTATTTTTTGAAAAATGTTTTTCAAATGAGTATTGTATTCATTAAAGCTAATAAATCATAGCATTTTACTATGATTTATTATTCTTTAAAAACCCTAAGTGAATTGACAATACAAAGTAGGGCAACACCTACATCAGCAAAAACTGCTAGAGGCATTGATACATATCCTACTGCTCCAAGTCCTAATACTACAACTTTTAAGAACAAGGCAATAAAAATATTTTGGTAGGCAATTTTCTTTACCCTCTTGGCTATATCAATTCCTCTTACAATAGAAGAAATATCATTTTTTAGAAGGACAATGTCAGAAGTTTCTATGGCAATATCTGATCCAGAACCCATACTTATACCTAAATATGCTGATGCAAGTGAAGGTGCATCATTAGTTCCGTCACCAACAAAGGCAATTCTTTTGTCTTTTTCAATTTTTTTAATTTCACTTACCTTGTCTTCTGGTAAAAGAGAACCCTTATAGTAGTCAATGCCAACTTCTTTTGCGATTTCTTCTACTACCCTGTCTTTGTCGCCAGAAAACATGTAAGTCTTAACGCCTCTTTTGTGAAGCTCATCTACACTTTCCTTAACTCCATCCTTTATTTGGTCTTTTAATTTTATAATACCAAGGACTTTTTCTTTGTCTGCCACAAAGACATCAACATAATTTGACTCTTTATCGCCATCAAGTTTTATATTGAAATCTTCCATTAATTTTTTGTTACCAACAAGATAAGATTTTCCTTCAAGATCAAATTCTATACCCTTGCCGCCAAGGTTATTTAAGTGGTCAGGCGTCTTATTAGTTTCAAAAGCCTTTACAATGGCCTTGGCTATAGGATGAGTTGAATAGGCTTCTCCAACAGAAGCAATTTCTAAAATTTCATCTCTTGATCCAGAGACTTCTTCCACTTCTGCAATAGTAAATTCTCCCTTAGTAACTGTCCCAGTTTTATCAAAGGCAATTCCATCAATATCTGTTAGGGCTTCAATAGAGTTACCACCCTTCACGAAGATTGACCTTCTTGAAAGAGATCCAATTCCTGCAAATATTGTAAGTGGAACAGAAATTGCAAGAGCACATGGACAGGAAATAACCAAAAATATGGCCGCTCTGTAAAGTGCTTCCTTAGCAGTATGGTCTGTTGCAAAATTTAAGAATAAGAATAAAATTACTGCAAGGCCAATAACTATTGGAGTGTAAATTTTTGCAAATCGAGTGATAAATTTCTCCACTTTAGCCTTATTGACGCTGGCATTTTTTACCATATCAATAATTTTTGCAATAGTTCCTTCCTTATAAGTCTTTGTTACCTCAACTTCAAGGGAAGAATCTAAGTTAACGAAACCCGATATAATTTCATCTCCTGCTTCGAGAGATACTGGGGCAAACTCTCCTGATATATTTGAAGTATCAAGATTGGAAGACCCCTTTATAATTTTTCCATCTAGGGGAACTTTTTCTCCTGGTCTGATTAAAATAACTTGACCAATAGAAACTTCACTTGGATCAACTTTTACAATCTCTCCATTGAGTCTTAGGTTGGCAAAGTCCGGTTTTAACTTTAGGGCTTCTCTAATGGATTTCTTTGAAGAATCCACTGCCCTATCTTGGATAATTTCTCCTACGCTATAAAAGAGCATTACTGCCACAGCTTCAGCATACTCGCCAGAAATAATTGCAGCAAGAGAAGCCACTGTCATCAGGAATTTTTCATCCATAAAATTACCTGAAGAAATTTTTGAAATAGAAGCCTTGATAACATCGTATCCAATTATGATGTAAAGAATTAAATAAGAAATCAGCTTAAATTTTTCATTTAAATTTACAAAATGTAGGGCTACAAGACCTATAAAAACAAGGATAGCCTTGTAGATTGAAAAGTTTTCTTCCTCTTCCTCCTCTTCAATCTCCTCACCTATATCTTCTGTTACAATAACACCATCTTCAATGGAATCCACAATATCCTGAATTTTTCTCTTTAGTTCTATTGAATCTTCTTCTGATTCAAATACGAGTTCGTCGTTTAGAAAGTCGTAGTGCAAGTTTTTGAGTTCATCTTTTGACTTAAGTTCTTCCTCTATCTTGCCTGCACAATTGGCACAGGTGAGGCCTCTTAAGTGGAAAATATATTTATCCATAAATTCCTCCTTTTTTATTTTACATTTTTATACTTCGATACTTGCTCATATATTCATTATAAATCATCTGCTTTTATTGTCAATAGATTTTAATTAAGCCTTTATTTTTTTCAAAATCTATGAGATAATACTTAAGCAAGAGAAGCCTTGATATTGTTTTTTTTAAGATTTTACATAAATTTTAAATAAAATTTAAAAACTTTTAAAAAACGGTTGACAAAACAAACTTATTACTTTAGAATAAGTAGAGTAAGTTGCTAAAGAGTGACCTTCAATTTGGAGAAATACTCAAGTGGCTGAAGAGGCTCCCCTGCTAAGGGAGTAGGTCCCGATTAGGGTCGCGAGGGTTCAAATCCCTCTTTCTCCGCCAATGGTGAGGGCCTTTAGCTCAGTTGGTTAGAGCGCCCGGCTCATAACCGGTAGGTCCCGGGTTCAAGTCCCTGAAGGCCCACCATTTACTTGCCCAGATAGCTCAGTCGGTAGAGCAGAGGACTGAAAATCCTCGTGTCGCTGGTTCGATTCCGGCTCTGGGCACCATTTTTTATAACCCTTGAAATCAAATGATTTCAAGGTTTTTTTATTGTAAAAGTTGGCTACTTGTTGGCTACCCTAAAATATTTTTGGATCTTTGACTTAAATCTTTGTCATAATAAAATTTCTTACATAAAAAAGCACACAGCTTATGCAAATCTCGCATTCTAGTTTGTGTGCTTTTTCTATTTCTAAGTTTTAAATCTTTCTAATTCATCTTCACTTAGTCTTTCTGGATCAAGTTTGTTCTTTATATAAAGTATTTTATTATAGCTTTCATATCCATGTCAGTCTTGTAATTATTTAAATTAAAAATCTTCCATGGAAAAACCTCATCACTATAAAAAACTTTTCCGATTTTCTCCAATATTATTAATTTATAAATTTAAAAACTTAAATTATCTTTACTTGACAAGAATCTAAAACATCTAAGGCTGATCTCTTCTTTTCTTCTGTTAATCCTTCTGTCAAATCCTTATAAATATAAATATTTTTCTCTGGCAAGAAACCCTTGACCAATAAAATATTTGAAACTACACAAATGTCTGCAACAAGACCAAGAAAATAAATGTCCCCTATTCCCTTTTCCTCGTCTAATTTTCTAAGATACTCTCCAAGTTCAAGTGAAGCAAAGGTATTTTTCTCGAACTTCTTTGCTCCTTCAAAGGACTTAGTCAGCTTTAATTCTTTTGAAATATCGTGGCCCCAAGTCCCCTTAATACAGTGTTCAATTGGAAGGTTCTTTCCTTCATTTGTTGAAAGATAATCATCATGGTGGGTGTCGAGGGTGTAGACCACTTCCCCATCAAAGCCTTCCACTTTTTCTACAACTCTCTTTAAAAGATTTTCTCCGTCCTTTGCCTTTAGAGATCCTGTTACAAAGTCATTTTGCATATCAATAACAACTAAAACGTCCATTATCTCCCTCCTTTTCCCTATCTTACTCCAAATTTTACATAAATTAAAGTTACTTGTATAATATTTTGGGGTGACTTATGAAATACACTAGCGCAATTAAAGCAGAATTTTTATATAGAAAGAATAGATTTATATCCTATTGCAAGAAGGGTTTCAAAACCCTTGAGGTCTATGTACCAAACACAGGCCGCTGCAAGGAGCTTCTCCTCGAAGGAGTAACAGTCTTTTTAACCTATAACGACAATCCTAATAGGAAGACTTCCTATACACTTATTGGAGTTATGAAGGGCAATAGGCTTATAAATATTGACTCTCAGGCTCCCAATCAAGTTGTGGAAGAGGCCTTACTTAAAAATAAAATTGACTTGGGTTTTAAATATGAAACTATAAAGAGAGAATACACTTACGGGGACTCACGCTTCGACTTTTATCTTGAGGGCCAGGGACAAAAAGCCCTCATGGAAGTCAAGGGAGTTACACTTGAAAAAGACGGAGTGGTTGCCTTCCCCGATGCTCCAACTAAGAGAGGGCTTAAGCACGTCAAGGGACTAGATAAATCCCACGAGGACTACAAGACCTTTGTCCTCTTTGTAATCCAAATGGAAGATGTTAAGTTTTTTACGCCCAATTATCTAACTGACCCAGATTTTTCTAAAGGACTTAGTGAAGCAAGTGAAAATGGAGTGGGCGTTCTTGCCTATGATTCAATAGTCACAAGAAATTCAATAGAACTTAATAAGGAAGTCCCTGTTATTTTGGAGGAAAAATGGAATTAAGACTAGCAAAAGAAGATGATAGAGAAATAATTTTAAAGATTTATGATGATGGATCGAAGAAATTAAAGTCCTTGGGACTTGACCAATGGCAAGGGCAAGATAAACCAAATCTTGATAATTTTAAGGAACTCAAAGAAAATAAAAATATTTTTGTCTTAGATGACCAAGGACAAGTTGTCTCCACTGTAATTATTTATGACTTCGACATCGATTATGAAAATAACTTAGATGGAACTTGGCAAAGTCCAAAGCCCTATGTGGCCCTCCACAGGATTGGAACCCTTAAAAGGGAAAGTAAGCAAGGTTACGGAAGAAAAGTCATTGAGCTGGCAGAAGCCTATGCAAGAGAAAATAGTTTTAAGTCTGTGAGGATTGACACCCACAGGGGCAATAAGACAATGCAGGGACTTCTAAAGTCCTTAAATTATAAATACGTAGGACTAGTTTATCTCTCTGGCAAGAATGAAAGACTTGCCTTTGAAAAAGTATTGTGAGGTTAAAAATGTTTAAAAATAAGGATGACAAAAGATTTATTGAGATTTTTAAAGAGGGATCTCTTACTGAGTACATGAAAATTCTTTTGGACACAGAGACTGGTGTTAATTATCTCTATATAAGCGCCGGTTACGGCATGGGAATCACTCCCCTCCTTGATGGTGAGGGAAAAGTTATTGTTTCTAATCAAAGAGAAATCGCATCTTACAAGGAAAGAATATAAAAAAGAACCACAGTCTAAAAGTTTAATACTTAAAAGACTGTGGTTTTATTTTTATATTAATTTTGGTAAAAAAACTGTTGCCAGACCTAGGAAGATAAAAAATCCAAATACATCTGTAAAAGTTGTCAAAAATATTGATGATGCAATTGCCGGGTCCACCTTGAGCTTGTCTAAGATTAGTGGAATTAAAAAGCCCATGGAGCAAGCAATTATCATATTTAAAATCATTGCCAAAAATAGTATTAGGCCAAGGTAAAGATTGTGGTGCCAGAAGACAAAAACTCCTGCCGCCAAGAGACCAATTATTGCCCCTTCAGTAAGTCCCAAGAAAATTTCCTTAAAAATAAGCTTAAAGTCCTTCTTTAAAGACAACTCTCCCCTTGCAAGGGACGTGATAATAATTGAAAGAGTTTGGGACCCTGCGTTGCCACCCATTCCCGTTACAATAGGCATGGCAGCTGATAGGACAACCACTTGAGAAATTGTTGATTCAAATCCCTTTACAACTGATGAAGCCAAGAAGGCTGTCACAAGGTTTACAATTAGCCAAGGAATTCTAGACTTAAAGGATTCTAAGATGCTTGAGTCGTATTCTTCATCGGCGTTAACACCGTGCATCTGCAACATATCTTCGTTGTGCTCTTGGTCAATAACAGCGATGATATCGTCTGATGTAATTACACCAAGGATTGCCATATTATTATTTACAACTGGAAGTATGTCTAGTTCATACTTGGAGAAGAGATTGGCTGCAACTTCTTGGTCATCTGTCCCATAGACATAGAAATCGCAGTCTTCCATAAGATCCTTTAAAAGATCATCTGCATGACAAACTAAGAGGTCCCTCATTGTTACAATACCCTTGAGTCTGTGCTTATCATCTGTCACAAAAATCTTGTCTATAATTTCTGTCTTTGGGGAAATTGCAATTAATTTCTTTACAGCCTGGTCAGCAGTTAAATATTCCTTAAGGGCTATAAAATTTGTAGCCATAATTGAACCTGCAGATTCCTCATCAAAGGAGAGAATCATCTTTAGGACATTTTGTTTATCACTTTTTAACTTAGACAAGATTTCCTTTCTCCTAACTGTTGAAAGAAATCCAAGAAGGTCTGCCACTATAGAATTTTCTATAAAGGCAAAGGCCTCAATAAGTTCTTCATTGGTGAAAAACTTCATTATATCTACTGCCAAATCTTCTTCAGATGACTCTAACAAGAGTCCAAGATTTTCCTTGTTTAGTAATTTTACAAAAACTTCAAGTTCATCGTCTTCATATTCTTCTAGCTCTAGAGATATATCAACTGGATGATATTCATCAAAGAGCTCATTTGCTTTTATCTCATCTCTTTCCAAAATTATATTTTTTATTTCATCTATTATGTTCACTTTTTCCTCCTGCTAAAGTTTCTAAATCTGTCACAAAGGAAGAAATTTCATTTTTCTTTCCATTAGTGTAGTGGGAATACATGAGGAAGAGCTCCCTCTTTGCCCTGGTCATGGCTACATAAAATAGGCGTCTCTCCTCTTCATAGAGGTCTGGATCTTCTCTTAGGTCCTCAATGCTTGAAGTAGAAGGCAGGGTTCCCTCATATAAGTCTACAACAAAGACTTTAGAGAATTCAAGCCCCTTGGCTGAGTGGATTGTGGAGAAGGTAAGCCTTGCATCAGTGTCCCTTGCCTTTAAGAGATCATATTCCAACTCCTTTAGTCTTCCAACGAATAAGTCTAAGGACTTAGTTGACTTTGCAATCATCTTTAAATAATAGAGGTATTCATTTAAGGTGGATTCTGTCTCCATAAACCTCTTGGCATTTTCCCTTAGGTAGTCACCGTAACCCATTTCTTTGTCAATATAATCTATAGCTTCATAGACACTTACTCTTGCAATCTTCTTAAAACCAACTAGGAGACCATTGATATTTTTGTTGTAGTAAGAAGGAAGGTCTGGATAGTCCTTTAGGATGTTGAAGACATTTTTCCCCCTGTGCCTCTTTAAGTATTCAATATGTCTTTTTGAAATATAACCCTTCAACTTAAAATAAAATTTTTCATAGAGGTCTATGTCCGACAAATCATGGGCAAAATTTAAAATATCCAAGATATCACGAGTTATAAAGTGGGAGAAAAACTTGGTCTTCTTGTCCTTAATATTAAATTCATAATTTTTCCTCTCAAAATACTCCACAAGGCCAATACTTGATAAGTTGTTCCTATAGAGGACGGCTATGTTACCATCATCTTTTTTCAACTCTTCTTCTATAAGTGCGTACTGGTCCCTTGGTTCCTTGACCTTAATAATATTGACGGGTTTGTCAAAGGGATTTTCTGTCACAAGGGTCTTTTCAAACCTCTTTTCATTTTGGGCAATAAAAATATTTGCAATATTTACGATATTTTTTGTGGAACGGAAGTTGTCTTCCATATAAAAAGTCTTGATGTCATCGAATTCATCTTGAAGCTTAAAAAGTTCCTCTGTGTTGGCTCCCCTAAAGCCATAGATAGACTGGTCGTCATCGGCAACAACAAATAAATTGTTGCTAGGCTTGGCAAGGAGCTTTAAAACCATAAATTGGCTCCTAGAAGTGTCTTGTCCTTCATCAATTTGGATAAACTTAAACCTGTCCCTGTACTTCTTCATTATTGCCGGGTCATTTTTTAAGACTTCATAAGAAAGATTTATCATATCATCAAAGTCTATTAAGCTCTTGTCTTTTTTAAACTTCTCATAGGTCTCAAAGAATTTCACAAAATTATCTGTGTCACACCTTTTAGTCTTGGCAAAAGATTGGGGCGACAGCATCATATTCTTGCAATAGCCAACTTCTGAAATTGCTGTCTCGATTCGCTCTTCTGTGGGATAAGAATTATTAACCGACCTGTAGATGTCTCTTAGGATCTCGTACTTCTTTTTCATATTAGAATCAATTAAGCTAAGGGACTTGCCATACTTTTTGGAATAATCCCTTACAATTGAGTAGCAAAAAGCATGAATAGTGGAGAAGTGGACAGTCCTGTCTCCATTCATTCCTACAAAACGATTTTTTATATCCACTGCTTGGGCCTTTGAAAAAGTAATGGTTAAGATGCTCTTTGGGTCCACTCCCCTCTCTATTAATTTTTTTGTCCTGTAAAGGATCATAGTAGTTTTTCCAGCTCCAGGAACTGCCAAGACGATGGCAGGACCCTCAAAGTGGTCTACAGCTTTTAATTGACTTGGTGTTAAATTCACTTTATCCCTCCTCCTATAGTTTAAACTATAGTCCGATTATTTTAAATCTATTTTTAAGCTCTTCATTATGGTATAATCTTAGTATGAAAGAGCTTTAAGGGGGATTACTATGTTAATGACAAACTTTTTACAAAAAAGAAAATCAGTGAGAAATTTTAAGAAGGATACAGTACCAAGGGATTCTTTAGAAAATATAAAATTACTTATGGATGAACTAGACCAAGAAGAAGGAGAAATAAATTTTTCACTTTACGAAAACGGAAAAATCGTAGCAGAAGGTCTAAGGGGCAAGGCTGGTTATTCTGGAGTTATGATCGAAGCTCCACATTACATTGCACTAGACATCACAAATGACAAACCACTTAACATCTTAAAGGGTGGCTACTGCCTTGAAAAGCTAAATACAAAAATAGTCGACCTTGATTTAGACACATGCTGGATAACAGTAGATGATGTTGATGCAGAAACTAAGAAGGCAATATTCGGGGAAAATGGAATAGGAATCGACTATCTCATTGCAATTGGCTACGGACAAAAGAAAAAATTATTTGATCCAGAAGTTACAAGCTCAAGACTTAATGTAGATGAAATTGTATTTGCTGACACACTAGGAAATCCAATTTCCATTGAAACTCTAGAAAACTACGGAGTCTTTGATGTCTTCTCATCTGTTAGATATGCACCAAGCCACAAAAATTTCCAACCTTGGAGATTTGTTCTAAAGGGATCAGTTGTTGAAGCTTACATGTTAAAATCTGACGAAGACTCAAGATCACTAATAGACATGGGCGTTATCCTTTTCTACATGGAAGAGATGCTTAAGACTATGGGAATCGAAAAGAAATGGACAATAGACCTAAAGGACGACGGCAAATATTATTACATTGGTTCCTTTACTTTATAAAATTTAAACATTAAAAAGAAGCTCATTCACTTCGAGCTTCTTTTTTTCTGTATTCACTTGGACTTAGTCCCGTAAATTTTTTAAAGGATCTTGTGAAATTTGATGGACTTGTGAGACCAAGTTCCATGGCAATTTCTGTTATATTTTTATCTGTATTAGTCAAAATTTCTTCTGCCTTCATCATCCTCAAATTATTTAAGTACTTTATAGGAGTGTACTGAAATTTTCTAATGAATTTATTGTTTAAGTTTGACTTAGAAATCTTAAATTTTTTTGTAAGCAAATCTAAAGTAATATCCTTGTCTAAATTATTTTTAATAAACTCTTCAATTAGAATAATTTCCTCACTTCCCTCTTCCTTCTGATAAGATTTTCTTATTTCGGAAGTTTTTTCTCGTGTAATATCGTAAATAAAATCCAAAGCCTTTATAGAAATCCCCAAGATATCTTCACTTTTTAGGACTTGGATAAGTTCATTGGCTCTTTGAATTAGTCTTTCATTCTTATATACAAAACCCATATCCTTTATGAAATTTATTTTTTTTCAAAAATTCCCCTAAAATTTTCCCGTAAAAGGAATTCTCATCTATCTGGTCTTCAAAAATGAAAAAGTTAAAGGCTTGAACCCTGTCCTTGGTTGTATAAGATTCCCTTGCATAGGGAAGGGCCTTTCCAATAAAAATTTCTCTAGTTATTAAAATTTTTGTATCATTGATATAGGTAAAGTAATTGCCTTCATAGCTATAAGAAATCCTATAACCCTTCTTTCCCTTACTATCAGAAGCTTGCACCTGATACCTTTCCCTTAAGTCAATATACATGAGCATAAGTCCTGGGAAGAGTTTATAATTTTTCATTTTATTTTTAGGATGGCTTATCCCTTGATACTCTATAAAATCATCATTATCATCAACGACCTCAAAGTCCCAGGAAGCTAAATAATTATTATTTTTCATTTACAAACTCCAAAATATTTTCATCTGCACTCTTAATAAATTCATAATCGTGTGTGATTATAATAATTGTTTTATTTTGCTTTTTCATTTCCTTTAAGAAGCTAATTAATTTTGTCATATTCTTTAGGCACAAGCCAGAAGTTGGTTCGTCTAACAAAACTATTTCCTTCTTGCTGGCAAGGGCTAGTCCAAGGGCAAGTCTTTGCTTCTCTCCTCCAGATAAGGCTTGGGGGTGTCTGCCCTTCTTGTCCCAGAGTCCTAAATCACGTAAGATTTTTTCCTTTAGGAGGTCATCATCTGATACTATTGAAATTTCTGAGTAAACTGAATCTGTAAATAATTGATAGTTCACATCTTGCATTACAAGAGAAATTTTTTCATAGGATCTCTTTATTTTCTCAGACCCATAATATAAATCTCCCCTTTGTCCCTTATTAAGTCCACAAATATTTCTTATAAAAGAGGTCTTTCCTATTCCATTTGCTCCAATTATAAAATAAATTCCCCTGTCAAAGGATAGGTTGAAGTCAAAAATTACCTTCTCACTTCCCCTATACTTGCAAAAAAAGTTTCGACACTCCATTATTTTGTCATGATCAAAATTTTTATCAAAAAAAGATTTTTTTATGTATTTATCCTTATTCAAATCTTCCTTTTTTATCTCCTTTAGGCTTCTCAGCTTATGATTTCTTATGAATTCATCATTAAGCTCTTCTCTTTCATAAGAATTTATTTTTTTGTCCTCAATGACAAAGAGCTTTTCCATTATATCCCTTAGGTAGTAAAGCCTATGCTCTGCAATAATTATAATTTTTTTCTTTTCCTTTAATACCTCAATAATATTTTTTAGTCTTTCAATGGATTGATTATCAAGAGAGGCAGAGGGCTCATCAAAAATATAAATTTCATTATCCATTAGGGCAACAGATGTAATAGCCACAAGTTGTTTCTCCCCACCCGATAATTTGAATAAATCTCTATCAAGTAATTTATCTGTCCCAAAAATCCTTGTATAATAATCTATCTTACTTAATATCTCCTCTCTTTTTACATTTCTGTTTTCAAGAGCAAGGGCCATCTCATCACTTGAATTGATGCAGTAAAATTGATTTTTGGGATTTTGAAAAACTGTGGAAATATATTGACTCCTATCGCTTATGCCCTGGTCAAATAAATTTTTCCCCTTAAATAAAAGCTGACCCGAAATTTTTGCATTATTTATCTCTGGAATTATACCATTAATTAACTTTATAAAAGTTGACTTTCCTGAACCTGACTCGCCACTTATTACATTTACACTGCCCCTTTCGAAGGACAGATTAATATTTTCAAATATTATATTTTCTTTGCCCTTATAATTTTCATAGGCTAAGGAAAAATTTTTAAACTCTAACATATTTTCACCCTGATGAATAAAATAATTATAAAAATTCCAAAGATCATTAAGACATAATCTTGTAACTTCAAGCTAGCATCAGAAATAGATGACCTCTCTCCATCCACTCTCATTCCCCTTGTCATAGCTGATATGGCAACATCATCAGCAGTTTGTGATGTGATCATTAAAAGTGGAACAAACTTATATTCCAAAATCTTAGCAGGGTCTTTGAAAAAATTTTTCATAGTTAGTCCATGCATATACATGGCCTCATTTATTTTCATGTAATCTTCCTTTATTGAATAAAAAAATCTAAACATTACAGAAACAGGAATAATCAAAAAATTTGGCAAGCTTATTTTCTGCAAAGAGTAAACAAGATCACTCATTTTTGTTGTAACCAGAGCATAGTAACCCATAATAAAGCCAGGCAAAACTTTTATAATAATTCCAACATAGAGGTTTAAAATCATTGTAAAGAAATTTTGCGGAAGCTTAAGCAAGAGACCTTGCCCTAAGACTGCCACAGAAGTATATAAAAGTCCCTTAATTAAAAGGGACCACTTTCTATCAAATAGTGCAAGTAAGTAGGGGAAAATTGCTATCAAAATTCCAAGATAATAATATCTTCTTCCAAGAGAACCTTCAATGGCAACAATCCCTATTACATTTGTTAAAAATATTTTTGTCCTAAAGTCTATTTTCATTAAGCCATTCCTGCTTTTTTGAAGTGCTTATTTAGGATTTTAATTCCAATAGTGCAGCCTAAATATCCACCTAACATGCCTACTAGGACAACAGGTATAAAGGACCAAGTTGGCATAACAGATAATAATTTATTTACATATTCAGCCCCATAATTTCTATCGATTAAGGATTGTACAAAGGCATCTCTAGCAAAATAAATTGGTATTAAATTTGCAGCTGCAAAAATCATAAAGACTGTGTAGCTTAGTCTTGCAGTTTTTATTGACTTGTAACCACCACTTTTTAATATCATCTCACAAATTAAGGACAAGATAATTATGGCAGGAAGAACTATTGCCCCATGACCTGACATTGAAAATACAAGTCCAAAAACTATTCCCATTATTAAGACCATTCCAAACTTGTCTATCTTTGTTGAATAAAGCATAAAGACTGGTCCTGAAACTAAACCACAAGCAAAGGGAACTAGGGGCATAAGGACAGGTATAAAACCTATCATACCTCCACACCAAGTTGCCATTACAGTTAAAAGTGAAAATACACCGGCGTTTACTAAATCTCGTATCCCAAATTTTTTCATCTTATCTCCTCCTAATATACAAATTCTTCTGACTTCTTTGATGACTCAATCATCTTCTTGTAAGTCTTGCTTCTTTCTATTAGTTCTTCATGTCTTCCAAAGTCTTCGATCTTTCCGTCCTTCATAACAATTATTTGGTCTACATTTTCTATTGACTTCATCCTGTGGGATATTATTATGACAGTTTTATTCTTTGTTAATTTATTCAAAGATTCTTGGATGTACTTTTCATTTTCCACATCAAGTGATGCGGCAATTTCATCTAAAAGAATTATTTCTGCATCCTTTAAGAAGGCTCTTGCTATGGAAATTCTTTGCCTTTCTCCTCCAGATAAGTTTGAACCATTTTCGCCAATTTCTGTTTCATATCCCCTTGGCAATTTCTTTACAAAATCATCACAGTTGGCAAGTCTTGCTGCTTCAAGAACTTCTTCGTCACTGGCACTGGACCTGCCTAGCCTAATATTTTCCATCACTGATCCGTTAAAGAGGGTTACATCTTGAAAGACCATGGAAATGTGTTTGAATAAGTCTTGTGTGTCAATATTTTTTATTTCCTTGTCATCAATTGTAATTTTTCCAGAGTCATAATCATATAGCCTTGCCACTAATTTTATTAAGGTAGACTTACCACAACCAGATGGACCAACAAGGGCAGTAGTCTTTCCCTGCAAGGTCTTAAAGGAAATATTATCTATAACTTTTTTATCATCGAGATAAGAAAAAGAAACTCTATCTCCCTTAATGTCAAAAGACCTTAATTCTGCTTCTTTTCCTTTTTGAATTTTTTCATTCCTTAGGGCCTTTATCTTTTCAACTGGCGAATCAATATACATTAACTCTCCATAAAATTGGTTGAAGGCAGCAACGCCATCAATTAATCTTGCTGAAGCAAATAAGTATCCTGCAAAATACAAAATATTTATTTCCCCGTCTATCAAGCTATTTAATCCAACATATATTGCAAGGGCAAGCGATAAGTTTGCCACAACTGTTGCAGAAACAATGGGTATAACTTGTCCCAGTTCTGACTTAATGTGGTTTTTTTCTAAGGACCTAACAAAGTCAATTCCATTTTTTTCCTTTTCTTCAGTCAAGTTATAGGACTTAATCTCTGTAGATAGGTCAATGAGTTCTTGGAACATCTTTGAGGACTTCCTTTGCTCCTTGTAGTAGGACCTTACTCCCTTCTTTTGTATCCTGCTGGAAAGCAAACTCAAGATAGCAGAAATATAAATTGGAATTATAACTGCAAGCCCAAGTTTTAAATTCCCAATTAGTAACAAAATCGAAATAATGAATAGATTTATTATAAAGCCATAAAAGCCTGGCACTGCATGGGAAAGTCCATGCTCAATTGCCTCTACGTCTTTCATTATTGTTTGAGAAAGATCTGTTAAATCTCTGCTTGAATAAAAACTAAGAGGCAATTCCTTAATTATTTCAGAAATTTCTATCCTAAGATTTGCAGATTCCTTATAGGTTTCATTGTAAGTTGTAATGTAGTCCCTATTAATTACAAAAATCATAAGAAGAGCAATTATTACATAGGCAATGACCGAAAGACTTAGACTAAAGTCCCCTAAGTTTAACAAGCCTTGCATTACATACATAAGAAGGAACATAGGTAACATATAAGAAAGGTTCTTTAGGCTGGAATATCTTATTGCAACTAGGGCACCTTCTGCCCCCTTATCTGTAAGTCCAAAACGATTTTTTAAGTAATTTTTCATCAGTCAACCCTCCATTCATTTGCACTATTATACATTTCTACAAACTTCTTATACTTGCTGTCTTCCTTGTAAAGTATATCGTGGCTTCCTCTTTCAATTAGCTTTCCATCTTCGATTAAAAGAATTTCATCCACTCCTCTTATGGAAGTGAGCCTGTGGGCAATCATAATTGTAGTCCTATTCTTTATTAATTCCTTAAAGGCAATTTGTAATTCATACTCATTTTCAGGATCAGCAGCTGCTGAAGCTTCGTCCATAATAATAATTTTTGGATCCTTTAAGAAAATCCTAGCAATACTTACTCTTTGCTTTTCTCCCCCAGAAAGATTTACACCTTCTGCTCCAATCACTACATCATAAGCATCTTTAAATTTGTATATGAACTCGTCACACCTTGCAATTTTTAATGCCCTTAA
This sequence comes from Peptoniphilus harei, assembly GCF_016726485.1. Taxonomy (GTDB): domain Bacteria; phylum Bacillota; class Clostridia; order Tissierellales; family Peptoniphilaceae; genus Peptoniphilus_A; species Peptoniphilus_A harei. The sequence continues at coordinate 336,966 of NZ_CP068103.1, forward strand.
TACCTCTTCATCAGAGGCGTCACTTTTCGCAAGCTTAACATTTTCAAAAATGGAAATACCCTGGAAGAGTTGTGGATTTTGAAAAACAATTCCTATATTTTTCATTAGACTTTCCTTGTCATAAGAAGAAATATTTTTGTCTCCAATTAAAATTTCTCCTGAGTCAACTGGATACAAGCCAGAAATTAATTTTGCAATAGTCGACTTACCTGAACCCGAACTACCCACCAAAGCATAGACCTTATCTTCTTCAAGACTGAGAGAAAAGTTATCTAAAATTTTATTTTCTCCGTCATAAGAGAAGTCTACATTCTTGAATTCAATATTTTTATTTAAAAATTCTCTTTGACTTCCAAATTCTATTTCCTTCTCCTTCATCTCCTTGAATAAATTTTCAAGATTATCCACAGCAGAGTTGGCTTGGAAGATATACATGGAAACATACATAATTTTCATTGTGTTGGAATAAAATATCCCCATGAACAAAGTGAAAAATAAAATTTTTGCAGCCCAAAGACCAGGATCAGCTCCCCTATTTACCATAAAGATTCCAAAGAATATTGGCGTAATTATAAAAATATTTAAAAGCCATTGAAATAGGACAAAGGGAAACCTGCAAGACATAGAATATTTATAGACCATCTCCTTATAAATTAGAATCGAATCATAAAGTTTTTTAAAACCAATTAGGGGTGCATTAAAAATCTTTACTACAGGCATGGCCCTTACATACTCAACTGCACCTGCATTCATTTCGTCAAGCATATCCATATACTTCTTCATAAAGGACTGATCACCCATCATATTTTTTACAAGGACTAAACTTATTAGGACAATGACAATAAAAAATATTCCAAGGTATAAATCCAATACAAAGGTCAAGATAATCATAAGTATGGGAGTCAAAAATGCTGCTGTTTGATCTGGAATTAAATGAGCCACAATCATGTGAGTTTGCTCCACATTGTTGTCAATTATTTTTCTCACTTCTCCTGAATTATGTAGGTCAAAGAAAGTATTAGATGCCCCAAGAAGATGTCTTATACCTCTTTCACGAAGACGAGTTTCAAGCCTAAATCCTGCCAAGTGACTCATCCATAGTCCCATAAAGTATAAAATACCATAGGCGATAAATAAAAATAAAATTTTTATGGCTAGACTTCTTTCTTCTGACAAGACTCCACCACTAAAAACATTCTTTAGCAAAATCCAAATTAAATAATAGGCATAAAATTCTAAAACAATGCCCACCGTCGTAAGTAAACATGCAAAAATACCGTGGAGTTTTCTCTCAGGTATGTAGGAAAATAATTTTTTGTATAATTTCAAAATATAACACCTCTCTTTATTAAATAAAAAATAACTGATAACAATTATCGATATTATTATAATATTTCTTTTTCTTAATTTCTTAACAAAAATACTTTTATATTCAAAAAAATTTTTAAATTATATTCAATTAGAATTTATTTGCCATATTTTTTTCTTTCATTCGCAAACTTCCAAAATTTTTATAAAACTTATTTGCAAGAAAGCATAAAAAAACAGTCCCACATTCATCACGTGAGACTGTTTTAAAATTTCTAATTTTTCTTACATATAATTTTCTGCCTTAGCCCTTGATCTTGATAGGACCATTGACTTATTAACAAGTTCTACTACTACAATTGCTCCAAGACTTGGTAGGACCCAAGATAAACCACTTGATGCCATTGGAAGGCTTGCCTCAAGATTTGTCAAAAGTGGCAAGTTTAAATTAAATGTTGATTTTGCAACTGCCACAAGTGGTAGACCTACTGCAAAGAAAGCTGATGCCTTGTAAGAATACTTAGAATAACCTACAAAGTCATGAGTAAATCCTAAAACTATTAAGACTAAGGCAACTGGATATATAACAGTTAGTAGTGGAACTGATAGGGCAAGAAGTTTATTAAGTCCAAAGTTTGCCATAACAAAGGAGAAGAAGGTCCAAAGGAAAACCCATCTGCCATAAGACATCTTGCGGTTAAATAGTGTACAAAAATATTCTGAACCACTTGATATTAACCCTATACAAGTTGTTAAACAAGCAAGAGTAAATATTGATGCCAATAAAACTAATCCTGCATTGCCAAAGACAAGCCTAACAGCTTCTGTAAGAACTACAGCACCATTTTCTGCTCCAGCAAAAGCCCCTGATGTCACCATACCCATTGTTGAAAGCATTAGGTAGACAAGAAATAAAACTGAACCTGCAACTAGACCAGCCTTATCTGTATAAGATGTCACAAGCTTCTTATCTTCAACTCCAAACCTTCTTATGGCAAGAGTGACAACAAAACCAAAATTAAGGGCTGCAACAGCATCCATAGTATCATAACCCGCTAAGAAACCAGCAACTACTGGAGCATCCTTATAATTTCCACTTGCCACTGCTAAATCTTTTGGTAAAGTCATTACCTTGGCAAACATTATAAGTATTAAGAGTAATAGTGTTGGAGTTAGATACTTTCCAACTCTTGCCACTAACTTATTTGGCTTTAAGCAAACAAGCATTGCAACTGAGAAGAATAAGAATGTATATACTAATCTTACAAGTGATAGGTTAAAGCTTTCTGGTACATAAGGTGCTATTGCCATTTCAAAGGGAACTGACCCTGCTCTTGGTATGCCAAGTCCAGGTCCTATAGAAAGGTATATAGCAGTAGTAAAAACTAGGGCGAACTTTCCTCCAACTCTTGAAGATAAGTTTTTAAGTCCATCAGTCTTGCCAACGGCTATTGCTCCAAGGACTGGGAAAATAATTGCGGTAACAGAAAAAGCCAAAAGTGAAATAATAGTCTTATTCCCTGCTTGGTTTCCTAAAAATGGAGGGAAAATTAAATTTCCAGCTCCAAAAAACAATCCAAAGAGCATTATGCTCACTTGAGTAAACTGACTTCTTGATAATTTTTTCATACTTTCCTCCTAATTTTTAATTTTATAAATAAAAAAAGTCCCTTGTCTAAATAATAGACAAAGGACGAATTATCGCGTTACCACCTTAGTTCTTACCAATATGTAAGCTCTCTTAACAAGCATCAATCAATGCCGAGTATAGATAACGCCTACTAAAGCGGCAAATCTTACTAGGATTCAGACTTGCATAAGAAAAAGGATTTTCGAATTTATCTCCATTATAGGCTTTCACCAAACGCCTACTCTCTGAAAACTTTAATAAACCTACTCGTTTTTTCCAATATTTTTTATTAATAAAATTATGATTTGCATGTTATTATAAGAAATAAAAATAAACTTGTCAAACACTTTTTTAAAAATTTTTTATAAAAATAATTTAAAAACTAAATATTTTCTGTAAGTGAATCTATTTTTTCTCTAGTGCTATCGTCATCTAGACCCAAACCCTTGGCAAAGAAATTAAGACCATCTTTCGTGTCCTCTAAAGTCTCAAAGGAAGCCGAAGCATTATCTATATCATCAACCTTTTGTCCTAAGGGCTTGTCATAAGTTACACTTTTATCTGTGAGTAAAAGTTCTGGATTTAGATTTTTTACGAGTTTAAAGTCAGGATCCATTTCATCACCTATTAGACTTGCGTCAGGATAAAGAGCTTCTGCTCCACTAGGAACTCCTACTACATTTTCATAAGCCAAAAATTTTAATGCCTTTGCAGCCTTAACTGACATGGCAACAATTCTTGGATTTTCTTTTTCCACAAAGAGTTCCCTATCTTTAGTATCTGACCTTTTTTCTTTGTCTACATTTTCTTGGCTTACTTCTTTTTCATTGGAAGTATTTTCTACACTTGCCTCCTCCTTAGACTTACAAGAAGTTAATAGGATCATTATAAGTAAGGCATAAGCGATCTTATTATAAAACTTTCTTTTCATAATAGAGCCTCCTTCTAAATTTTTGCACCATCTTTAATTTATTCTATTAATAGAATATCACATTATCAAGAAAATGTAAGTGCAAAATATTGTAAAAGTTTTAAACATTTAAGAGATCTTGAATAAATCCCATTAAAATTTTTATGTATTTATTATAAAAATTTACAATCATAACCACCGGCTGAGCCGGTGGTTTGTTTTGCCCCTATAAGGGGCTGTTACCGGCAGCATTCCATGCTTCGAACTTTCTTTCTCGTGCACCAATTTTCACAGCTGGTGCTAAAGCACCTTATTTTTTGCTTTTGTTTACTTGCTCACCCGTAAACGGGTCAACAAATTCTTTAATGCTTATTTGATCTGCCATGTAATCTTCTTTTAATTGATTTTTTATATATTCTTGTATCTTTTTCACATTCTTTCCTGCTGTGTCTACATAGTATCCTCTGCACCAAAAATGTCTATTTCCATATTTATATTTTAAGTTTGCATGCCTATCAAATATTATTAGACTGCTTTTTCCTTTTAAATATCCCATCGTTTGAGATATGCTGTATTTTGGTGGAATTTCCAACAACATATGGATATGGTCTGGACAGCATTCCGCTTCTATTATATTTATTCCTTTTCTATCACATAAATCTCTTAATATTTTTCCTATATCTTGTTTTAATCTTCCATATATTAATTGCCTTCTGTATTTTGGAGCAAATACTACGTGATACTTACAATTCCATGATGTATGTGATAAACTATTTTTATCCATTTTAGGATACCTCCCTTTTCTATTTATGCTACTGCCAGTAACATTAATAGTTTATCACGGGAGGTTTTTTGCTTGAAGCTAAAGCTTATTTTCCTACCACCAGCATAGCTGGTGGTTTATTCATACTAAAGCGTACAAGAAAAAACTGCCGCCTTAAGCGACAGTTTTTATTTAAAGTTTAAGATTAAGCATTAGTCTTTTCTGCAGCAGCTTTTTTAGCTTGAGCTTCTGCTATTTTTGCTTGTCTTTCTTTTTCTTTCTTTTCTTTTTCCTTTTGTTTCATTTTTTCCACTCTTTCAGGATATTCACAATAGATTGCTCCTGTTGGACATTTTGAAACACAAATTCCACAGTTGATACACTTGTCATAATCAATTGATGCAAGATTATTTTCTACATGGATTGCATCCTTAGGACAGTTCTTTTCACAGATTCCACATCCTATACAACCAATGCTACAATTATTTCTAACAACTTTTCCTGAATCAAGTGACTTACATTCAACAACTGTTTTTGATTTGTAAGGTCTAAGTGAAATAATTTTCTTAGGACAAATGTTGATACACTTCATACAAGCTACACATTTTTCCTTGTCAACTACTGCTACTCCATTAACCATGTGGATTGCATCGAATTCACAAACGCTAACGCAAGTTCCTCCACCACAGCAACCATAGTTACAAGCTTTTGCACCTTGTTGGTAGTCAGCTATAAGTCTACAGTCAACTAGGTCATTGTAATCATATTTATTTTTTGCCTTGTCACAGTCACCTTGACAGTGAACTACGGCAACATTTCTATCAACATTTTCTGCATTGACACCCATTACTTGGCTGACTTTTTCAGCAGTTTCTGCACCACCAATAACACAACCATTAACTGGTGATGTACCATTGGCAATTGCTTCTGCAAGTCCATCACAACCTGGGAAACCACAAGCTCCACAGTTTGCTCCTGGAAGGGCATCTCTTACTTCAGCTACCTTTGGATCAACTTCTACATAAAAAACCTTTGATGCAATGGAAAGTATTATTCCGAAAAAAGCTCCCGCTATTCCCAAAAACACCATTGGGGTAAGTATTGCACTAATTTCCATAATTACCTCCTATACCAATCCGCCGAAACCTGAGAATGCTATGGCCATAAGACCAGCACTCACAAGCGCAATAGGAACACCTTGAAGTGCCTTAGGTACATCTGCAAGCATAAGTTTTTCTCTTAGGGCTGCGATTAATACTAAAGCTAGTGTAAAGCCTAGAGAAGCTCCAAATCCACTAAAGATTGTTTCTATTAAGTTATATCCGTTTTGCACGTTTAATACTGTTACACCAAGTACAACACAGTTTGTAGTGATAAGTGGAAGATAAACACCCATAGCTTGGTAAAGTGAAGGTGATGACTTCTTAATAAACATTTCTACAAATTGTACTAGAGATGCAATTACAAGTATAAAGGCAATTGTTTGTAAGTACTCAAGTCCAAATTTATTTAGTACGAAATTTTGAATTAGCCATGTTATTGCAGATGCAAGTACAACTACAAAGGTAACGGCAACTCCCATTCCAAGGGCAGTTTCTGTTTTGGAAGATACACCTAAGAAGGGACAAATTCCTAAGAACTGAGCAAATATATAGTTATTTACAAGTATTGTTGAAATTAAAATTGTTAAAATACTCTCTAACATTAGTCTGCCCTCCTATTAAGTAGTAGTTTAAATCCTGCAATTAAGAATCCTAGAAGTATGAAGGCACCTGCTGGAGCTCCCATAAGTCCAATTCCTGGATAGGATTCTGGTAGGACTTGTTTTTCAAATAATGTTCCGTAGCCGAAAAATTCACGCACAAGACCCATGGAAAGAACTGCTATTGTATAGCCAACTCCTGTTCCAAGTCCATCTACTATTGATGGAACAAGTTTGTTCTTGTAAGCGAAACCTTCTGCTTCTCCAAGGATACAGCAGTTAACTACGATTAGTGGTAAGAAAATACCAAGTGCTGCATAAATTGATTGGAAATATGCTTGAAGGATCATTTGTACTAAAGTTACGAAAGTTGCAATTACTACTATAAAACAAGGAATTCTTATTTTATCAGGAATTACATTTCTAAGGGCAGATACTACTGTGTTACTCATTATAAGTACAAAAGTAACTGCCATACCCATTGCTAGTGAGTTAGTTAAGCTGTTTGTAATAGCCAGTACTGAACAAAGACCTATAAGTTGCATGAATACAGGATTGTTTTTGAAAGCACCGTCTAAAAATACTTTAGATAATTTCATTTTAAACCCCCTTATTCATTCTTTAGAACTTCGTTATAAACTTGAATGGCATCATTTGAGCCTGCAAGAGCTGCCTTAGAGGAGATTGTAGCTGATGTCAACCACATAACTTCATTATCAGCCTTAGGTTCCTTAGAAAGTTCTAGAGGACCAGCAGCAGACTTACCTTCATAGGAAGGATAATATTCATCAGTAGTGATTCTAGAACCAAATCCACTTGTTTCTCCATTGGAGATATTTCTAAATCCAGCGATTGTATCGCCTTCAAGTAGAAAACCAAGGGCGTTAGTCATAGCTCCACCATAACCATTTGATTTTACGTTTACACCATATCCAACAACATCCTCACCTTTTTTGGCAACAAAGATTTTTTCTATGTTTGGATATTTTTCTTTTATTGAATCTAATTTAGCTTGATCGTATTCTTCGAAACTATCAGCAGCATCACCAAAAATAACTTCATAGGATGCAAGTGTATTTTTAAGTTCAGTTTCAGCAATTACTGGAGCCGTAAAACTATTTACAGCTGCAAGAAGACCTGCTGATAGGGCACAGAATACTAAAAGTATTATTCCGAATTTTACTGGTTCTTTCATTTACTTCGCCTCCCCATATGCACTTGATATAGTAAGTTTGTCAATTAATGGTGTTGCGAGGTTCATAAGACATATTGCGTATGAAACACCTTCAGGAAGAGATGCCTTAACCCTAATTACTGCAGTTAAGATACCACAGCCAAGAGCAAAAATAATTCTTCCCTTTCTGTTTATTGGGTTTGTAGTGTAGTCAGTTGCCATAAAGATAGCACCAAGTAACAAACCACCTGCAAGTAGTTCATAAGGAATAAGTTCCATTGGGATTCCAAGAACAAATAGACATATTGCAGTTGATGCAACATAAATTACTGGGATTTCCCAAGAAATTACCTTTCTTGCTACTAGGTAAACAAATCCAATTAGAAGTGCAATTGCAGAAGTTTCTCCTATTACACCACCAATATTTCCAATAAACATATCTCCCATTGAAGGAAGATTTGCAAGATCACCAGATGCAATAACTTGAAGAGGTGTTGCATAAGATAGACCATCCACTGCTGCAGATGATGTTGTAAGACCTTGCTTCAATAATTCTGGTGAAATATAATCTGTAATTTGTTTTGGCCAAGATGTCATAAGCACAAGTCTAGCTGCAAGAGCTGGGTTCATAAAGTTGAAACCAATACCACCAAAACATTCTTTAACTACTAATATTGCAAAAACTGATCCGAAAGCTGCCATCCATAGTGGAAAAGATTGTGGCATATTAAGTGCAATCAAAATCCCAGTAACAACAGCAGATAAGTCAGCAATTTGAACAGTTTTCTTTAGGCATTTTTGTGTAATAAGTTCAGTAAATACACAAGCACCAATACATACTGCTAAAAGTGCTATGGCCCTTGTTCCAAAGAAATATACAGAAGCAATCATTGCAGGAGCAAGTGCGATAATAACATCAAGCATAATCTTTCTAACAGTATCATTTGACCTAATATGAGGAGCTAGTGAAACAAAGCGTGCCTCGTTTACTGTCATCGGATCCTTATTAATTTTATTATTTTCCAAATTGATCCCTCCTATCTCTTTTGATTAGCTCTGATTTCTCGTTTAGCTAATTTAACAGATGCTGTAAGATGTCTCTTGGCTGGACAAACAAAGGAACATATACCACATTCCATACATTGGTCAGCGTGAAGATCCATACATAAGTCTACATCTCCCTTTAAAATCGCATGATTAATATCAGTTGGATTTATATTGGCTGGACAATGGTCTACACATCTTGAACATCTAATACATGGAGACTCAATTCTTTCTGTAACTTCTTCTTCAGTGAAAACCAAAATACCAGAAGTAGTCTTAGTAATTGGTGAGTCAAGATTAAATACTGACTTACCAGTCATAGGACCACCACAGATGATTTCTTTGAAGTTGTCTTTAAGACCGCCACAGAAATCTAGGATATCTCCCACAGGAGTTCCTACTTTAACGAGAATATTCTTAGGTTCTTTAATACCAGAACCAGAAACAGTTATAACTCTTTCATAAGAAGGCTTTCCTTCGATCATAGCTTCATAGAAAGCTAGAGTAGTACCAACATTTGTTAGGAAAACTCCAACATCATTTGTTACACCATTTTGTGGAACAATTCTACCAACTACGGCTTCAGAAAGTCTCTTTGAATCACCTTGTGGATACTTAGTTTGACATCCAACAACTTTTAAGTGATTCCAATTAGGATTATTACCTATAACTTCTTCCATCTTAGCAATTGCATCAGGTTTGTTTTCCTCAATTGCCATGTAAGAAGCTTCCTTATTGTAAAAATGTGAGAAGATATCTAAACCTTCTAATATTTCTTCAGTTTTTTCTAGCATAATTCTATGGTCACATGTAAGGAAAGGCTCACACTCTGCACCATTGATTATACATTCGTCTAGAACTGGATCTTCACCCTTAAGTTTTGCATGAAGAGGGAAACCAGCTCCACCCATTCCTACGATTCCCTTTTCCTTAATAAAAGGAATTAAGTCGTCAATAGGATGATCCTTATAATCCTTAAAAGATTTAAGGTCCTCAATCATTTCATCTTTGCCATCGTTTTCTATAACGACGCAATCACAATACCTTCCATCAGCTGTATACATTTTTTTAATCTCTTTAACTGTACCTGATACAGAAGAGTGTATAGCTGCTGAAATAAAAGCTTCAGAATTCCCAACAATTTGGCCAACTTTAACAGAGTCGCCCTTTGAAACAACAGGTGAGCATGGCGCTCCAATGTGTTGTGACATAGGTATGTAAGCAATCTTTGGACTTGGCATCCTCTCAATTGCGATTTTTTCTGTCAAAGTTTTGTGTTCGTCCATATGAACTCCACCTACGGAAAAAGTGAGATTTCTTGAACTCATAAAACTTCACCCCTTATTTGGCTTTAGCCTATATTTTTACCATTTGTTATAATTATAACACTAAATTTTATTAAAGTACATTATTCTACTGAAAAAATTCATTTTGGGAAATCTTTATCATCATTCAAATCTAGTCATTCTTAAAATAGGGTTTCTGATACTCTTTATCAAAAACAAGACCAATAAAAACTTTATTTTATCTCTCTATTTTAATTCTTCGTATTTATTCATCAGCAAATTAAGCGATTAAATTTATAAGCAATTCTTTTTTATCAAAATATTTTCAATTTCACAAGGATAAAATATCTTATTTTATTTTTCTATCCAATAGAATAATTTTTTGAATATAAAAAAGCGACCCTCATATAAGGTCGCCCTATCATTTTTATTATTATTTTAATCTGGAAGAGGAGCTAGGACTAAGGCCCTTCCCTCGATTACAGTTTGTCCATGTTGATTTTCACAAACTGTACTTAATATTACCCTATTTGTGTCAGAGAATAATTCTTCAACAGTACAAGTTGCAGTGATCGTATCACCAAAGTGAACTGGGTGAGTAAATTTAAGATCTTGATTCAAATAAATAGTTCCTGGACCAGGTAACTGAGTTCCTAGCACTGAAGAAATGAATCCTGCACTAATCATACCGTGGGCTATACGTTCTTTAAATCTTGTCTTTTTCGCAAATTCTTCATTTATATGGGCAGGGTTAAAGTCACCAGATACACCGATATAGTTATAAACGTCTGCCTCAGAAACTGTTTTTGTAAAACAAGCACTTTGTCCTACTTTTAACTCATCAATAGTTTTTCCCTTTGTATTATCCATAAGTCACTATCCCTTCTATATTTATTTTGAACGTTTCTTTAGCCAATCTACTACTGTTGGCGCTACTTCTTCCTGACTTCTTCTACTAACAAACATTCCAATGTGTCCTGTAGGGAAAGATTTAGCTGTGTAGTCTTCACTTCCTACACAATCTCCAATTGGAATTGACGCAGCATTTGGAACTTGGTTATCTCTTTCTGCATAAAGGTTTAGGACTGGTTGAGTAATTTTCTTCAAATCTACTTTTTCACCAGCAATTTCCATTTCACCCTTCATTAGGCGATTTTCCCTGTACATTGCATTTAAAAATTCCTTGTATGCCATTCCAACTTGTCCCGGACTATCAAAAATCCATTTTTCCATAGTCATAAAGCTTGAAAGATGTTCAGGATCATCTAGGTCATTTATAACATCTACATATTTATTGACCATTAGTGAAAGAGGTTTTAAAGTTAGGAAACCAGTATTCATAAAGTCCCCTGGCACAACTCCATAGGCCTCTACCATCCTATCTGGATTTAAATATTTTCCCCATTTGAAAAGAAGTCCATCATCTGTTGAAAAGTCGACAGGTGTAACCATAGTCACTAGGTTCTTAATTTTTTCTGGATGAAGAGCTGTGTACATTAAACTAAAAGTACCACCTTGGCAAACTCCAAGAATGTTTATCTTGTCTACTCCCTTTTCCTTTCTAATGTGGTCGACACAATCGTCAATATAAATATTTATATAATCATCAAGACTTATATATTTGTCATCAGCAGTTGGAAATCCCCATTCGATTAAATATAAATCAAGACCACTGTCCACTAACTTTTTAATAAAAGACTTGTCTTGGCCAATATCCATCATAGAAGGAGTGTTAACAAGGGCATAAACAATTAGTGTTGGAACCTTGCTTATACTTCTTGTAGACTTTTTATAGTTATAAAGTTTTAATTTATCTTCCTCAAAAACAACCTCTCTAGGAGTCTGATTGGCGTGGTCATTAGTTGCACTAATCATACTTTCATAACTCTTTAGGAATTTTTCCTGAGCCTTTATTCCTTCCTCAATAGATGTCTTTATATCGAAAAAATCATTATACATATTTTTGCCTCCCTTAATTAACTATTTCAAAATTATAGGAAATAATTATTTGTCACTTTTTAAGCCTTCTTTTCCCCTAAGTTCTTCCAATTCTTTTTTAAGAGACCTAACTTCACGTCTCAATTCGTAAACATTTTTATAAACATTGTCTACTTCTGATTTTGTGACAATTGGAGAATCGCTAAGAGATTTTTCTATTAACTTGTCGTATTCTATTTTAAAAATCATATATGAATCTGCTGCTTTTGCAATAAGCTTTGAGAATTCATCAGTGTAGAAGTACTTTTCAATGGCATTTTCAACATGTTTTGACCACATCTTATAAAACTCATTGAAAGTTTTTGGATCTTCGCCCTTATCAACTGAGTCGAAGTATTCTTCAAAAACTTCTTGAGAATTTTTGTATCCAACTGATAAGGCCTTTGTTATAAATTCTGAAACAGAAATAAGCATATCAACCATAGAGTCTACAGCCCTGTTATTTTGTTCCAGTAATTCTCTAGAACTTCCCACTACAGGAGACTTTACTAAAATTCCAAAAGTCTTATTATAAGCATCCTTCCATTCTTTTAAGGCATCTGATAACTTCATTGGATCCTTATAAATAGATTCCATATATATCTCAGCTATATTTTGGTAAGCAAAAGACCATGGGCCAAGGAAATTTTCTAAAGTTTTTAAATAGGTATTAAAATAGCTTTGAGAATTAACCATTAAACCTTGCATTTCTTTAGGTAAAAGTGGAATCAGATTATTCGTGAATATTTCATTAAATTGCTTTACTAGTTGTTCAAGGTTCTCTTTATAAGTATCAGTTCCTGGCTTTAAAAAGTCGTCATTAAATTTTTTCCATTGTTCATAAGCTCCAAGATACAATTTGTTAGAATTTAGAATTTTTTCGAAGACATCTCTTGTGCCTGCTCCCATCATTTTGCTGGCATCAAGAGGATTGTATAATTCCATCATTTTTGTCCAAGCTTCGTAAGTATTATTGGAAAATACATTTTGTGGGCCTGCATTTTTCATCATATCTTCCCAACTTCTCATCCAAGCTTGTTGAAATTTTGCCCAATCTTGATATTTTGTAAAATCAAAGGCATTATCTTCAGATTCTTTATTTTCAGGGTCTCTCTTTGGCAGAGCATCCACCCATGCTTTCATCATATCTTGGCTTGTCTTGAACATATCATTCCAAGCATTGTAATTCATTGTCATATTATCCTCCCTAAATTTTAGAATTAAAAAATTTATTACTTCATCTTACTAATAGGTTACCCGGTTTTTATATTATAAAACAGCAATATTTGTTTTTGTTAAATAAATATTAAAGTTTATGTAAAATTTATTATTTCTTAGTTTTTTATTTGATTTTTGATTTCTTTATTATAAAATTTTTAATTTTATGTTTCTTCTACTCCCTTCCACAAAATATGATAAAAAAAATTTATTTGGAAATTAAAAAAAGACTTTGTTTGGAAATTCAAAATAAAAATAATTTAGCTTGAGGGTTTATATAAATTATTTTTAATTTAGATTCTTTGTTATTAAACTTTTAATTTTTAATTTTCTTGTCGTCCCTTTCACCATCTATGATTAATTAAAATTTTTATAAACTTAAAACCCAAATAATTTATCTCAAGACTTAATAAAATTTTTATTTTAACCATATTACCTATTATTTAATTGAATTTTAAAAGGTCCTTTTATATCTAATTTTAAAAACTTTTAATCAGCGTCATTTTTTTACAAGCTCATAGTTTATTTGAAAGTCAAAACTTTTTATAAAGTCATAATTTTTTACAAGTTCATAATTTTTCAGAAGCTTATAATTTATTACAAGGTCATAATCTTTCAGAAGTTCTTAACTTATTACAAGGTCGTTCCTTTTTAGAAGATCAAAGTTTATTAGAAGGTCATGATTTTTTACAAGCGCCTAGTTAATTAAAAAGTCTTAATTTTTCTCAAACTCATAATTAACTTAAGACTTGCAAATATTTTAAATATCAGAAATTTTTAAATTTTCATTAATATTTTTATTCACAAAACATATAAGAGAAGGACCCATAAAAATTTGCACAAAAAAGTAGGCTCATCTCTAAGCCTACTCTTAATTTATAATATTTTATTCTTCTTCAACTGTTTCAAGTTCAATTTTTACATCATCACTTGTTATTACTTCAGAGTCTTCTAGAATATTGTAATCTTCTTTTAGGCTTTCGTCGATTCCAATTTGAACCTTGGAATTAATACGAGCGCCTGTACCTGCTGGTATAAGTTGTCCAATTATAATATTTTCCTTTAGACCTTCAAGTTTATCTTCCTTACCCTTGATTGCTGCATCTGTAAGAACTCTTGTAGTTTCTTGGAAGGATGCTGCTGATAAGAAGGATTCTGTTGCAAGGGAAGCCTTTGTGATACCAAGTAAATTAATTTGACCAATTGCTGGTTCTTTACCTGCATCTATTGCGTCCTTATTTGCTTTTTTGTAGTCAACAACATTTACAAGAGATCCTGGAAGTAAATCTGTGTCTCCTGCATCTTCTATCTTGCACTTTGATAGCATTTGTCTAACAATAATTTCAATGTGCTTGTCGTTGATGTCTACCCCTTGAAGTCTATAAACTCTTTGAACTTCTTTTACAATGTATTCTTGTACACCTTTTTCGCCCTTAACACGTAGTAAGTCTTGTGGATATACAGAACCTTGTGTAAGTTCATCTCCTGCTTCAACTTCATCGCCTGCTTTAACCTTTAATCTTGAACCATAAACGATATTATAGGAGTCAACTGTTCCGTCTTCAGCTGTAATAAGAACTTCTCTCTTCTTGTTAGTTTCCTTGATGTCAACTACACCAGCACGTTCTGCAATTACTGCAAGACCCTTTGGCTTTCTTGCTTCGAAAAGTTCTTCAACTCTTGGAAGACCTTGAGTGATATCGGCAGCTGCCGCTACACCACCAGTGTGGAAAGTTCTCATTGTAAGTTGTGTACCCGGTTCACCAATTGATTGGGCAGCAATTACACCAACTGCTTCTCCAATACCAACGTGAGATCCTGTTGCAAGGTTTCTACCATAGCAGTGGGAACAAACACCGCTTTTACTCTTACAGCCAAGAATTGATCTAACCTTAACTTCTTCTATTCCTAGAGATTCAATTAGAACTGCGTCATCATCAGAGATTGGTTCGTTAGCTCCAACTATTAGTTCTCCAGTTTCTGGATTTACAATATCTTCAAAGGAATATCTTCCTTCGATTCTATCTGCAAGAGATTCTATTAGTTCTTTTCCATCTTTGAAGGCTTTAGCTACAAGATATTCATCTGTGCCGCAGTCTTCTTCAGATATGATTACTTGTTGTGAAACGTCTACTAGCCTTCTTGTCAAGTAACCAGAGTCGGCAGTCCTTAGGGCTGTATCGGCAAGACCCTTTCTAGAACCGTGGGCTGACATGTAGAATTCAAGTACTGATAGACCTTCCCTAAAGTTTGAAGTGATTGGAACTTCTATTGTCCTACCTGAAGGTGATGCCATAAGTCCACGCATACCTGCAAGTTGTCTGATTTGGTTCTTAGAACCTCTGGCTCCAGAGTCTGCCATGATGTAGATGTTGTTTAGGGCATCAAAGCCGTCCATTACATCGTCAGTTAAGTCATCTGTGGCCTTGTTCCAAATTTCAATTACCTTTTCATATCTTTCTTCATCAGATATAAGACCTCTTCTAAAGGCTTTTTCATACTTAGCTACTTCTTTTTCAGCTGCTGCTAAAATTTCTGGTTTAGATGCAGGAATTTGTACGTCACCCATTGAAATTGATACTGCTCCAATAGTTGAGTAGTGATATCCTGTTGCCTTGATGTTGTCAAGAAGTTCAGCAGTTTTTATATTTCCATGTTTTTTATAAGTTTTTTCAATTATTTTTCCAAGAAGTTTCTTGTCTACAACTTGGTCAATTTCAAGTGAATACTTGTCTTCATCCCTGTTAACAAATCCAAGGTCTTGTGGGATAAATTCGTTCATTAAAAATCTACCAACAGTTGATGATACAATTTTTCCCCTCTTGTCATTTTCATCTGCATATCTTCTTATAGATACCTTAGATTGAAGGTGTAAGAATCCTGATTCATAAGCGTGGAACATTTCATCATAGTTTCTGTAAATTGATCCGTCGCCCTTTAACTTATCTTCTCTCATAAGAGTTAGATAATATGAACCAAGAACCATATCTTGTGTAGGAGTAGTAATTGGCTTACCATCCTTAAGGGCTAAGATATTGTTAGTTGAAAGCATTAGTAGTCTTGCTTCAGCTTGTGCTTCAGTTGATAGTGGTAGATGGACTGCCATTTGGTCACCATCGAAGTCGGCATTGTATGCTGTACAAGAAAGTGGGTGAAGCTTAATAGCCTTACCTTCTACTAGGACAGGTTCAAAGGCTTGGATACCAAGTCTGTGAAGTGTCGGTGCACGGTTAAGCAGAACTGGGTGGTCTTGGATAACTTCTTCAAGTACATCCCAAACTTCTTCCTTTCCTCTTTCAACCATTCTCTTTGCAGATTTAATGTTATAAGTTAGGCCACGAGAAACAAGTTCCTTCATTACGAAAGGCTTGAATAATTCAAGTGCCATATTTTTTGGAAGTCCACATTGGTAGAATTTAAGATCTGGTCCAACTACGATTACAGAACGACCAGAGTAGTCAACTCTCTTACCAAGTAAGTTTTGACGGAAACGACCTTGCTTACCTTTTAACATTTCTGATAAAGATTTAAGTGGTCTATTTCCTGGTCCAGTAACAGGTCTTCCACGTCTACCGTTGTCAATAAGAGCATCTACAGATTCTTGTAGCATTCTCTTTTCATTTCTAACGATAATGTCTGGAGCATTGATGTCCATTAACTTCTTAAGTCTGTTGTTTCTATTTACAATTCTTCTGTATAAGTCGTTTAAGTCACTTGTTGCAAATCTGCCACCATCAAGTTGTACCATTGGTCTTAAATCAGGTGGTATAACAGGGATCGCATCAAGGATCATCCATTCAGGCTTGTTGTCTGATTGAATAAAGGCATCAATAACTTCAAGTCTTCTTGTTATTCTAATTTTCTTTTGTCCAGTTGCATCTTGGAGCTCTTCTGTAAGTTCGTCATTTTCCCTTTGAAGGTCAACTTTTTCTAGAAGGTCCCTAATAGCTTCTGCACCCATCTTTGCAGTGAACTTGTCACCATATTCTCTCTTGAATTCCCTATACTCAATTTCTGATAATAGTTGTTTTTCATAAAGAGTTGTTTCGCCTGGTTCAACATAAGTTACTACATAAGATGCAAAGTAAAGTACCTTTTCAAGGGCCCTAGGGCTCATGTCTAAAACAAGACCCATTCTTGAAGGGATACCCTTGAAGTACCAAATGTGTGATACTGGAGCAGCAAGTTCAATATGACCCATTCTTTCACGACGAACCTTAGCCTTTGTGACCTCAACGCCACATTTTTCGCAGACTACTCCCTTGTATCTTACTCTTTTATATTTTCCACAGGAACATTCCCAGTCCTTAGTAGGTCCAAATATTTTTTCACAAAATAGACCTTCTTTTTCAGGCTTTAATGTCCTATAATTTATAGTTTCCGGTTTTTTAACTTCTCCATAAGACCAAGATCTGATCTTTTGAGGTGAAGCTAGTCCAATTTTTATTGAATGGAATAATTCATGTTCGCTCAAGGAGCACTTCTCCTTTCATATTAATTAAAACAATAATTAATCTTCAGATTCATCGGATTCATCGTCGTCTTCATACTCGCCGTCTTCATCTTCGTAGATGTGACTTTTTTCAAAAGACTCAACTTCATCATTTGAAATTGTTCTGATTCCAATATTTGCAGTTCCAGTTTGTTCGATAAGTTCCTTTAATTCATCTTCATCTGATTTTGTATTTTTATCATCGATGTTATCAATCTTTGTTAGTTCATCTTCATCAACTTCAAGGTCAACTTCATTGCCCTTATCATCAAGAACTTGAATTTCAAGAGCTAGTGCTTGAAGTTCTTTTATTAGAACCTTAAAGGATTCAGGAACTCCTGGTTGTGGAATGTTTTCGCCCTTAACAATAGCTTCGTAAGTCTTAACACGACCAACAATATCGTCAGACTTAACTGTAAGCATTTCTTGTAGGGTATGGCTAGCACCATATGCTTCAAGAGCCCAAACTTCCATCTCTCCAAATCTTTGTCCACCGAATTGTGCCTTACCTCCAAGAGGTTGTTGTGTAACAAGTGAGTAAGGTCCAGTAGAACGAGCGTGGATCTTTTCATCAACTAAGTGGTGAAGCTTTAACATATACATGTAACCAACAGTTACAGGGTGGTCAAATTCTTCTCCAGTTCTACCATCTCTTAGTTGAATTTTTCCATCTCTAGAATATCCAGCTTCTTCAAGTGTGTCGAAGATGTCATTTTCATTGGCACCGTCAAATACTGGTGTTGCAACGTGCCATCCAAGTTTTTTGGCAGCAAGTCCCAAGTGAACTTCAAGTACTTGTCCAAGGTTCATACGAGATGGAACCCCTAGTGGGTTAAGAACAATTTGGATTGGTGTACCGTCTGGCATGTAAGGCATGTCTTCCTTAGGCATAACCCTAGAGATAACACCCTTGTTTCCGTGACGACCACACATCTTGTCCCCTACTTGAATCTTTCTCTTTGTAGCAACAAAGACTCTTACCATTTCGTTGACACCTGGTTGAAGTTCGTCTCCTTCAGACCTATTAAATGTCTTAACATCAACAACAATTCCATGTTCACCATGAGGAAGTCTAAGGGAAGTATCTCTTACTTCTCTTGCCTTTTCACCAAAGATTGAACGAAGAAGTCTTTCTTCTGCAGAAAGTTCAGTTTCTCCCTTTGGAGTTACCTTACCAACTAGGATATCTCCTGGTTTTACTTCTGCACCAATTCTTATAATACCCCTGTCGTCAAGGTCTTTTAGCATGTCTTCCCCAACATTAGGTATGTCTCTTGTAATTTCTTCAGGTCCAAGTTTTGTATCTCTTGCTTCTGATTCATATTCTTCAATGTGAAGTGAAGTTAATACATCATCAATAACAAGCTCTTGACTTACAAGCATGGCATCTTCGTAGTTATATCCTTCCCAGTTCATAAAGGCTATTAGGATATTTTTACCAAGGGCCATTTCACCCATATCAGTTGATGGACCGTCAGCAATGATTTCTCCTGCTTCTACAAGGTCCCCTTCATTTACAATAGGTCTTTGGTTAATTGTAGTTCCTTGGTTACCACCCATAAACTTGTGAAGTTTATATGTGTCGATTCCCTTGTCAGATTCTCTTTCCACTTCAATATGAACAGAGTCAACTTTTTTGATTTTACCCTTGTTCTTAGAAACAATTACAACACCTGAGTCCTTTGCTGCCCTGTATTCAATACCAGTTCCAACAACAGGAGCCTCAGTCTTTAATAGAGGTACTGCTTGACGCTGCATGTTGGCACCCATTAGAGCCCTGTTGGCGTCGTCGTTTTCCAAGAAAGGAATCATGGATGTACCTACAGCAACAATTTGTTGTGGAGAAACGTCCATGTAGTTTACGTCTTTTATGTCGAAAATATCGGCATTACCGCCATGACCTCTGGCAGCAATCCTATCTTCAACGAATTTATTATTTTCATCAAGTCTTTCGTCAGCTTGAGCAATGATTTGTTCGTACTCAACATCGGCAGTTAGATAATCTATTTGATCAGTTACAACTCCGTCAACAACCTTCCTATATGGTGTTTCAATAAAACCATAGTCGTTGATTCTTGCGTAAGTTGTAAGGGATGTGATAAGTCCAATGTTTGGACCTTCTGGTGTCTCAATAGGACACATTCTTCCGTAATGTGAGTTATGGACGTCACGCACTTCAAATCCAGCCCTATCTCTACTCAACCCACCAGGTCCTAGTGCAGATAACCTTCTCTTGTGAGTTAATTCTGATAGAGGATTATTTTGGTCCATAAATTGTGAAAGTTGGGAAGAACCGAAAAATTCTTTTATCGCAGCTGTCACAGGTCTAATATTTATCAGTGATTGTGGAGTTGTTGCATCAACATCTTGTACAGTCATCCTTTCACGGATAACTCTTTCCATTCTTGAAATACCAATCCTAAATTGGTTTTGAAGAAGTTCTCCAACAGATCTAATTCTTCTGTTTCCAAGATGGTCGATGTCGTCAACGGATCCCACGTTGTTCATAAGTCCAAATTCATAATTTATACCAGCGATAATATCGTCGATTAAAATATTTTTTGGAGATAGTTCTCTATGAGCCTTTACAAGCTCTTCCTTAAACTTTTCTGTGTCTTCAGAATATTCTTCATAAAGTTCATCGAAAAGTGGTCTATATACTTTTTCTTTAAAACCAAGTTCTTCCATGTCGAAGTCTAGTTCATAAGCATCAACAAAGGAGAAGTTGTTTCCAATTACTATTGTATTTTCACTTGCGTGTTCGTAGTTTTCGTCAGTCTTAATTAGGACTTGGTTAACACCAGCTGCTTCAATCTTTTCAGCCTTTGCCCTATTTAATAGTTCGCCAGCTTCTGCTAAGATTTCCCCAGTCATTGGGTCAACTATGTCTTCAGCAGGAATATTACCTTCAAGTCTTGCAGAAATGCCAAGCTTTTTGTTGAATTTATATCTACCAACTTTTGCAAGGTCATATCTTCTGTCATCGAAGAACATATTCTCAAAAAGTGATTGAGCTGAATCAATAGTAGGTGGTTCACCTGGTCTTAATTTTTTATAGATTTCAAGTAAAGCTTCATTCTTGTTAGTAGTAATATCTTTTTCAAGAGTCTTTAATACAGCTTCACTTTCTCCAATTACGTCCATGATTTCTTGGTTAGATTCAACACCAATAGCTCTTAATAAGACAGTAATAGGAATTTTTCTTGTCCTATCAATTCTTACATTGATAACGCCTTGAGCATCAGTTTCAAATTCAAGCCAAGCTCCCCTATTTGGTATAAGTGTTGCCGAATAGATTTTCTTACCTGTCTTGTCTCTTTCTTCCTTATAATATGCTCCAGGACTTCTTACAAGTTGTGAAACAACTACACGCTCTGCCCCATTTATTACAAATGTGCCAGTTGGTGTCATAAGTGGAAGGTCGCCCATAAAGACTTCCTGTTCCTTAACTTCGCCAGTTTCACTATTGATAAGTCTTACCTTTGCCTTTAATGGCGCAGAGTAATTTGTGTCTCTCTGTTTAGATTCGTCTATATCATATTTGATTTCATCAGATAAATGATAGTCCACAAATTCTAAAATTAAATTTCCAGAGTAATCCTCAATAGGAGATACGTCATCAAAAACTTCTTTCAATCCTTCTTCAATCAACCATTTGTATGAAGAAGTCTGCACGTCAAGAAGATTTGGAAGTGACATAACTTCATCTACACGAGAAAAACTCATTCTCTCACGTTTCCCATATTTAACAGGATGTACCATTAATTTTCTCACCCTAGCCTTTCAAATGAGTGTATCCAATTAGAGTACAAATCACCACTCTAATTATTATTATGCAAATAGGTATTTTATCATTATTGCCGACACTTTGCAAGGTTTTTAAATAAAAAAATCCTGCCAAAAGGCAGAATTCTTTTTAAAGTCTAATATAAGCGTAACCTTCGTTTTGAAGCTTTACGATTTTTGTTATAACTAAGTCTTCGATTTTGATTTCTGAAGGAATTAGTTCTTCTTTAAGTCTGTTTTCTTCTAATGCTTTCTTTCCTATTGTAATATTAACCTTTGGATTTCCAATAATTCCTTGGAAGTCAACTCCAGAGTATCTGTTAAATAATGCAGCTGCTTTTGACATTGCAATTATTTCTATTTGGATGTCATCAAAGTTGTCTAACAAGTCTCTTACGTTTGATATTACAGAAGTCCACTTGTCTTGTTCTACTACGTGAAAAATTACCTTCATATGTATCACTCCTTATTAGATAATATTTTACACTAATAAAGAGAAAAAGGAAAGGTCCTTAATAAATTTCTACTTTTTAAGGACAAGTTTTAAAATTTCTCTTATCTCATCAACTCTCAAAAGGATGAGAAGTATAAGATAAATTAGGCCTGCTACAAGAATAGAAATAAGAAGAGATAAATTTATGCTAAAGCTTTTTGTAAGGACTTCATAAACTAGTCTCGATCCAAGAGCCATAGCTCCTGACGAAATTGTTATTTTTATAAGATTTTTAAGAAGCTTCTTATCAAACACATTTCCTATTAGTCTTATAGAAGAAAAATACATTGCAAGGGCTCCAACAATAAAGGAAATTGATGTAGCAAAAGCAATCCCCCTAATTCCCATGACTTTTGATAATAAAAGTGCAAGGGCAATATTAATTCCAACAATAATTAGAGAATTGTAAACTGGCGTCTTGTTGTCGCCAAGAGAGTAGAAGGCTCTTGAAATAATTTCTCTAACCCCAATTCCTATAACTCCAAAGGCAAAGAAAGATAAGACTGTAGCAGTAATCCTAGCATCTTCAACAGAAAATTCTCCCCCAACAAATAAGAGATTTACAATTGGAAAAGAAAAAACATAAAGGCCAAAGGCTGCCGGCACAACTAGGATTAGCATATTTGAAAGACCTTCTGACAAGGCATCTTTTAAATTTTCTAAATCTTTTTTTGATCCAAACTTTGCAAGCTTAGGATAAGTTGCAGTGATAATTGAAGTTACAACAATTCCTGTGACAAAACTTTGCAGCTTATAGGAATAATTTAAGATAGAAATCCCACCAGCATAGGCTCCAGATGCAAGAGAACGTGAAATCATAAAGTTTATTTCAATTGCAGAAGTTGAAATCAAAATTGGAAGAATAGAAGTAAATAACTTCTTAATATCTTCATTGAAATCAATTTTTAAAGAATGCTTGTAGCCAAGCTTCTTAATTGGCCTAATAAAAATCCCATATTGAAGGACAAAGGCCAAGAGAATTCCCACTGCAAGATAATTTATCCCCATCTTGTAGGCAAACCCCATGGAAATAATTATTATGATATTCATAATAATTGAGTGAAGGACAGAAATTACAAACTTTTCATGAATTTGTAAGTAGGCCTTGTAGATAGAACTTACTGCTGTTACGGCAATTGATAGCATGGCAACTCTTGAAACAAAAATTGCAAGCTCAAGCTTTTCTCCAGAAAAACCTTCAGCCATTAACTTGACAAGAGGTCTTGCAAATATAATGGAAAGAATTGTCACTATTGCAAAGACAATAAAAATTATATTTGAAAGATTAGCAGTAAAGATGTCAGCAAGTTTCTTGTCGTCCCTCTCCTTAATTTTGTCGTACATAGGGATATAGCCGTTGGCAACAGCACCACTAATGACATTGGTAAAGGTCATAGGAAGTTGGAAGGCTACTAAAAAAATATCTGCCACCATGCCAACTCCAAAGAAGTAAGCAAGGGCCTTCTCCCTCAAGAGTCCAAAGACCTTGGAGAGGATTGTAATTATCATAAGTATATAAGAAGTTTTCATTTTTTCTCCTTTAATTAAAAAAACTTGGGTTAAACCCCAAGTTATTATATAGTTATTTATTTTTATTTACAAGTTCACTTCTATTGCAATTTAAAAAATTATTTCTCTCTTTCCAACAAGAAGTCAATTATGTTTTTGTGAACAATGCCTTTTTGTGAAAAATCAAATTTATCCATGGAGAGGACATATTTTGGATAATTGTCTTTTATTAAATCATAAACTCCAAACTCCCTTTCTCTAGTTTTTTCATTTTCCATTAGGTATGAAATTTGAAAATAAGAAATGATCTCTCCTCTTTTTGCCACAAAATCTATTTCTCTATCTTTTACTTTTCCAATTTTCACATCATATCCTCGCGATAAAAGCTCAATGTAGACAATATTTTCCAAAGTTTTTTCAATATCTTTAACGTTAGAAAAGCCCATGGACTGTCTAAAGCCATGATCTGTCAAATAATATTTTTCATCAACCTTTAAGAGTTTTTTGCCTTCTAGATCAAATCTTGGAACTTTTTTTAAGACAAAGGCCCTGTTGCAATATTCCAAATAATTTAAAACAGTGTCTACAGAAATATTTCGATTTTCGCTCTTTAAATAATTTTTTATTGCACTAGCAGAAAATGTCGCGCCAATATTTTGCATTGCGAAGCTGAGAATCCTATTAAAAATATCAACATCTCTTATATTGTTGTAGTTCAAAACATCTTTCACGAGGACTGTGTTATAAATATCATTTAAATATTTCTGAGAAACTTCTTCCTCAAGCTTGAAATATTTTAAACCTGGCATACCACCAATTTTTATAAATTTTTGAAATAAATCTTCTTCATTTAAGTCTGAATCTTTGTAAATTTCTGAAAATTCATAGAAACTTAAGGGCTGGATTTCAAATTCAACATATCTACCAGCAAGAAGTGTTGCCAAGTCACCAGATATTAATTTTGAATTAGACCCAGTGATGTAAATGTCTGAATCAAAGCTAACCCTCAGGGCATTTATTACTTTCTCCCAATCTTCGACTAACTGAATTTCATCAAAGAAAAAATAAACTTTTCCCTTTTGGTCTTTCAATTTTTCATTTAAATATTCTTTTAATGCACTTGAATTGTTAATTTCAAAATATTCAAAGGATTCAAAATTCATATAAATTTTATTTTCTTCAGGAATATCCTTTAAAACGTCGTTCTTAATAATATTTAAAATTGTAGATTTTCCAACACGTCTCATTCCAGTTAAAATTTTTACAATTGGTTTATCAATAAAATTTTTAATTTTTTCTATATACCTATCTCTAAAAATATAATCCATTTGAATCCCTCCATCTATTTCGAGTATACTCGAATTTAAATTATTTTTCAACTTGATTTCGATTATACTCGAAAGACTTTGGGATTTTTTATTTATTTCTATTATAATCGAAAGTCTGAATTGTTTTATTATAGCTTATAAAATCAAATAACATACAAATAAAAAAGCCTTGAGTCTAAACTCAAAGCTTGTAACTTTATATCAAACTATTAATGAACATAACGAGGGGAAAAATTATAATTAACAAGAAATTTAATATTCCAAACAAAAGTGACTTCTCTTTAATTGCAAAGATAAGACCAATAAGTCCTATAACCCTGCAGATAAATAAACTTGTGAGACCTGTCGGTCTTAAGTTTGTAAAACTTTCAAGAATATCTACAGGCAGCATATAAGAAATTATCAAAATTCCTATGCCAATAAAAAATAAATACTTGCTGATATTTTTTCTCATGACTACCTCCTAGTCAAATCCTCTTATCAAATCAATGGGATCGATCTTTAGAATGTTTTTTAAAGATAATTTGTAGATTAATATATTTATACCATAAATCAAAATTCCAAAAGCAAGGAAATATTTATATTCAAAATAAGACAACAAAATTTTCATATCTAATGTTGGAGATATTTTTGCAATTACAAATACAGCAGCAAAACTTACTATTAAAACTATTGCCAGTGATTTAATTTCTTCTAATATAAAATCTCTTGTATATTTATATATTAGTTCTTCCCCATCTATTCCACAAGACATTAAAGATCCAATTTCTTTTTTCCTTGCCATTAAACTTAAATTAATGGAAGAATATCCATTAGTTATATTTAAAATGAAAATTATGCCTGCAATAGAAATTATCATAAGTCCAAAAGTTTTTACATCTTTCATGCGATTTGCCTCTACATCTTTGCTTGTAGTTAAATTATAAGTTTCATTGTAGGCAATGGAAGAATCTAATTTTTCTTTAACTTCATTCTTTATATCGTCTAACTTATTTTCATCAACTTGCATTGATAGTTCATAGGTGTTTCTTCTCAAGTCATTATTATTTTTTAAATAGTACTTATTCCAGTCATCTAAGAGTTTAAAATATGTGTCAAAGTCAACGTATAAATACACATCGAAGGGTAGCCTTCTTTGCCTAAAGTCCTTTGTGCTATCGATTAATTTATCTACTTTGATTGAATAATTGTAATTTTTCTCTTCTGTTATAGAGTAATTTAAAATATCCATATTTTCAAAATATTTTGTTGTTTATGATCCATCAATTGGTGCATTTGGATTGACTTGGACCCTATTTAATAGCAAAGCCTCTCCCTTTTTGCCACCTATCTTTTCAAAAGTTTCATCATCTAAGGCCGTTATAATTCCATCGAGATAAAAATCTTCGCCATTATCATAATATTTTCGAATTTTCTCATCTAAATCAAGAGACCTAAACTCATCTGAATAATTTTGCTCCTTACTAAGGGAAATATATTTTTCAGTTGAAAGAAATGCTCTGTCATTTTCTGTAGTATTCATTATATCTTTTAAGACATTTGGAACTTCAGCTTCATTTGAATGAATTAGTATATTAATATTCGTATTGTAAGTGTAAGTATTTTTCACCCTATTGTACTTTGCCATAGAAAAAACTATTAAAAAAATTGAGACAATTATCATTCCAATGGCAGAAATATATCTCTGAGAGGAAGTAGTTTTTAAATTATTTATCTTTAATTCCTTCCAAATATCTTTATTTCTCTTTAGTTTTATATTTTTGTCATTAAAGTTGCCCCTTACTCCATCAATTATATTTATCTTTGCGATTTTTTTAGCTGGAGCAAGTATTGCTATTAAAATTATAAAAAAGCAAATTAACAAAACTATAAGTGAAAGGCTTGGCGAAAATTCTATATACTTGTACTTTTCCTCTTCTTCTACAATCCTTTGAAGGCCAAGATAGAGGAGGTTGATTCCTCCATATCCGAAAACATGTCCCATAACTATTGGTAGAAGTGAAGTTTTTAATCCATCTTTTAAAAGCAATTTATAAATTTGATAATCTGTTGAACCAATGGATTTGTACATTGAAATTTCTCTTATCTTTCTTAGTCCCCAAACTGTAAAAATATTTTTTACAAAAAATATAAAAATAAGGATTGTAGCAAAAATTAAAAGAGAATCTACAATTATCTGCCTATTTTGCTGAAAAAGACTCCCATCAACATTATAGTAATCTTTCATTATTTCGCTAAATTCTAGTTCTACTTTATCTTTATTCAAGATAGATGCAAGATCTTTTTCTAAATTATCTTTATTACTATAGGCTTTTCTAAAATTATGAAATCTTACAAAGCTATTAGTCTTTGCATTCTTTCCTATGACAGTAGACGCATAAAAAATCTTCATATTTTCATTGTAAAGATTTCTTGTGAGACCACTTATTACATATTCCTTGCTATCTTTTCTTATAAATTCTTCATCCTTAGTAACACTTGAAACTGCTTTTATTTGTTTTCCATTAACTAGTCTATTCCCAAATTCTACTTTTACCTTATCGCCAATTTTTAAATTTTCTTTTTCTGCAAGACTTTTTGGTATGGTGATTTCATTATCTTTTGTAGCAAAGCTTCCCTC
Source organism: Peptoniphilus harei (assembly GCF_016726485.1). GTDB lineage: Bacteria > Bacillota > Clostridia > Tissierellales > Peptoniphilaceae > Peptoniphilus_A > Peptoniphilus_A harei. The sequence continues at coordinate 364,206 of NZ_CP068103.1, forward strand.
TTTTAGCATATTATCTTCTAACATCTTGTTAAAACCATGATCTGTATAATTTACCACTAAGACATTTTGAGATAGCTTGGCAGAATTATTTTCTACTGCAACTTCTCCCACCTCTTTGATGTTTTTTATTTCTTTTAATTTGCTTGTGTCACCAGAAACTGTTTCAGTCATAATTTTAGCATCATAAATTGATCTGTTTCTAAAATATTCATAATCAAATTTATTATTTACATATCCAAAGTAAACACAAAATGTAAAGAAAATTGCAGTTATAAAAAGTGAAAGTGAGATTGATAGATTCTTCTTATTCATTTCTTTCATCTCCCACTACTTTTCCATCCACTATTGTTATTACTCTTTCTGCCTCTAGGGCTATGGACTCGTCATGGGTTATTACAATAATTGTCTGTTTTAAAGTCCTGTTAAAATATTTTAAAATTTCAATTATTTCTCTTGAATTCTCTCTGTCTAGGTTTCCAGTTGGCTCATCAGCGAGCACAAGAGACGGAGAATATATAAGACTTCTTGCTATGGCAACTCTTTGTTGTTGACCACCTGATAGTTCACTTGGAAAAGAATCCAACTTATTTTCTATGCCAAGTTTTCTAACAATATCTAATAGGACTTCATCATTGATTTTTCTCTTATCAAGCTTTAGGGGCAACTCAATGTTATGCCTCACTGTTAAGTTGGGAATTAAATTATAAAATTGATAAATTAGACCTACTTTTCTTCTCCTAAAAAGTGCTAATTCTTTTGATGAATATTTTGAGATGTCATTGCCGTCTATAAATATTTTTCCGGAACTTGGATTGTCCACACCACCCAACAAGTGAAGAAGAGTTGACTTGCCTGATCCACTTGGTCCAACAATTGCAATAAATTCTCCTTTTTCAATTTTTAAATTAACATCATCAATTGCTTTTACAAGATTTTCTCCACTTCCATAAGTTTTTGATAAATTTTCAGTTCTAACAATTTCCATATGTACCTCCCTCTATTTGTCTTAATAATAAAGGGTTAAAATGACTTTTAAGTGACATTGTAAAATTTAATTTTAAAAATCGCACCATCTTTTCCATTTTTTACAGATATATCTCCATTGTTTGCCTCAACAATTGATTTTGCCATGGCAAGTCCTATGCCAAAGCCCTTAGAGTCAGGACTTTTGTAAAATCTTTCAAATATTTTTTTGAAGTTTTCTTCCTTAATCCCTCCACCGTCATCTTCAATTATTATCTCTGTATAAATTGGATTTTTATCCGTAGAAATCTTAATTCTTGTAAGACCATCAAGGCTCAAGGCATTCTTTATAATATTTATTAAAGCTTCAGAGATCCAATAGTAATCGACTTTTATCTCATAATCCTCGTAGTTACAAATAATTTTTACCTTTTTCTCATCAATTGATTTTCTTAAAATATCCAAAACATAGTCAAGTATTTCTGAAATAAAAACTTCTCTCTTATCCATCTTGTCTATATTTGCATCAAGACTAGATAGCTTTAACAAAATATCAGCAAGAGAGTTAAGCCTTTCAAGTTGAGACTCTAACCTTTCAATCTCTTTTCTATTTTCTTCAGTCTTATCAATTGTTTCCAAGTCAAAGACCATTGAAGTGATTGGAGTCTTTATTTGATGGGCAATATCTTCTAGATTTTGCCTCTGTTTTTTTGAATTTATCTCAAGGCTTTCTCTCGCCTCAACAAGTTCTACAAATATCTTATAAATTTTGTCTTCAAGTATAGAAAATTCATCTTGGACCATGGGGATTGAATAGTTCTTTTCTTCCAACCTATCTATAAGTTCTTCCAATTCCTCAATTCTCTTCTTTTGTCTTTTCTTTAAAAAATAATAAAGGGCCAACAAGCTCACAGGGTAAAATAAATAAATCATCAGTCCATCCTATAACCTATTCCACGGATTGTCTTGATAATATCTCTGTCACTTTTGTCCCTAATTCTTTTAATAGTGGCAGTAAGTGTATTATCGTTGACAAATTTCTCTCGCCTATCCCAAAATCTCTCTAGTAAAAAGTCCCTAGTAAAAATTCTATTTGGATTATTTATAAATAATTTCATCACTTCAAATTCCAGTGAAGTTAAATCTAGTTTTTTATCTTTATAATAAAAGCTTCCTTCCTTATTATTTAGAGCCAAGTCCTTGAAGCTAATAAAATCATCTTCTACAAGAGCCGTCCTAAGAGTCTTATCTATTCTCGCTCTTAAGATAGAAAGCTTAAAGGGTTTTGTAATGTAATCGTCGGCTCCACTATCTAGGGCTCTCACGATAAATTTCTCATCGTTTTTTACTGTTGTGATTATTACTCTCACATTGTTTTCTCTCAAAGTCTTCAACAAATTAATTCCATCCCTATCAGGCAAATTTATGTCTAAAATTGCCAAGTCATAAGAATTATTTATTTTTATCCTTGCTTCTTCAAAGTTTTTACAAGTTTCTACTTTAAAATTATTTTTTGACAAATAGGACTCAATCCCTCTTGATAAATTTTCATCGTCTTCTATTAAAATTATTTTTTTCATTTGATCACCTAACACAATCTTGTAAACAAATTCTATCACACTTTAGTTTTTAAAAGAATTCTTAATCTTTTTGCGTTCTTATAAATCTTCCCAACAAAAAAAGCACCAGCTTTCGCCAGTGCTTGTGATTTTAACTCTTTTAATTTTTAAAATTATTTTGCTTGGTTGATTGCATCATTTGCTGCTTCAACAAATTGATTGTAGGATTGTGTTGCGCCAGTCACTGCTTCAACTTATTCTACTGAACCCTTTTCTGTAAGTTCTTGTCCGTAAGTTTGTGAAGCTTCAAGTGTCATTTGTGCAGTCTTGTGTCCTTCTTCGCCAGCTTCTTTACCGTAGTCTTCTCCCTTTTCACTTCCGTCTTTTTGAAGGTTCTTAACTTCAGTGTTAGAAATCTTTCCGTCGGCTACTGTGATTGTAACTTCCATGTGTCCACCAAAGTCATCTTCTGATGATTTACCTGTGTAAGTTCCGTCCTTTAATTCAAGAGCTTCTTCAGTAGTCTTTTCTACATTATTTGCTTCTACCTTAGTGTTATTTTCTTTTGCTGTATTTTCTTTTGCATCGTTTTTTGCTCCACATCCAACTAGTGTTAGCGAAAGTAGTGCTACTGATGCTAGTGTAATTTTCTTATTCATTGTCTCCTCATAATTTCTTCTTTTATTAAGAAAAGCAAAATATGATTAAGATTTCAAAATTTTTATTCTGCAAAGTCCTCTAAATTTATTTCCACAAAGTTTATGCTGCCTCTTGATACAATTTTCATCTCACCAGTGAGTTGATAAATCCAATTAGATATAAAAGGCTCATGGGATACTAGAATATAGTTTTCATCTTGATCTAAAGTTTTTAAAATATCTCTTATCCTTGCTCCTGCAAGATAGTCCTTGACTTCATAAGTTGAGTCCAAGTGCTTGGCCAAAATCTCTGCAGTTTCCTTTGCCCTTTCAAGAGGTGAGGAATAAATCTTGTAGGACCTCTTGTCTTCTAAATTATTTGCAAAAGCCTTAAAAGAATTTTCCAGTTTAACCCTTCCAATGGTAGTCAACTTTCTCTTGAAGTCATCTTCAGCATAAATTTCTGCTTCACCATGTCTTATAAAGTAAATTTTCATTTTCTGTCAATGTTATAGAAAGCATCAAAGCCTGGATAAATTGCCAAGTCGCCTAGTTCGTCTTCAATTCTTAGAAGTTCATTGTATTTTGCAATTCTTTCAGATCTTGCTGGTGCTCCAGTTTTTATAAAGCCAGCGTTTGTTGCAACTGCAAGGTCCGCTATTGTTGAGTCTTCACTTTCTCCTGACCTGTGAGAGATTACTGCTGTGTAATTGTGTCTCTTTGCAAGTTCTATGGAGTCAAGTGTTTCTGTAATTGTTCCAATTTGGTTAAACTTAATTAGGATTGAGTTTGCAGATTCTTTTTCTATTCCTTCTTGAAGTCTTTTTGTGTTTGTAACGAAGAAGTCGTCTCCAACTAATTGAACCTTATCGCCTAGTAGGTCTGTTAAGTGCTTCCAGCCATCCCAGTCGTCTTCATCAAGTCCATCTTCTATAGAATAAATTGGGTATTCCTTTACTAATTCTTCATAGAATTTTGAAAGTTCTTCTGATGTAAACTCACGACCTTCTCCTTCAAGAATGTATTTTTTCTTGTCCTTGTCATAGAATTCTGAAGCTGCAGCGTCAATTGCAAGTACAATGTCCTTGCCTGCTTCATAACCTGCTGCCTTTACAGCTTCAAGTATGCAGTCAAAGGCTTTTTTATTGGATTCAAGATTTGGTGCAAAGCCACCTTCGTCACCAACACCTGTAGAAAGTCCCTTGTCCTTTAAAACTTTTTTAAGTGCATGGTAAACTTCTGCTCCCATTCTTAAAGCTTCCTTAAAAGTTTTTGCTCCTATTGGCATAATCATAAACTCTTGGATGTCCACGTTGTTGTCAGCGTGTTCGCCACCGTTGATTATATTCATCAATGGGATTGGCATAGTTTTTGCATTTACTCCACCAAGATATTGGTAAAGTGGAAGTCCAGCTTCATTTGCTGCTGCCCTTGCTACTGCAAGAGAAACTCCAAGGATTGCATTTGCTCCAAGATTGCCCTTGTTTTCGCTTCCGTCAAGTTCAATAAGCATCTTGTCAATGCCAAGTTGGTCAAAGCAGTCAAAGCAAATTAATTCTTCAGCAATTTTTTCATTTACATTTGCAACTGCCTTTTCAACTCCCTTGCCATTGTATCTATCTTCTCCATCACGAAGTTCTACTGCTTCGTGAATACCAGTTGATGCACCACTTGGCACAATTGCAGAACCAAAACCACCATTAAGTGTTCCCACTTCTACCTCAACTGTTGGGTTTCCCCTTGAATCAAGAACTTCTCTCGCATAAACGTAATCAATTAAACTCATAATTCCTCCTAATTTAAATAAATTCTAATTTAATTATATTAAAATAAAGACTTGCCAGTCATAAGCTCTGGCTGATCTAATCCCATAATTTTTAAAATTGTTGGCGACAAGTCGCAAAGGGCTCCGTCAGACCTAAGTTCCTCATCCCTGTTAAATAAAAATAGGGGAACAAGGTTTGTGCTGTGGCTTGTTACAACATTGCCTTCATTATCAATCATGTACTCACAGTTTCCATGGTCTGCAGTAATTATTGCTGCTCCGTCCTTTTCCTTTAAGACCTTTAAAATTCTTCCAAGGTCATGGTCCACAGTTTCCACTGCCTTTATGGCAGCCTTTAGGTCTCCTGTGTGACCAACCATGTCTGGATTTGCAAAGTTTAAAATTATCAGGCCATACTTGTCCTTTTCCAAACTTTCTATTACCTTATCTGTAACTTCATTGGCAGACATTTCTGGTTTTAAATCATAGGTTGCTACCTTTGGAGACGGGACCAAGATCCTGTCCTCTCCTTCAAAGGGTTTTTCACGCCCACCATTAAAGAAAAATGTAACGTGGGCATATTTTTCTGTCTCGGCAATCCTAAGTTGCTTGATTTTATTTTTTTCAAGAACTTCTCCAAGAGTATCCTTTGGAATTTCGTCCTTAAAGGCAACTAGCTTATTCTTTATTTCCTTGTCATATTCTGTCATAGCAACAAGAGTAGTGTCTATTTTTTTTCTTTCAAAACCTGCGAAGTCATCATCCACAAGGGCCCTTGTAATTTGTCTAACCCTGTCTGGTCTAAAGTTGAAGATAATAACAGAGTCACCATCTTTTATTTCAGAGCCTTTGATAAATTTTGCAGGTTCTAAAAATTCATCAGTAACATCCTTATCATAGGATGACTTTATATAGGAAAGAATGTCTTCTTCAGTGAAGTCCACATCACTTACTAGGTTGTCGTAGTATTTTTTAGTTCTTTCCCATCTCTTGTCACGGTCCATGGCATAATATCTTCCAGAAATTGTGGCAATTTTTCCATTCCCAACTTTTTCTATTTCTTCTTGAAGCTCTCTTATATCGTCAATAGCTGCATGAGGAGAAACGTCACGTCCATCAGTAATTGCATGGATATAAGTTTTTTCTATTCCCTCTTCCTTCATTAATTCTATAAGAGCCTTTAAGTGGTCAAGGTGAGAGTGAACTCCACCCTTGGACACAAGTCCAATTAAGTGAAGGCTTGAATTATTTTTCTTGACATTGTCAATTGCCCTTTTAAATTCTGAATTTTTGAAAAATTCTCCAGACTTAATTGACTCAGTAATCTTTGTCAAATTTTGGTAGATAACTCTTCCTGCCCCAATATTTAAGTGGCCAACTTCAGAGTTCCCCATTTGTCCATGAGGAAGCCCAACATATTCTTCGCTGGCATAAATTTTTGTGTGAGCTGAGGTTTTATAAAGCTCATCAAGAGTTGGAGTCTTTGCAAGTTTAACTGCATTGCCTACTTCACTTTCATTTATCCCAAAACCATCTAAGATTATTAACATTGTTGGTTTCATAGATTTTCACCAGCTTTTATAATTTCAATAAAGTCACTAGCCTTTAGGCTTGCACCGCCAACTAGGACTCCGTCAATATTTTCCTTGGACAAAATTTCTCCTGCATTTGATGGCTTAACAGATCCACCATATAAAATTCTAATTTGTTGAGAAATTTCTCCATATTTTTCATTTATTATATTTCTAATTTCCTTGCACATGTTTTCTGCATCTTCAGATGAGCAAGTTTTTCCTGTTCCAATTGCCCAAATTGGTTCGTAGGCAATAGTAAGATTTTCTAAGTCATCAACTCCATCAAGAGATTTTAAAAGTTCATCTCTTACAAAGTCAATTTCCTTGCCTTCCTCCTTGACTTCAAGGGATTCGCCTAGGCAAAGAATTACTGATAAATCATCTGCAAGGGCCTTTTTAACCTTGGCATTTATAATCTCATCACTTTCAGAAAACTTTTCACGTCTTTCAGAGTGGCCGATGATTACATCTTCAACTCCAATGTCTTTTAACATGGTAGTAGAAATTTCGCCAGTGAAGGCTCCATCATCAAACTCAGACACATTTTGTCCCGCTAGCTTTATCTCATCTTTTAAGTTTTTTCTTAGACTTTCCAGACTCACAAAAGATGGTGCTATTAAAACATCTACCTTATTAAATTCAAATTCATTTATTTCTTTTGCAAATTCAAGGACTTCATAAGAAGTCTTGTTCATCTTCCAATTTCCACAAATATATTTTTTTCTCATGCTTCTTCAACTGCCTCGATACCAGGAAGTTTCTTCCCTTCAAGCATTTCAAGACTTGCTCCACCACCAGTTGAAATGTGAGTTAAGTCATCTGCAACTCCTGCCTTTTCAACAGCAGCAACAGAGTCTCCACCACCAACAATTACTGTGGCATCAAGCTTAGCTAGAATTTTTGCAAGTTCAATAGTTCCGTGGGAGAATTTTTCAATTTCAAAAACTCCACAAGGTCCATTTAAGACAACAGTCTTTGCCTTAGATAGTGATCCTTCAATATCCTTTAGACTTTCTTTACCAATGTCTAAGATCATGTCATCTTCAGCAACATCTTCCACATCTTTTAAAGTTCCCTTTGCGTTTTCAGATACTTCTGGAGCAACAATAACGTCCTTTGGAAGAATTATTTCAACTTGATTTTCTACTGCCTTTGCCATTATTTCTCTAGCAAGGTCTAGCTTGTCATCTTCTACAAGAGATTTTCCAACTTCAAGTCCCTTTGACTTTAAGAAGGTGTTGGCCATGGCACCAACAATTACTAGGAAATCAACTTTTTCCAATAGATTTTCTATTACTCCAATCTTGTCAGAAACCTTTGATCCACCAAGAATTGCCGCAAAAGGTTTTTCTGGGTTCTTAAGAGCATCTTCAAAGTATTTAATTTCTTTTTCAACTAGAAGTCCTGCGCAAGATGGTAGGAATTCTGTCACACCAACATTTGATGCGTGAGCCCTGTGGGCAGTTCCAAAGGCATCATTTACAAAGATGTCACCAAGAGATGCAAGTTTTTTGGCAAAGTCAGAATCATCCTTTTCTTCACCCTTGACAAATCTCAAGTTTTCAAGAAGAACAATTTCTCCTTTTTGTAATTCTTTTACTTGACTTACAACTTCCTCATCAACAACTTCTTTCGAAGGAATAAATTTTACATCCTTCTTCAAAAGTTCTGAAGCTCTTTTTGCAACTGGTTCAAGAGATAGGTCTTCCTTGTATTCTCCCTTAGGTCTACCAAGGTGACTCATAAGAACAACTTTGGCCCCATTTTCTATTAAATATTCAATAGTTGGGATTGCCTTAATAATTCTGTCGTCGCCAGTTACCACTCCATCCTTTAGGGGCACGTTAAAGTCCACCCTAACTAGAGCAGTTTTATCATTAAAATCAAAATCTCTAATAGTTTTTTTCACATTACACCTCTAATTTTAGATTTATACCGTCATATTCCGTCAATTTATCATTTAAATTATACCACAAATCATAAAGAGTTGAAGTTAGTACTACTGCTTTATAAGTATTTATAAGGGTAAATTCATTAAAAAATCAAGGAATAATTACTATACTTGCACTTCCCTTTTTGTGATATAATTTGTTAAATCGATAAATTGATATAAGCTTCAACTTTCGTTACTTAAAATTCAAAAAAATATGTAAATTAATTCCCAAATATATGAAATTATTAGATAAAATTTTTGATTTAAATTCTATCAATTATTTGAAGGAGATGTTTCTTATGAAAATGCAATTAATTAAGTTCCTCACTATAATCCAGCCTCAATATCTTTTTAACATAATTGAGATTATACTTTTGATTTTAATATTAAAAAAATTAAAAGAACTATTTAAGGAGATGTGATTTTATAGAAAAATATGAAGCGACTATGACAATCCTTACAGGTCTAATTCCCTATACAATTTTACATGTGATTAAGATTGTCTTACTTATAAAAATATTAAATCTTTTAAAACAATTTAAAAAATAAAAAAAGCAAAAAAATTGGAACTGAGATAATTTTTTCTCAGTTCCTTTTACTTTTATAAATAAAATTTTTATTAATATAATTTTGCTCCTGCTGGAATTTTATCTTCTAGCATCACTAGGTTTAATAGTTCTTCTCCATCATAGTCGCTTCATATTTTCTCTCCTTGTTGATGACCATTACCATAAAAAAAGTTATACAATAAATTTTTACAAACACAATTTATATCAGCTTTTTTACCATTTTCTTTAACTCAGGCAAGACATCCTCTCTAAAAAAAGGATTTTTTGCTATCCACCTGTTGTTTAGAGGACTTGGGTGGACTATTGGGAAATATTCTGGCAAAAATTCTTTGTAAGATTTTACTGTTTCAGTTAAATTTTTCTTAAATTTATCCTTCAAATAAAACTTTTGAGCATAGGCTCCTATCAAAATAGTTAACTTTATATCCTTCAATTCATTTAATAATAGTGGATGGTATTCTTTTGCAATAAAAGATCTGGGAGCCTTGTCGCCCGATTTTCCCTTTCCAGGATAATAAAAATCCATTGGAATTATAGAAAAGTCTTCACTATGGAGGACGTCTTCTGATATACCCAACCATTTGACAAGATTTTCCCCACTCTTATCATTAAATAAAATACCAGTCTCTTCAACCTTTTCCCCAGGAGCTTGCCCAATTATCAAAATTTTTGATTTTGGATTTAGCTGGAATATTGGGTTAATTCCTCTATTTGTGTAGATTTCATTTCTGCGATCTTCTTTTAATTTTTTAATAATAATTTTTTCTTTCATAATTTTGCCATCACCTTCATTAGAATTAGAACCTTACCAAGCTTTAGGACAAGTAACAATTTTCGTAAAAAATCTATTCTTAGCCTAGTAAAACTTTTAACTTATATAAAATTATTACCCATTTTTGTCTTGACTCTCATCATGAATTGCATAATCTACTATCATTCCTTGTGATGTTAAATTTTCTTTTATAAATCTTTCAATTAGGTTTTTATTTCTTGATCTGTTAGTTCTTCTGTATTTTCTATAAGACTTTCTAAGATTGCTCCTCTTATGATTAGTCTATGAGTTCTTTCTTTTCTTCTTTTCACTATGTCTTGTTTTAATATCTTCTTTTCTTGATTTTTTAGTTGCTTTAATCTTTCTTCTGTATCATCAATTTTATCTTTTATTTCTTTTGACTCTTGTCTTATTTGCTCTAAATTTTTCATATATAACTCCTTTCTTGTAATAAAAAAAGACGATAGAGTTTTTAATTTCTATCGCCTAAAATATCCACGTTTTAATATTTTCTAATTCAATAAGTTTTTATCTCTTTGCTACAAGACCATATTTTAGGTCCAGCAGCTCTGAATATTAATATATTTACTTATTAATTCTATACATAAAACCTAATATAGATATAGCATCTTCCATTTTAAGTATCTAATTTTAGATTTACCATTCTTTTTGAGTTCAATACGCATGATGTTATAAATAGCATCAAATATATTGCACAAAGTGCAACATTTCCACCTGACTTAGAAAATCCAAGCCTATTTAATGTAAATATTTCTATTGATACTAGCATTATAGACCCAATCAAGCCTAAAACCATCCACAAATCACCTTTCTCTAAATCAATAAAGTACATGGCTAAGTAGAAGATTGATACTAGTTGCAAAATAATACCTAATAGAACATTTAACAAAGCTATTAAGTCTGAAGATCCATAATCAAAATAATTCTTACCTAGATAGATTGATATATAATTCAAAATAATCAACATCAATATAGAAAAGAGAATAATAACTACTTGACTTATATATTTTGATAGTATTATATTTTTACTTTTTATTGGTAGCATGAATTCATATTTATATAATTTTAAATCATAATCTTTTCTTTGAGATAAAAGAAGCAACAAACTGTTAGCGAAAATTACTACTGCAAAATACGCAAAAACAACCATTTGTATGTCAGCAAATAAATTTATTAGAATCCATACTAAAATTAAAAATGCATTCATTATAAAAATGTTTTTAATATTTTTGTAATATATTTCTAACAATAAACCTTTCATATATTAGTCCTCCTTCCCTGTTAATATTAATAACATCTCATCAAAATTTGGTTTATTCACAACAAATTCTTTATACTTATTCTTTATCTTCGATATATCTTTTACTAAAATATCTACCCTTCCAAATTCCTTCCTGTATGAAATGATGTCCGTTTTTTCCACTTTTTCTAGTTCTTTATCAGTACAACGAAGTATCCCATAGTTATATAACAATTCATCCTTTTCTTCACTCAACACGACTTTGCCATTATCCATAAAAACTATATAATCAGCTATTTTTTCCAAATCTGTTGTAATATGTGATGATATATACACGGAGTTTTCTGGGTTTTCTATAAATTCCAACAATATACCCAGTATTTCATCTCTGCTTACTGGATCTAAACCTGAAGTAATCTCATCTAATATGAGAAGTTTTGTTTCGTGAGACAACGCTATAGCCAACGATAACTTTTTTTTCATACCAAATGAAAATTGCTTAGTCTTCTTGTCTATTGGTAAATTAAATCTATTCAAATAATTTTTAAAACTATCTTCTTCCCAATTACTGTAATTAAATTTCATTACCTCATTTATCTCATTAGACGTTAATAATAATGAAAAGTTTGGCTCATCTAAAACAACACCTATGTGTTTTTTAATATCTATTTGATTACAATCTTCAGTACCAAATATCTCTATTTTTCCCTCATCTTTTTGAAACATTCCAAGTATACAAGAAATAGTAGTACTTTTCCCCGCTCCATTTCTTCCTATATTTCCTACAATAGATCCATAAGGTACTTCAATATTTATATTTTTCAAAGAAAAATCATTTGTTTTATTCTTTTTATTTAATCCAGATACCCTTAATGCTAATTTATTTTCATATGAATCCATCATTGCCCCTCCTCATATATCTTTTTTATTAAATCTATTAAGTCATCTAACGAAATAGAACTTGATTGTATGCTCTTGACAATTTTTTTAGCTAAATCTTCCACTTCTTTATATGTTTCTATTTTTTGTAATTCAATATTTCTTGCTGATATAAAACTGCCTTTACCATGAATAGTCTCAATAAATCCATCTTTTTGTAAATTTTCATAAGCCTTTTGAACTGTAATTACAGCTACCTTAAGATTTTTAGCTAATACTCTCATAGATGGTATAGAATCTCCAGTTTTCAAATCTTCATTCATAATTTGTTTTTTTATCTGATTTTCGATTTGTTCATAAATCGGTTCGCTAGAATCGGTATTTATAATAATATTTATAATGCACCTCCTGTTCCAGAAGTGTACTTATGTGTACTTATCGTTTTAATAATACCACCAATAAAAATTTTTTTCAACCCCCTTAATTTCCTAATTTTGAATATAAAAAAAGACGATAGAGTTTTTTAATTTCTATCGCCTATTAATACTTTTCTAATATTCTAAATTATTTTTTTTATGAGCTACAAACACATAGTTACTTAAGTAGTACCCTTTTAATTTATTCATACATTTCAAATGCTCTCTAGATATATTAGTAATAATAACCTCCCTATTCGAATCTCTATATATCATATAACCGAACATCGCCCATAAGGGATTCAAATAAATCAAGTTTAATCTAAGATAAATATAACCAATCAAAATAAAAAGAAATATATTAGCCATATATACCTCAGTTGTATTGTCACCATTCGTTACAAGAGGAATTATATATGTCATAATATAGCTAAGAACAGTATCGTCCGGCCTTTCCAAATCTTCAATTAGTTTTTCCTTGCTCCCTTTTCCTAACTTTAATAATACAATGCTAAATATAGATATTATGATGAATAGACCCAATGCTAAGGTAACAATAATTGAGAAAACATTCATACACTTAAAACCCTCAATAATTTTCTTATAATAAAGAATTGTTATCATAATATAAAGAGGAAAATATGAAGAAATAAACATAATAGTTCTAACTAAACTATTATAAAGCTTATCCAGCCTTTTATTCATAAGATAACCTCCTTTATTTGTCATCTACTCCTTTTTGTTTATTAATAATACTCAAATAATATGAATCTCTTAATATCCTTAGTATGTCCATGATTTGACTTTTCTCTTCATAGACTATAGTAAAACGCGGTTTTTCATTATAATTTATATCTAAATTAAACATATCAATAGTTTCCTTGATATTTTTATAATTATCATATGTCTTAGATACATCTATATTTTCACTAGACATCTTAGTTAAAGTTTTTCTATAGCGACCATCATTTAAACAATCTTCATAAAAACTTTCAAAATTAACTATACCATCACTTAATCCTTCTTGAGTTAAAAATGCTGAAGCATTATCTCTAAACTGCTCATCTAGATTAAATATCCTTTCCAATGAGTAATGGGACAATATTATTATTTTATTATCAACTACTATAAAGTCTACCTCCCCATCTATCCCTATTAATTTACTTTCTACCTTATTCAGAGTATTTCCGTTAAATCTTGCAATTATACCCTTAGAATGTAATTTTCTAAATTTAGTTACTCTTCTAAAGATTTTAATTTCAGGAAAATTTTCATCTTCTTTTTTGATTTCAAAAGTATAAAAATTATAATTATCTGGATCTATTTCTGTTTCTACATGATCGCTATTTCTAAAACTGTCAATAACTCTGTCATAATAATTTATATATGAAGTTTCACATGTTTCTATAGTGCCATCTTTATATCCTGTTGGATTATACTCAACTATCTCTTTGTCTGAAAAAGTTTCAACATACTCAATTATTAAATTTAATAAATCGTCGAAAATTTGTGCGTCTATATTTGGAGAAAAACTAACATAATTACCATTTCTTAATTTACGTGAAAAAAACAAGTTAAATTCCAAATCATTTTCTCTCAAATTGCTAACTAAGTCAGCTATACTAATACTCATATTTGTATCCTCCATATTTTATATTTATTACCATCTATTTTAAATTTTAACCGAATCAGTCTTTTGATAATTTAGTCCAAAATATTTTTGGTTGGATATTGTTTCTGATGTGTTATATAGGTCTATAGTAGAAACTACGTTTAATAACGTAGTATCAAGCTTGATATAAAAATGAAACTGGGATTCATAACAAACCCCAGTTTCATAATTAGCGTGTTCTTTAATATAATTTTGATCCTGCTGGAATCTTGTCTTCTAGCATTACAAGGTTTAATAATTCTTCTCCATCGTATTCGCATACTGCTGATAGAAGCATACCGCAAGATTCAACTCCCATCATCTTTCTTGGTGGAAGGTTTGTTATTGCAACAAGAATCTTGCCAATTAAATCTTCTGCATCGTAAACATTTTTGATTCCTGATAGGATAATTCTATCTTCACCAGATCCATCGTCAAGTGTGAACTTGAGAAGTTTTTTAGATTTTGGAACTTCTTCACAATTCTTAACTTTTACAACTCTGAAGTCAGATTTTGAGAAAGTATCAAAGTCTACCATGTCTTCAAATAGAGGTTCAACCTTTACCTTGGACATGTCAATCTTTGCACTTGCATTGTCATCTGCTGCCTTATTTGCTTTTATTTCTGCAACTTCTTTTCCAAGTGGCTTCATTGTTGGGAAAATCCCCTCTACCTTAGATAATTGTCTAAATCTCTATAAAAGTCTATTTTATGGTACTTCTCCATTTACGACAATTTGCTAACTCTCTATAAGTGCCTATAGATTTCTAGCAAATTGTCGTAAATTTGTCGTAAGCTGTCGTAAATTCTAAAATATAAATTTCATTGCTTTTTCAAATTCTCCCATCTGTTCTATCTTAAAATCTTCTGTTGCATCTACATATATATCCATTGTTGTACTAATATCAGAATGACCTAGAATAGACTGCATTGCTTTTGTATTTATATTTTGTTCATTAAGCCTTGTAGTAAAGGTGTGTCTGAAAATGTGATTGCTTAAATGTGGAACTAATAGAATATCATTAGAGTTCGATTTATTTTTATCCATTATACTTAAATTGCAATCTCTAACAATTCTTCTTAAAGCTTTATTAAGTGTTCCATTATTATGAACCTTTCCAAATCTATTTAAAAATACAAAGTCTTTAAATCCATCGATTGAATCACAACATTCGATTCCAAAAGTCTTTTGTAACTCTCTTTCCATAAGAAAAGCATCTTTTACTTTTTGAACCATAGGAATACTTCGCTTACCTGATGCTGTCTTCGGTGTATTAATAGCATATCTATTGTTTAATCCTTTACCTTTACTATAATATACCAAAGTCCTATTTACATTTATAAGACCATTATCAAAATCTAGATCGTCCCATTGCAATCCTGTAACTTCTCCAACTCTCATTCCTGTCCAAAGCATAACAATGAATATTGGATACCATTTTTTATATTCGTCACTATTAGATAAATATTCTTCAAATAGCACCTGTTCTTCTATTGTCATGGCTTTTTTCTTCGGAGATTCATTTCGATAAGCTACTTTCAATTCCTTCAAAGCATTGTCAGATGGATTAAACCTTATATATTCGTCATCCACTGCTAATTCTAAAACCTGATGTAGCACAGTATGGACACAATCTATGGTAGAAACCATCAATCCCTGGTCTTCCTTTAATCTGTTATAAAAACTTCTAACATCAGATCTTTTAATATCAGATAGTTTAATACGACCAAAAGTCGGTTCGACGAATTGTTGATACATATAGATGTAATTTTTAAAGGTATTATCCTTTAAACCTCTTTTTACCTTTGTCCATAACTTAAAAGTATCATTTACAGACAAGCTACTTCCTTCGTTGTTGATTCCATCTATAGTATTGCGTAAAATATCCAATTCCTTTTCTCTTAATTCCTTTAGAGTTTTCGCATAGATAGATTTTCTACGCCCTATTTTGTCTTGCCACTTAAATTCATAAGTGCCATTTGACCTTTGATATTCACCGTCTTTTAAAACAACCCCTTTACTATCTTTGCGTCTTTTTACCATAAAAATTCTCCTTTTTTGATAAAAGACACGCTATAATTATTATACCGCATTAAGCGTGTTTTATATATAATTTTAGATTAGATAGAGAACTGTCTATTTAAATATTCTTCCATTAACTTTTTCTTAATAAGACGCTTACTACCATTAAATAATACAAAATCGCAATCATTTTCATCCGTTAATTGTCTAACTTTATCTTGACCAATATTAAAATATTCAGATGCTTCTTTTAATGTTAGAAATGCTTTCTCAGAAACACGAACACCTTTTATATTTTCGTTAATCATAAATCCTCCAAATAATATATTTAAAATATTTATTTTAATATTTTTAAAGTTTTTTGACATTGACAAGTGCCTTGGATTAGCAACATAGGAATCTCACCTCCGCCTCTGTTCAGGATGAGCCGGCTTCAACCTTAGAAGTATCATTATCCTCATTTTCTTCGTAGCGAATAGGGTATCCCTCCCTATATTCAAACTCTTACTTATCGCTCTCTTTCTTCTTCCCTTGCTTTTTGCTTAGCAGTACTTGTTTTGCCGAATTATTCAGCAGAAAGATCTTGGCGGATAGGTTATTATGCTCCAAAAATGATTAATGTCTTGTCTTGGTCTATTCAATTGTTAAGGTTCAAATATTGTTTAAATTTCTTTTAAAATAGAAAGAGGACAAAACTCCCCTCACTTTATAAAGGAAAATTTGCCCTCTTTGGTAACCAGAAACTATATTTCTTCTATAAATTTCTTTAGTTTTTCTAAAATCTTATCTCGCCTTTTTATTAAAGCAGGATGTGATATATTTTGAGTCTTTGCTACTGCACGAAGTGTTTCATCATTGAAATATAATCTTTCGATTATTTCCTGTTCCTCCTCATTTAACTTTGACATAGCATTTCTTAGTGCTTCAATCATTATTTGTGTAGCTACAACTTTTTCAACATCAACATTTTTATCTTCTAGATTATTTTCAAAATTCCCATCGTGATTTAGGGACGAAAAAAAGAGCAAGTGGTTTTTCTTGTCCACCTGCTCTAAATACTTTTCGTGTTCTTTTTCTCGCCAGTAGACTTTATATATCTGCTCGCTGACTTTAACCCTTTGTCCGTTGACATAAAGGTAATACTCTTTTGCCATAAAGTTTCCTCCATTTCTTTTTTGTCTATTTGTTATTCAGACAAAAAAGGAGGACTCCTGCATCTTGGCATAAGAAGTCCTCTGAAATGAAAGAAATCCGTTCTTTCTTTTACTATATTTAATTGTTTAGACGAGAATATGTAAAGACAGACAACTACAAGAATTATAGAAAAAAGGAGTATTTTTATTCCATTTCAATTCTACAAGGTAACTTATACACTTGTTCATCTCCCTTTCCCTCCGTTCATTATAGATAAATAGCATCCATAGCTACAGCCTCTTTTGATTATTTTCGCTTTTATATCAAATGTCCTTGTATTTACGCTTTGTCTTTTCCCATTTTCCTAAGTCCATTAAGCATTAAAAACAGTCCCAACATAATCATACTAAAATCTACAATAGGTTCAGCCCACCAAACTGCACTTGCTCCAAAAAACTTTGGAAGCAATAATATAGCCGGAATAAACAAAATCAGTTGTCTAAGCATTACAATCATGCTTGCTTTTTTCCCATCTCCAATAGATTGAAAGAATGTAAGTGTCATTATCATAATTCCATACAAAATAAATGTGGAATAAAACATCTTGAAATTCATAACACCAGCTTCTATGATTTCACTTCTTACACTGAATAGTGATAGTAATTTTTCTGAATAAAACATCGATGGTATCCATGAAAGAGCTGCAAGAATAGTTGCTCCGTACATAAAAACCTTCATTGTATCTTTTACTCTTTTATATTGCTTTGCTCCGAAATTTGCCCCAATAACAGGCTGTAAACCTTGGCTCATTCCCCAAAGAGGAATAAAGGAGAACATATACAATCTCATTGTAGCAGCCATTAAAATTCCCCAATTATCTCCACCGTATGCGAAAGCTTGCTTAAACAAGAATGTTTGTTGTACTGCAAACAAAATTTGCATCATCATTGCAGAACTTCCTATGCTAAACATTTCACTGGAAATATCCTTACTCTTTTGGATTTTATGAATCCCCACAAAAGCACTTTTCTTTGAAAAATAGCGGAAGGTTAATATAGCTTGCACAATTTGAGAGATTACAGTTGCAACAGCTGCCCCTTCAATCGCATATTCTCCCATCAACTTCATGAAAATGGGATCTAAAATAATGTTTAATATTGCTCCTACCCCCATAATAATCATGGATTGCTTTAATGCACCTTCACCACGCATTGTCATATTTCCGGCTTGAGCAAAATTAACAAATATGGATCCAAAAAAAACTACTCTTAAATATCTGACTCCAAGTTCTTTAATATTCCCCTTTGCTCCTACTAAATCCAAAAAATTAGGTGCAAATATCAAACCTAATATTGTGATAACTATAGAGAATAAAATTACCCAATAACAAAAATTTCCAAATATCTTGTCAGTTGTTTCTTTATCTCCCTTTCCAATCGCCCTTGATAATATTGATGCACTACCAACTCCAATAAGTGCTGATACTCCACCATTTATTATTGTTAAGGACATGGATATACTAATAGCAGACATTGCATAGTCTCCAATAATCCATCCAGCAAAAATTCCGTCCATAAATGGATATAGCCCTATAACTACCATTCCTATAATTCCCGGAATAGCTAACTGAAACAATAAATCTTTAGGACTTTTGGTTAAAAGTTGTGTTTTCATATCTTGTTTTCCCATATGACTTCCTCCAGTTGTTTTCAATATTTTTATAACTTATGACAACTGCCACTTTGCTGCCACTTGTCTTGCTTCAACAAATTTTTTGTAGATACCATCAACTTGAATAAGTTCTTCATGTGTACCTTGTTGCGTTATCTTTCCATTAGCCAAGACAAGAATTTGATTTGCATTTTTTATGGTTTTTAGTCTGTGTGCAATCATTATTACAGTTTTATCTCTTGTAAGTTCTTCCATAGCAATCTGTAGTTTATCCTCATTTTCAGGGTCTACATTTGCAGTAGCTTCGTCAAAAATAATAATCGGAGCATTTTTTATCATAGCCCTTGCTATAGATATTCTTTGTCTTTCTCCACCAGATAAACTTGCACCTCCCTCTCCTATAACTGTTTCATATTGTTCAGGAAGCTTCATAATAAATTCATGACAACACGCTTTCTTTGCAGCTTCTATAACTTCCTCATGAGTAGCATCTGGCTTGGCAAACTTTATATTGTTCTCAATAGTGTCTTGAAATAAATAAACATTTTGAAAAACCATACTAATTTGTCTCATTAATGACTCCAATGAATATTCTTTAATATTATGTTTACCTATGCTGATTTCTCCTTTATCTACATCCCAAAATCTAGCTATCAAATTACAAAATGTAGTTTTTCCAGCTCCTGAAGGTCCAACTATAGCTGTCATTTGTTTTTGTGGTATCTTGACCGAAATATCATCAAGGATTTTTTTTCCTGAATATGAAAACTCTACATTATCAAAAGAAATATCGAAAGTAGTAGGCTTTATGTCTTTTCCATCAATATCCATCTTTGGAAATTCCTCTAACTTCTTTGTTTGTTCAATAGATCCACTAACAACTCTGAGAGAGGTTGTTGCACTTCCTGCCAATTTTATTTGAGAAAAAGCAAGAAAAGAAATTATAATCGTCATAACTGTATTTAAGAATGAAAGTTCTCCATTAATATAAAAGAAAATACCTGCACCTATTATCAAAATGCTAAACAAATCCAAAAGAATATTTTGCAAAATCGTATAAGGTGTAAACAGTTTTTCACAATCAAGATTTATTTTTCTACTATTTTCAATAGCATCTCTGACTTTTTCATCTCCTTTCCCTGTTAAATTGAAGGATTTTATAACAGCCATTCCACCTATTTGTTCTAAAATAGTGTCAACTAATTTTGCCGATGCCACTTGTCTTTTAGGAAGAACATTTCTTGACTTGTTTTCCATTTTTGAAAGAATTAATAAGTACAACAAGCATCCAATTGTAACAATAAGACCGATCCTCCATTCAAAAGCCAAAATCATTATTGTAAAAATTATTGTGTTAATAAAACCAGATAAGGTATTTACCATAACCATTGCCGCAGTATTTTCTACATCTTCCAAAACAGTTGTAGAAATTCCAACGATTTCACCAATATTATTTTCATTAAAGAATCCCATAGGTATTTTTTTGAGCATTTCACCTATTGCAACTCTTTTATTTGCCACCATAAAATAACTTGCATGGCATTGCTGTAACTGTGAATAATAATTTGCAACACTTCTGCCAACTATGCTTATAACAAGAAGTATCAAAGCAATCCATGCAGGTGTCATACTCATATCTTTTTCAACAATAGCTTTAACAATAATGTATATTGCACTGATTTGGAGCATGTGAAAAATTGCAAACAAGAAACTTACCCATATAGAATGGTATACATTTTTCTTCTCATCACCTGAGAAATCTAAAATTTTCTTTAAGGCACTTATCATTTTATTTCACCATCCTTTACTCCAATATGAGCATTCCACATCTTTTGGTATAACTCAGAATCTTCCATAAGTTCTTCATGCTTACCATGTGAAACAAGCTCTCCATTCTCAATTAAGAATATTTGTTCTGCATCTGTTATAGTTGATAACCTATGAGCAATAATAATCACCGTTTTATCTTTTATAAGCTTTGATAAAGCTTGCTTTATAATCACTTCATTTTCAGGATCTATATATGAAGTAGCTTCATCAAGTATTACAATATGTGCATTTTTGAGCATTGCTCTCGCTATTGATATTCTTTGCCTTTCTCCACCAGAAACATGGCTCCCACTACTTCCGACAACCGTATCGTAACCATGTTCCATTTTCATAATAAAATCATGACAACCCGATTTCTTAGCAATGTCTTCTACTTCTTTATCACTGGCACTTGGATTGCCCATTCTTATATTCTCCCTAATACTTTCGTTGAACAAAAAATTATCCTGAGAAACAAAGGCGGTCAAACTATATAATTGCTTTAATGGAATTTCCTTAAGATTGTGTCCACCAATATTTATATTTCCTTCCATGCTATCCCAATATCCAGCTATTAATTTTGCTAAAGTTGACTTGCCACTTCCACTTGGTCCAACAAAAGCCACTGTTGTCCCTTCTTTTATGTTTAGGGATATTCCATGAAGAATTTCTTTTTCTTCTTCATATCCAAACTTTACATTTTGTAAATCAATATTATATTGCTGGATAGTCACTTCTCTATCAGAATGCTTTTGTTCTTTTCCTTCTAAAATTAAGTTAATAGAATTTGCAATAGTCCCTATCTTAGCAAGACCATCAACAAAATTGATTGTTTCAAGTAAAGGTCCTGCAATACCTAAAGATAGAATAATTACAGATATAAATACTTCTGCACTTAAACTGCCGCTAATGTAGAAATACCAACCAAATGGAAGCACTGTGATCATTGTAGTAGGAGATATGTTTTTAGATAAAGATACAGGTAACTGACAGCTCTTCATCCATTCATAAAAGTATCTTGCATTTGCAATGACTTTATCTTTGTACTTTGCGTACAATCTCTTGTCTTGATTAAATGTTTTTATCACTTCTATTCCATTAACATACTCAATAATTGCAGAATTCATTTCTCGATTTACCTTTACAGATCCTTCATATTGAACAGCATAATTTTTCATTACGAGTCCCATAAAAAGCATCCCCACAGGAATGGATACTAATGATAAAAGAGCCATTCTCCAATCAAGAAATAATAAGTAAATAAATATACTCAAAGAACCTAAGAGATTCGATGTCATTTCAGGCAACAGGTGAGCGAGCGGTTTCTCCATACTTTCAACCTGATCCACTATAATCTGCTTAAAGTTTCCGCTTGGAACAGAGATTATTTCTCCTAACGGCATCTTCGGAAGTTTATCAATCATTCTCAAGCGAATATCTTTCAATACACTAAAAGTCGCTTTATGAGATACAGATAACGCCGTAGAGTATAAAACAGATTTTAAAATATAAGATAACAGACCTATTCCCATCCATAAAAAATAGACCTTGAAATCTGCAATTCCATTTAATAAATAGACTAAAATACGGCTTGCAGCAATGTATGGAACAATTCCGGCAATAACACCGATACTTGCTATAAATACAGATGTTTTTAACTTTGAATGTTCCTTATATGCAAGCTCCCACAATATTACAGCAGGACTTTTTTCTTTCATAATTTAACACCTCCATAATTGTATCCATTTTCATTTTATTTTAGAAATTCATATATTGTACCATCACAGTGTTTTATAAATTCAAAATCGTGTGTAATAATTATAATGAGTTTTCCTTCTCTCTCCATATCGTGTAGGAAAT
This sequence comes from Peptoniphilus harei, assembly GCF_016726485.1. Classification (GTDB taxonomy): domain Bacteria; phylum Bacillota; class Clostridia; order Tissierellales; family Peptoniphilaceae; genus Peptoniphilus_A; species Peptoniphilus_A harei. The sequence goes on from NZ_CP068103.1 coordinate 386,683, forward strand.
TAATTAATGTATTCATCTGTGGTTTACATAATCCACTTGTAGGCTCATCTAAGATAATAATAGGTTTATTACTAAGCCTTGCTATAGCAATCAACAATCTTTGCTTCTCTCCTCCCGATAAACTTTGAGGATGTTTTTCAAGCTTTGATAATAATCCCATCTTTTCTAACATTTTTTCATTTAGGCTTTTATCTTCACTTACTGTTGATACTTCCGATAATACACTTTCTGTAAAAAGCTGGGAGCTAGGATCTTGCATTACCATAAAAATTTCTTTATTTTGTTTTGTAACTTTTTTTTGATTAACAAATACATCTCCGTGACCTTTTGTAGTACCGGTCAATAATTTAATGAAAGTACTTTTCCCTATTCCATTTTTTCCAATGATAAAATTTACTCCCTTATTAAAGGAAATACTAAAGTCAAAAATTTTATTCTTTTCATATTTTTTCTTAAAATTATGACATGATAAATCTCCATTGCTAAAATTATTTTTATCATCCAATAAATTCACTTTATAATATTTATTAATCTCTAAATCACTTTTCTCTATTTTATTAAATGTTCTAAGTCCATATCCTTCTGCAATAGCATTCAAATTATAATCATTTAAATCTTCTTTTTCGTATGAAATTAAAGACTCATTATCAATAATACAGAGCCTATCCATTATATCTTTTAAATAAAATAATCTATGTTCCACAACAATTATTATCTTATTTAATTCTTTTAATTTCACTAAGGCTTCTTTTAACCTTTCTATAGATTCATTATCTAATGATGAAGATGGTTCATCTAATAAAATAATATCATTTTCAGAAATTGCACAAGCTGCAAGTGCTATCATTTGCTTTTCTCCACCAGATAAATCAAATATATTTTTGTCTAATAAGTATTCTATATTTAAGAGTTTTGAGTATTTCTTTATTCTATTGATTATCTCTGACTTGTCAGTATTTCTATTTTCTAGCTGAAAGGCTAACTCCTCAGTGGAATTCATACAGTAAAATTGAGATTTTGGATTTTGAAATACATTTGAAATAATACATGATCTTTCAAATATATTTTTACTAAGTAAATCTAGGCTGTTATATTTTATTTCTCCATTAATATTAGCATCAAGGTATTCAGGTATTACTCCATTAATTGCTTTTAATAGTGTGCTTTTTCCACATCCAGAATGTCCTGTAATAACTGTAATTTCACCAGCTTTACATTCAAAATTTAGATTTTTTAAGATATTTTCATCATCAAAAGATAAATCAAGCTTTCTTATTTTAAGCATATTTTCTTCCTCTTATATAAAAAAATAAAACTAAAATAGAAACAAAAAAAATTAAATAGTCAGCAAATGTTAACTTTGCTTCTCTAATATTTGATCTATTTTGATTGACAGCAAGACCCTTAGTTAATGAAGCTACTGTCAATTCATCAGCAGAATTTGATAGGGTCATCAATAGTGGGATTATCCTATATTCAATTAATAAAATAGGATTCTTTAAAAATTTCCTAAAACTTATACCCCTCAAATAAATAGCTTGTTTTATTTGTCTATACTCAATTCTTGTTGCATAAAAATATCTAACCATAACCGCAACAGGAATGGCTATCTGATCAGGACACTTCACCTTTTTTAATGAACAAATTGCTTCTCCTACACTAGTTGTTAAAATTATATAATTTCCCATAACCATAGGTGCAAAAACTCTTTTTATTATAATTATAACTATGTGTATAAGTGATAATATTATAGAATCATTTAATTCCCTAATATTAATTTCTATAATATTCAATATTATAAAAAGTATGATTGATTTAATCCCGGATTTTATATGTCCAGATAAAAATAATAAAAAAGTAGGGAGCATACATATTAATACATAATATATAGGATTTAGGCTTTGAATATTTCCAATTGTCATAATAAAAGAAATAACCATCATTAAAAATAATTTTGCTCTAAAATCTATCCTTATCATATCTAATAACCCGCTCCCTAATTCTTACTTACCAATTTTTGAAAAATGTTTTTTCAAAAACACAATTCCTAAGCTACAACCTACAAAAGCACCAATAAATCCTAAAATAGCCATAACTATTAAAATCCAATCAGGCATAACTTTCATCATTGTGTCAATAAATTCTTGATTATAACCTTGATTTAAAAGCCCTTGTGCATACTCATTTCTTGAGATGATAATCGGAACATAGTTTCCTAAAGTGCAAAGACTTGAAAAAGAAAATGCTAATCTAGATTTTCCTTTACTGTCATAAGAGCCTGATTTTAATATTATTTCTCCAATAAATCCTGCAATTGCTCCTGTTAAAAGTGCCCATGGACCATGACCCATGATGACATAAGCTAAAGATATTAGCATTGTTTGAATAAAAAGCATTCCTGGCTTCTTAATTTTTGTTGAAAAAAGCATGTTACTAGGTCCAACTAAAATTCCCTGTACTAAGGGAACAATTGGCATCAAAACAGGAACCATAGCTGTAAATGAGCCTATTAGCATAAAAATAAACCCAAGTACTGCAAACAAACCAACATTAATTAAATCTCTAACTTCTAATTTTTTATTCATTTCTGAAACCTCCTTAGTTATCTATTTTTTTCTAAATCTAAAATATAATTTAAAATTGTATCTTTTAGATATTTCCTATTCTCATCATATGAATCTCTTGCATTAAGAACTTGCGAGCTTAATATCATTCCATTTATATAATTTACTAAAAAACCATCTTCAAAAATCTTTGAATCAATTCCTAATTTATTAGATATTGAATCTAATTGATTTACTGTTTCTGTTTTCAAATCTTGAAACATCTTTTCTAAATCTTCATTATATTTTTTTGATTGTAATAAAAGAGAATAAACCTTAGTAATATCTGTATCTGGTAGACACTTATCCACTAAAATTTCACTCATCTGTTCATATTTATCTTGACCTATGTGAGTTTCTAAATAATTATCAATTAAATTATTTCTATACTGATTTCCATCAAGCATTAAATCTTTAAGCATTTCAGCTGTGCTTTTATAATGATGATAGACACCACCTGTGCTCATGCCAACTTCTTTAATCACATCTTCCATTGTTGTATTCTGAAATCCTTTATTCAAAAAACATCTCATTGCTGCATCTCGAATTTCTTTTTTTCTAATTTGACCAACTTTTGTTTCCTTATCTTTCAATAAAATACCTCCAATCATTCGATTATTTTCCGAGGGTACCCTCGGTTTTTATTATATCTTAATTGAAAAATATTTTCAATATCAATCAAATTATAAATTTTGCTCTACTCTACCGTATACTTCTTAATTAATTTATTTAAATGCGGTATAATTAATAAAACTGAATAAACGCTTAACGCTTATAACTTTAATAGCAAGCACAGTAAGTGAGTACCCACTTACGAAAAATTGATGAAGCAGAACCTTTATGGACTGCTTCTTTTTTTATCAATTTTACCTTGTTAGGGAGAACCCTAAGACCCCAATATTTTATGATAAGGAGATATACTATGGATAACAGAAAGAGAAAAAATCAGCTTAAAATATATTTAACAGATGAAGAAAAAGAAGTTTTTGAAAAGAAAATGAAACTTGCTAATTGCAAAACTATGTCCCACTTTCTTAGGAAATGTGTATTAGAAAAAGAAATTTATGTAGTAGATTTAGAACCATTTAGGAATCTACAATGGTTACTTTCAAATGCTACGAATAATATAAACCAGATTGCAAAAGCAACTAATACAACTGGTGTTATTTACAAAAATGAAATTGAATCAATGAAGAAACAGATAGAAAAATTATCAAGAGAAATATGGCAGATCCATTCCCTACTTCTTAATAAATCAAAAGAAAGTTCTGGTGATTAGTATGGCAATTACGAAAATACATCCTATAAAATCAACTCTAAATTTGGCAATAGACTACATTACTAATAGTGAAAAAACTGATGAAAAAATCTTGGTATCTTCATTTAAATGTCATCCATCTACTGCTCATATTCAGTTTATGAAAACACGAGAAGACAATGATACTAAAGGTACAGTTTTGGGTAGACATTTAATCCAATCTTTTCTGCCAGGAGAGGTTGATCCTATAAAAGCTCACGAAATAGGAATGGAATTATGTAAGAAAATTTTAAAAGAAGATTATGAATTTGTTCTTGCAACTCATATAGATAGAGGACATATCCATAACCATATTATTTTTAATAATGTAAATTACAAGACTGGTAAATGCTACCAATCTAATAAAAAATCTTATCATAAAATCAGGTTTCAAAGTGACGAATTATGTAAAGAAAATAAGCTTTCAGTCATTGATGAATATTATGAAGCTTACAAAAGAAAATATAAAACTGCTGGTAAATCTTGGTACGAATATGACCAAAACAAGAAAGGAAATTCTTGGAAGTCTAAACTGCAATTTGATATAGATAGAATGATTAATAAGTCTAACTCGTGGGAAGAGTTTTTAGAAAATATGAAAGCTCTTGATTATGAAATTAAGTTTGGTAAACACATTGCTTTTCGTCATAAAGATAAGCAAAGATTTACAAGATCGAAGACTATCGGAGAAGATTATACTGAAGAAAAAATCAAAGAAAGAATAGATTTAGCAATTAAAAATAAAGCTAATCCTAATAAAAAAAGAGTAGGAAGTGTTATTGATATATCTACTAATAAAAAAGCTCAATCCTCTAAAGTCTACGAAGTCTGGGCAAGAAAACATAATATCAAAACAATGGCTGATTCAATAATTAAACTTAGAGAACAAGGGATTAATTCAATCACTCAACTCGATGATCTAATTAAAAAATCTGCTGATGATAGACAAGACTTATTAGATAAAATAAAGAAGATTGAAATTGAAATGAAGAGTTTATCTCAAGATATGGAAAATATAAATACTATAAATAAGTATCGTGAAATCTATAAATACCATAAGAAAAATCCTGAAGATAAGCAATTTGCAGATGAGTATTATAGCGAACTTTCCGTCTATAAAATAGCCGCTAAAGAAATTTTAGAAAACTATAAAAAGCTACCAAAAACAAAAGAAATACTATCAAACCTCGATAAATTGCAAGAAAAAAAGAACACCCTTATGCAAGAGTATTCTTTGAATAAAGAACAATTTTCTGACCTTGTTCAGTATAGGAAAAACTATGAAAATTATTATGGGAAGGAAGTGGAGAGGTAAAAAGATATAAAAGAGTAAACGATAACTCTGTGTAATTGCATTAAAGGATATTATAATATTTATTGTTAAGTATAAGAATTTAAGAGTCAAGTCCATAATATTGTGTAAATTAAACTAGTACAATATTATGGACTTGACTAAATTTTTTAAATACCATTATATTTTAAAAAAAACAATTAATACTAAACTTATAAAAATAGCACTAATAAAAGCTATCCAAAAAATAAATTTATCTACTTTAAACTTAGATTTAAATTTTTTTAAAGCTAAATTATATATTCCCACGCCCAATACACCACCTAATGTATTATTAATTATATCAGTTATATCAAATACTCCAATTGACAATTCGTACTGTAAAAACTCTATAGCTAAACTAAAGAAAAATACAAAAAGAATACTTTTTAAATTGTTTTTACGAAATAAAATAGATCTAATCATAATTCCCAAAGGTAAAAAAAATGAGTATATTTGATACCATCTCATCAAAAATAACTTTAATATTAACTGTATTGTCATAATAAAATGGTAGTAAATTTATTTGTCGCTCAATCAATAAATTATTGATTGAAAATGTCATTTTAAATACTACAATAAAGATTAACCAAATTATATAGTATACAGTTAGCACTTTCATCCCAACTGAAATATATTGATTTTTCAATTTCATAATTAATTCCCCTTCAATCTATCAAAGTCACTTAAATTCCTTATTATACATTAACTTATATCTATTACAGTTTTCAATTAAATCATCGTGACTCCCATCACCTACTATTTTTCCATTATCCATCACAATAATTCTATCAGAATTCATCGCACATCTTATCCTATGGGTGATATATATAATAATCTTATCATTCAAATTATTTAAAATATTATCAAATATGATTTTTTCAGAAATTATGTCTAATGACGAGCTTGGCTCATCAAATAACAATAGACTTGATTTTCTATACATAGTTCGTGCTATTGCAATTTTTTGCCATTGTCCGCCTGAAAGTTCCTGCCCATTTTCAAACCAATTACCTACTACTTTATTAATATTATATTACCATCATTTTTTAAAAATTTTGCATCAGCACTATTTAATGCTGTTAGAATCGAAAAGTCGTCTTCATTTCTATCAATTTGCCCTAATATAATATTCTCTTTTATTGTCCCCTCATATTTCAAATAATCTTGAAATAATGAACTAATCTGTATTCTATAAGATTCTATTTCAATATCATCAAATTTCATCCCATTAATTAAAAACACACCTGAATCTGGACTATATAATCCAGCTAAAATTTTTAGAAGTGTACTTTTTCCTGAACCATTTTCCCCAATTATTGCAATGGATTCTCCTTTTTTTATCTTTAAAGAAATGTCTTGCAGAGCTAAACTATTATCATCATAAGAAAAGTTTATATTAGATAACGATATTACATTAATGTAGCATCTTGCTCTATTCTATTCAAAATATCGTAAGTTTTATTATCTTCAAGTTTTTTTAAAGGCAAATCAGCACATTTTCCCATTACTTTCCTCATGGAAGAATAAGTAACTTCATTACTTAACCTTTGTAAATAGTAGTTTTTAATATTATCTACTATTACAGATATAAATTGTAAAGACAAATATATAAGTATAAGTATTATAATATTATCAAATCTAGTGGAATGAATTTGAATTATATTAATTATTGTTTGTCCTAATTTAAGAACTAAAAACGGAAAAACACCACTTACAATTGACAATATTATAGTAATCGCAAAAGAATTTTTATCTACTTCATAAATCATCTTGAATGCTATTTTTATACATTCAAGATGATTTATTTTATCCTTACCCATATATTTATCCTCTACTTCCCATTAAAATATTTATTGCTCTATTTTGTTATATGATTTTATACTTAGCAATAAATACAGAGCAATATTAATTAAAGCCATTATTACTAGAAACTTTGGAATCCATAAAATTTTACCTGGCAACTTAACAAATTCAAATTTTTGATACTGTTCAATTAAGCTATTTTCTGCAGTACCTAATCCCAAAGACGGCAAAAAATAAAATATTGATTTAAACAATTTTTTTCCATACAATAATGATGGAATAAAAAATAAAACACTCGATATGGCTGATGAAACCATAGAAACTTTTGAATTTATAGCGACAAATATTGACATCATTGAACTTGCAATAGTAAATAATATACTTAACAAAAATACACTTAATATAACTTTACCTATAGTTAAATTAGATATTGACAGTTGATTAAATAGTAACATTTGAAAAGATGAATCTAAACCATTAGTATAAAGATATTTAATAGTTCCATAATAAATAGATATATTTAATATCAAATAAAGCGATATAATACTTGCTAAGGCAAGTATCTTGCTGCAAATATATTTATTTCTTCCATTTCTAGTTGTTCTAAAAATTGAATCTAGGTAATTTTCTTTATCTTCAACAATGCATTGTGATGAAATCAATATACAAATTAGTGATAATACCGTTATAAAAATATTTACGAAAAATAGTATATCTTCACTAAAATATCCTCCATAATAAAATGGTTTATTTACCTCTTTATATTTTTCTAGAGCAAATTCTGTTATCTTGTCATTGTCATATTTCTGTTTTATGTCCCTTTCCAATGCATCATAACAACTTTGATAAAAATTTAAATCTTTTTCTGTATCAAGTTCGTTTACATCAAGTAAACTTCCAGATGTTGTAATTGTATATGGGTATGTTATTACTCTTAATATAGGATCAAATTTCGATATATTTTTTTTAGCATCCTCTGATAAGTTTTCTCTACTGTTTACATTTTCATTATTTAATATTTCTTTATAAGATTTTACTACTTTAGTTATTTTTTCTTCTGTCAAATAACCTTCAGAGGCTTTATTATCCTCATTAAAATGATCTATAGCCTCTTTTCCAAAATAGGTAATTGTATCACCAGAACTTATATCATCATATTGTACACTTCTATAAGTAATAAATGATATCAAAAAAGTAAAAAATAAACCCACGACCAAAAAAACTCTTACTGATTTTTTAGATAAAAATCTTTTTAGTTCCTGTAAATATATGTTCATAATCTATACCTCCCCTACAGCTTTGACAAAGCAAACTAGTCTTATTATTTATAATTAATATAGAAGCCCACAAAATATAGACTAAAATTTCTATATAGTGTGAACTTCTATGATTCATCATTAATTATGATGCTCTTGGAGTTTTTAAAGCGCGAACTCTGTTACCAGTTCTATATTCTCCTTATTTTATTTTTTTCATCCTACGATAAGATTGGATCATAATAATCTTTTAAAATCATTCTTTCTTCATAAGATTGTGGTCTTGTATATATGCTTTCATGTGGTCCATAATCTATGGAAGATGTTAATATGTTTATATTCTTAGGCAACCAATCGCATTCATTTAAATAAACTTGTATCTTATCATACTTATCCTCATAATCAGGTCCTTCGATTACCATGTTTAAGGTAATGTTTTCTTTATTATTATATTTTTCTGCTTCTAGGGTTATTAAGTCCATAATTACCTCCAATTTTTGAATACATCATTACTACTAAACTTGGTAAAATAATAATATATATTACAGCTGATATCATTATAAGACTTGATGAACTCATCCAATTTCCAAAAACATTTACAAAATTAAAATCAGCTATTTGATTTTGTAATGAATTGAGTAGTCCTACTCCTGAAGATGGAAAAATATAGTTTATAGCACTAATCATACCAATAGGAGAAATTATTGTTGGAAATACTGCTAATAAAATTGATTTCATTATGGATTCAACTTTTCTTTTACTTAATACAGAAATAATTAGTGTAGCAAGAATGGTTGAAATCAATATGATACTATTACAAATAAGCATATATTTATTAAACTGTCCAAAGTTCCAATTATGCAAACTTAAAGCACTAAACATCATCTGAACAGAAGTCTTTTTATACTCTGTTCCAAAAGCATAGTCTAATATAGAGCCTTGTATGAAGTTTCCTAAGAGCAAAGTTAATACCGAAATCGTAAGTATTGCTAGGATTTTATAGATGGCAAACTTTCTTCTGCCATATTTAGTTGTTTTAAATATATAATCTAAATCATTCTCACTATCTGACGAGAATATTGGAGCTGCTACTACAACCATTAAAATTATTATTATCGTATTATAAAATCCTCTATAATCATTTGCATCTGTACTATAATATCCATAATATTCATATGGAGTCTTTATTTTACTCAGTGCTTTTTCAGATTTTTCTATAATTTGATTCTGAGCTTTATTAGGATATTCATTTTCAATTACTTTATTTAGATAATCAAATACTTTATTGTAAAAATATTTGGTATCATTGATATCTATGCTTAAAACTGGAGGAAGGTTATTACTTTGAGAATCAGTGAATACTTCATTTACTTTCTTACTTATATGTTCTATAGGCATAAGCTTCTTTGTATTAATTTCAGGTTTTAATTCAGACCTATCAGTAACATTATATTTTCTTAGTATTTCTCTATATTTTTTTGTGCCATTATAAATTAAATCTTCTGTTATCTTTCCTGAATAAGGCTCTTTAGCTTTTTTAATATATTCTATTGCTTCTTTTCCTTTTAAATTTTTTACTTGATCTCCTTCTCCATAGGTAATTTTTGTAAAATTAATTGGAGCTATGGAAAGCAATATAGCAAGTAGTAATGAAAACAATATTATAATTTGATTTGATCTTATTGATAAAATCCTCTTTATCTCATTTAAGTAAATTTTCATTTTAATTCACCTTAAAACTTCTATCTTCTGGAAAGACCCATAAATAGAAGTCTTCTAGATGAGCTTTTGTTAATTTAGAATTATTTAAAACATCATCTTTATCTGATATGTATCTAATGAGTACGTTTCCATCATCTTGTTGTTTTACATTAACAACATTCAATTGTGTTTCTTTTTCTGCATATTCTCTATTTGATATAGATGCTTCGTATACCTTATTCTTAATTTTAGATATCAGTTCATCAGTTGTTCCAGAATATACAAATTTACCATCTTTCATAATTAAATTTGATGTTGATATATATTCAATATCAGAGACTATATGAGTCGAAAGCAAAACTATTTTATTTTTTGATATTTCCGTGATAAAATTTCTTAATTTTATTCTCTCACCAGGATCAAGTCCTGCTGTTGGTTCATCTAAAATTAATATTTTAGGATCATTTAAAATAGCTTGACATATTCCTACTCTCCTTCTCATTCCTCCTGAAAGCTTTACTACTTTTTTGTACTTGACATCAGATAAGTTTAATACTTCTAGGAGTTTATCAATCATTTCTTCTGTTTTGCTCTTGTCTATACCTTTTAAAGCAGCTACATATTGTAAAAATGAATTTACAGTAAACTCTGGAGCACAAATAAATTCTTGAGGTAAAAACCCTAACAAATTCCTATATTCTTCTCCTAATTTGTTGATTCTTTCCCCATTATATAAAATTTCGCCTTGACTCGGTGTACTAATTCCAGTGATCATTTTTATTAAAGTTGTTTTCCCAGCACCATTTGCACCTAAGAGTCCCCAAACACCTGGACATAACGTAGCTGATGCATTATCAACCGCTAATTTATCTTTAAATTTCTTACTTACGTTTTTAATCTCTAATTCCACTAAACTACCTCCCTTATCTTTTATGCTTCCTTATTAAAAAGTAAAAAAATACATCTTCATGTTAGTGATAAAAATTTTACTCCTCTATGATTTTATTTTAATTGATACAATAAAAAAGTGTTTTAATATTCTATTGATTAATTCTTAAGATTTCATTAATTTTTAAAAAATAAAAAAAACACCTTAATTATGTAGTTTTATACATAATTAAGGTGTAATCCTCATTTATTCTTTAATCTTACAATGACAATAACTTCATTATTAGAACTTTCTACCTCTATCTTACCCTCATGTAATTCAATAATTTCTTTTGCGATAGGTAAACCTAAGCCAGATCCCACTTTTTTTGAATTTCTTGCTAGATTTAATCTAGTAAATTTGTTAAACATATTTCTTATCTGCGCTTCTTCTAGTGTATCGGCCTTGTTAATAATTTTTAATATTACACACTTATACGTTTGATATATTTTAACTTTTATCTCTGTATTTGCATAAGAATATAAGATTGCATTTTTTAAAATATTCTCTAAGGCTCTTTTCATTTTATTTGGATCGACATTTACAAATATTGAGCCTTCACTTGAGATATTTATCTTATGATTATTCTCTTTCATCATAGGATAAAGCTCATCTCTTAATTGTATTAAAAAATATTCTAAATCAATTTTTTCTTTATGAATACTAAATTCACCATTATTTAATCTAGCAATTTCAAAAAATTGGTTTATAAGATCTTCTAATCCTAATGCTGTTTCTAATAATTGTCTAATATATTTCTCTCTTTGCTTATTAGGCAAGTCTTTCATTTCATCGAGCATTGATAAATATCCAATGATAGATGTCAAAGGAGTTCTTAAGTCATGTGCTAAGTAGGTGATTAAATCATTATCTTCATTTTCTCTTTTTTTAAGCGTATATTCTATCTCTTTTTGTTTAAATTTTAATCTATTTATGGAATCTTCTAAAGTTTTATAAGGAGTCGGGAAACTAACAACATTCTCATCCAAATCGTCTATTTTTTTGCATAAGTCAATATAATCTTTCTCTAATTTTGAAAATTCTTTTATTATAATAATTAATATCCCCAATAATAAAATAACAAAAAAAATCAGATCCAATCTATTAACAAAAAATTCGTGTATTTCATTATTAAATCTAAAAATATTGCTATCTATTGCAAGCATACAACTTAAAACTATAAGTAAAAATATAGCAATTTCTTTTATCAGCTTTTTCAGAATACTTTCAAAGTATTTATCTTTATCCAATCTTATAACCTACCCCCCAAACAGTTGTTATTATATTATTTTTTTCTCCTAATTTTTCTCTAATATGCCTAATATGAACTGAAACCGTATTGTTTTTTATATAATATTCATCCGGATATATTTTATAGAATAAATCTTCGGATCCTAGTACTTCAGATTTTTTCTCTAGTAATGATTTTAAAATAATAAATTCAATAGGAGTTAAATCAATTTCCTGTCCATCAACTAAAACTTCTCTTGATTTGATATTTAAATCCACATTTTGATAAGTTAAAATATTTCCTGTACCTTCTTTAGTTTTTAAATTATAATTATTGTATCTTCTTAATTGAGCCTTTACTCTAGCAACTAACTCTCCAGGTAAAAATGGTTTAGTTACATAATCATCCGCTCCAAAGGTTAAGCCCTTAATTTTACTTGACTCATCATCTTTTGATGTAAGCATAATAATTGGATAATTAAAAGACTCTCTAATCTTTTTGCATAAATAATATCCATCTTTATCAGGTAACATAATATCTAAAATCGCTAAATCAAATTCTTCTTCCTTAATATATCTAATTGCTTCCTCTGAACATGTTGCCTTTTTTATAATATAATTTTCATTTTCTAGATATATCTCTATTAAATCTAAAATACTTTCATCATCTTCTACTACTAATACTGAGTAATTCATAACTAAATTTCCACCATTTTAAATCTATCACTTTTGTCAAAACAACTTTAAAAAAATAAAGAAATTTTTTAATTAAAAGAATCAAGAAGAACAATACAACATCCTTTTAATGAATTAAATATATCTTTCTAAATTTCTTAAATCTATAATTTTTGATTTAATATACATTTCTTTCGTTGTTTATAAATGTCTACTTATAGATATTGTACCATTATTCTTTATCTCATTTCAATATCTATATCTACTATATTGATAATATAGCACCATTATACAACCTATATACATAAAAAAAATAAAGGCAGTCCGAAGACTGCCGATATTTATCTCTCTGTACCTTTGCTATGGTCTTTCTTATTTGACTTAGCTTTGTCATCTGTCTTAAAGCTTTTTATTTGCCCTAATATTGACTTTTTATCCTTGTATTGACTCTTTACTTGTTCTTTTGCTTTTAAGAGCTTAGAAGAAAAAATACGAACATTTTTATGTTCCTTCCCGTTGTTATCAATACTTGTTTTTACTTGACCAAATATTTTAACAAAATCTCCTTGTTTTAAGTTTTCCAAATCTTTTGTCTTATCTCCATAGGCTGAACAATTGGTATATACTTTATTCCCATCATCATCTTTTGAAACAATTGAAAAGTTACTTACTTTAAACTTTTCTCCATTAGCATTTTCTCTTTCAAGATTTTCTACTTTTCCAGCTATATTACCCACAAGATTTATAAGATCATCTTTTTCTTCAAGTTCATTGGTATTTTCAACAATCTTACCTTGTTCTTTCATATCATCAATCATATAGTCAAAGTCATCACTTAGTAGACCTGTTGTGTCATTGTTCATATATAAAACATAGACTTCTTCAAGTGCCTTTTCGTCAGTAACGCCTTTTTCTATGCTCACAAGTGCTTTTATAAAATCCTTGTAATTATCATTCATCATTTCTTCTAAGTTTTCTCTAATATCTTTGTATTCCATATTTTCCTCCTTGTACTAAATAAGGAGAGCCTTTCGCTCCCCTCTATCTTTCTTGTCCTTTTTCCCTTTTTTCTTGATTTTTATCTTTTTCTTCTTCTGATTTGAATTTTGATATTTGTCCTAATATTGATGGCTTCTCTTCCCTTGCGTGAAGATTATCCTCTACATCATAAGTTGATTCAAAGTAATCACTATCTTTAAAATCATTGTCATACCTATCTGGTATTCCATCATTGTCAAGATCTTTTGCTAGTGGATCATAGAAGTTTCCATCATCATCTATTTCTAAGCCTAAAGCTTGTTTTAAATCTTCTTCATCTACTGATACAAGATCATCAAAACTAGACATCTTTATGGCTTCAGTCATATCTTTAATAGCTTGTGAGTTAGATATATCTTCCTCTACAAAAGATTCTGTTCTAATGGCTACATTATCTACATACTGAGTCCATGTTTTTTCTTCCAAATTTACCTCATATTGAATCGTGTGCTTACCATCAGGTGTTTCTGTATAGGCAAGTCCTATATGGCTTAAATCAGGATATAGTTTGTCAAAGTCTTCATAGCTATTAGATTCTGAAAACTCATAGTTAGAATAATCAACTATCGCCCTCTTTAAATTTTCTAATAGTGGTGATTGGTTTTCTAATTCTTCTACTTCTCCCATATCTAAAAGTTTATTAATCTCAGCTAGTCTTAGTGTCTTATCCCTTAACTCATCAGCTTTTTCAAATGGTTTAGTTAATTCTAACTTGGCATTTTCTAAAGATTCTTTATAGTTTTCAAGGTTTTGATTTAATCTTTCAAGTCTTGAAGACATTTTTTCAATTGCATTATCAAGCCTTGTTATATTGCCATCAGTGGAGTTTGAAAACTCTCCAAAGTATTCTGCTTTTCCTAGGAGTTTAAAGGTGTGAGTATTAGTCATAAAGTTATATGAAACTTGTAAGTCTAAATTTCTATATTTACCAATAACCTTGCTATCATTTATCTTTACCTTTTTTATTTCTTCTAATAGCTTCTCTCCAGCCTCTTTCTTATCTAAAATTTTATTTTCTCCAAGACTGATTGAAGTAAATTTGCTATCTCCTTCTCCTAATTTTTCAATACTTGAAATATCTTCTTTAACTGCTTTTATTTCCATTTCAGTTTTTAAAATACTTTGAGGATAAATTTTATTTACCTTATCTTCAAGCTTATATTTATTAGACTTGTAGTTTGCTTCCAGCATTTTTAGTTTTGTAACTTCGTTATCTAAATCCATTTTTTCTTTAATTAGAGGATTGCCAGTAGCTAAAGCCTTAATTTCTGAATAAGATAGACTTGCTTCATCAACATCTTCTGCAACTCTTACTGGAGTTTTTGAAGTCATAATTTGAGAAATGAATTTTTGCTTATTCTCTATTGTCTGGTCGAGTAGGTCGGGGATATTACTATCCCTTTCCCCTCTAAGAACCGTGCATGAGAGTTTCCCCTCACACGGCTCAAGTTTTTATAAGCCCTAATTAAAGAGCCAGCGTGTTTTCTTCATCATTTATATGCAATTTTCTATGACACCAAGGGTGTACTAAAGTTTTAAGGGTAATGTTATTTTGAATTGTTTGATGTACTCTAAAGTCTGTATCAATAGTTATTTTCTCTCCACAAACAGGGCATATTCCATTTTGCGTTTTATACAGTCTATTTATAACTGTACGTCCTTTAAGTTCGTTTCGTATTTTTAACTCTTCTCTTTCTTCAAAGTATATTTGCCAATTTTCATCAAACGGATTTGCTTCAGCTTGTATCTTGGTAAATCTTTTAATATCAGTATCTGTAGCATATTTAAGACGAAGATAGTATTTCTCGCCATTTTCCATTCTGTCGCCAGTTGCTACACTGAAAGTCCAGATTCTATTTCCAATGGTATGGAAGTATTTCTTAGCTATCCATTTTCTACCTTTCTTTGGGTGTCTACGAACGCACCAGGTCCACAAGCTTTTATATATTTCATAATCAAGTTTTTCAAAGGCTTTAGATGAAACATTATATTTTTGATAGTTTACCCAACCTATAATGATTGGATTTAATTTTCTAATCAAAATTTCTTGTTTCATTGACGGATTATCTTTTATGATTCGTCTGATTTTATCGACAATAGCCTTGAAGTTCTTATCAGATGGTTTTGTAAGCAACTTATCTTTATACATCCTAATATTAACTCCAAGAAAATCAAAACCGTCATTTATGTGTGTTATGAGTGTCTTTTCCTCTGATAATTCTAAACCTCTTTCAGCCAAGAATTTTACAATGATTGGCTTTACACCATTTTCAAGCAATTCTGCACTTTCTCCTGTAACGATGAAATCATCTGCATATCTAACAAAGTTAACCTTTGGGAAATATGTTTTCTTATTTACTGTTCTTCTATGATGTTTCTCTTTGATTGCTTTTTCTAAACCATCTAATACCATATTGGAAATAATAGGTGATATTGGCGAGCCTTGGGGACTTCCTTTTTCTGTTGGAAATAGTTTTTGTTTTTCTATATATCCACACTCAAGCCAGAGTTTTAATAATTTCTTGTTCATTGGGATATTATTTAATATCCATTCATGACTTATATTATCAAAACAACCTTTTATATCTCCCTCAAGTACCCATTTTGCAGATTTCTTTTTATTAAGTGATGTAAAACACTGCTCGATAGCATCTTGTGTACATCTTTTTGCCCTAAATCCATAAGAATTAGGGTCAGCAGTAGTTTCTGCTATGGGTTCAAGTGCAAATTTATATAGGGTTTGCATTGCTCTATCTGTCATTGTAGGAATGCTGAGAGGTCTTTTCTTCCCATTTTTCTTTGGTATATACACTCTTTTAAGAGGCTTAGGTTTATATCCTCTTAAATTTAACTTTTCTATCGCCTTATACTTTGCCTGTGATGTTAGCCATAATTCACCATCAACACCACTTGTTTTCTTGCCTTGATTTTCAGTTACCCTCTTAATAGCCAAGGCTTTTGCATAAAATGAAGTTGTGAGTAAATGTTGTAAAGATTTTACCTTTCCATATTTACTCATTTTCCACGCTTTCACAATACGCATTTGTAGTTTTTTAACATAGCTTTCTGCTAGATAAAAGTCTATACTTTCCCAGTTTTTAGCTCTGTTAGTAGTAGCACACATTTTACTGTTCATTTGCTTTCTCCTTTCAAAAATTCTACAAGTTCTCTTGTGATTAAAAACCAAATGGAAGTCTGCACTCTTTCAAGTTAGGGCAAATTTTGAACCCCTATCCATCTCATTACAAGATGGCATTCGCTTTTTCCATTCTCCTTTACCTGCACCATTATCAGCATTTCTTACGATTTGCCTTGCCTTATGGCAATAGTACAGGCTTACCATGTTTCACTTAATTAACATTGATAACTTAGGCTCTACCTCTCTGCCGGTAGTCTTTTTGTCCGTGTAATCTCACTATGGAAAGGATTATCCGACTACACACCATTTTGGTTCAGGCTTATCAGCAACTTTAGCCTGTTCGCCTTAACGACATTTATCAGTAGTTCACATATGTTAGCCATATTATCAAGCCTCGCTCCCTAACCACTTTGTTGCTAGTAGTTTCGGTATTACCTCACGGTTTTACCTCAAGTAGGGCTACTTTAATATCGGCTTACCACACCTAAGTGCAGTCGATACTCGGCTCAACTAACGGAATAGTTGGTTTGGTCATTTTGCCAAACAGTTAAATTAAGCGACTTCATGTCGCACCCATAAATAAGAATCAAAAGTATTTTCTGTTACATATCTAAAAATATTTACCTTATCATTTTCATTACCTTGACGAACAATTCTACCACTTCTTTGCTCTAGGTCAGACGGTCTCCATGGGACGTCTAAATCGTGTAAGGCTATTAGTTTGTTTTGTACATTAGTACCTGCTCCCATTTTTTGAGTAGATCCTAATAATACTCTTACTTCTCCTCTTCTTACCTTTGAGAACAATTCATCTTTTTGTTTGTCTGTATCTGCCTCGTGAATAAAGGCTATTTCTTCTTTAGGTATTCCCATATTCACTAGCTTATTTCTAATATCATCATAGATATTAAATTCTCCATCTCCTTTTGGTGTCGACATATCTGAAAACACTAATTGGGTCGATGAATTTTCTTTTGTCTTATCCCAGATCGAAAAGATATTTTTTACACATACATTCACCTTTGAATTAGGATCATCTGGAAGTAGTGGGTTTATTAATCTTTGGTCAAGGGCAAGTTTTTTACCATCATTTGTAATCTTTAACATATTATCTTCTGTTGGCTCTACTTGATTATTTCTAACTGCGTCAGCTCTTTCTGAAATAGCTTCTAATATTTCTTTTTGTTCCTCAGTAGGTTTTGTTTTAATAACTTCAAAATTTGCTTCAGGAACTGGCAAATTCAACATATCTGAGGTCTTTATATCTGCTACTTCTTTAAACATAGACATCAATTCTGGCAAGTTATAAAACTTTGAAAATCTTGTCTTTTGCCTATATCCTGTGCCTTCTGGAGATAATTCAAAGGTGTTTTCTGTCTCCCCAAAAGTAGAAGCCCAAGCGTCAAAATGTTCTAATCCTCTTGCCTTTAAATCGTCATACTGAAGGTATCTTTGCATAGTATAAAGCTCTGTCATTGAATTTGATATTGGTGTACCAGTAGCAAATACAACTCCCTTACCATCTGTCATTTCATCCATATACCTGCATTTCATATACATATCTGAAGACTTAAAGGCTTCACTTTGACCAATACCAGCAACATTTCTCATCTTAGTATGCAAGAATAGGTTTTTGTAATTATGAGCTTCGTCTATAAATAACTTATCTACTCCTAGTTCTTCAAAGGTTATTACATCATCTTTTTTAAAGTCATCATTTAGTTTTTCAAGTCTTACCAAGAGTTTCTTCTTTGTCTTTTCTAGTTGTTTTACTGTAAAATTTTCTCCTCTATTTCTTTTATTCTCATCAATAAAGGAAACTATATCATCTATTTGGTCTTGTATATGCCTTACCTGGTACTCCTTAGACATTGGTATTTTTTCAAATTGAGAGTGTCCTATGATGACTGCATCATATTCTCCCGTTGCAATCCTACCAATAAATCTTTTCCTGTTTTTTGGTTGAAAATCTTTTTTATCGGCTACCATAATATTTGCTGACGGATATAACTGCATAAACTCTCTACCAATTTGAGTTGTTAGATGGTTAGGAACTACAAATAATGACTTACTTGCAAGTCCTAACTTTTTAGATTCCATTGCAGAAGCTACCATTTCAAAAGTTTTTCCTGCTCCTACTACATGGGCAAGTAGTGTATTTCCGCCATAAAGAGTCCTTGCTATGGCGTTTTTCTGATGTTCTCGTAGTCTGATTTCAGTATTCATTCCATCAAAAGTTAAGTTAGAACCATCAAATTCTCTATTTCTAATTGAATTGAATTTTTCATTATAAATCTTTTCTAGCCTATATCTTCTATCAGGATCTTCAAATATCCAATTCTTAAATTCTTCTTTAATCAGTTCTTGCTTTTGACTTGCAAGCATAGTTTCTTTTTTATTTAATACAGAAGTCTTAGAACCATCATCATTTATTACTTGGTCAAATACCTTCGTATCTTTTAGATTAAGGGCATTTTCAATTAGCTTATAGGCATTTACCCTACTTGTACCATAAGTCATGTTAGCAAGGTCATTAGTCGAGTCAACACTTTTACCTTCAATATTCCATTCACTCGTATGTGGTGAGAACCTAACATTTATATTCCACCTATCATAACCTGGTGTTTTTAAAAGATTAAAAGTAAAGTCTTCTATATCTTTCTGAGGTATCCAAGTTGCTCCTAACCTTACATTTATATCAGAAGCAGTAAGTTCATCAGGCATAACTTCTTGTAATTTTTCTCTTTGATATTTGAGTTTGCCTAACTCGTTTAATAGTGTATCTTTCTTTTCAGAAGGTGCTAAATCTATTACATTTTCAATTTCTCCGATACATGAATTGAGGTATCCAATCTTTTCTCTGATATTACCACTTAAATATTCATCAGCCGATACATATGAAAAATGAAATGGATCGTCATTGTCAAAGTTCTCAAAGGGCATTCTGTTATTTATTAGGTCTGTATCCTTAATATCTAAAAATATCTCGCCCTCAAGCTCACCAATTAAGGTGTTCCTATCTTTACTTGTGATAGATTCCATATATTCAAAATCTACATATCCTTTTTGTGAAACTGATAAGACTAAAGCTTCAAGGGAAGTGTCTACATGGTCTACTACTTTTGCCTTTGTGATTGTTCTTTTTGAGAATATATCACTCTTAGCTTTGAAATTATCCTCATCATCAAGTATTTCTATTGATGATACCAAAGGAAAGTTTGAGTCTTCCTTTAAGGCTCTAGTGTTTGATAAGGAGTTAATAAAGCCATGTTTCTTTGAAAAGTTATCATAGACTTCATTTAACTTTGCTTGTGATTCTTTTATTTCCTCGTCAGAAAAATCGTCCTTTTGTTTTTCTATTACATCTTTTAAGGCATTCATAACATCAAGATAATCTTTTATCTTTTCTTTGTTTTTATCTGATATATTCTGCTTAATTAAGACTGAGTTTTCTCTTAGGTAGACCTCTTCATCAATAATGGTGTAGGAAAAGTTCTTAACATCGTCGGTCGCTGGAAGACTTAATTCTTCATCTTCCAATAGTTCGACCTCTTCATATTTTGAATTTGAAGATATTTCCTTACTTGCAAGATCCATTAAATCTTTTAGATTTTCGTCTTCTCTTTCATCACAAGTGATAGTATTTCCAAATCTTCCAGATACTTCTTTCATATCCCCTAATACCATTTGAGGATTATCTACAAAATATTTATTATAGGTCAAACCTTTTTTATCAGTTGATAGGTGTATCCAATCATCATCTCTTTCTATAACTGAATCTCTCTTTTTTAAGAAAATAATATCTGAAGTAACTTCTGTACCAGCAAGTCCTTTAAATGTTGTATTAGGTAGCCTCATAGCTCCTAAAAACTCACATCTTGCATTAATATATTTTCTAACAGATTCATCTTTTTTATCCATAGTTCCAGATGATGTTATGAAGGCAATAATTCCTCCATTCCTAACCTTATCTATTGACTTTGCAAAAAAATAATCGTGAATCAGAAAGTTATTTCTGTTATATTCACGATCGTTAACTTTAAAATCTCCAAAGGGAACATTTCCTATAACTAAATCGAAAAAGTTATTTGAGAAGTTTGTTTCTTCAAATCCTTTAATTTGAATATTAGCTTCAGGATAAAGTTCTCTTGCTATTCTTCCGCTTAGACTATCTTTTTCTACTCCATAGACTTTAGACGATTGTATTTCACTTGGCATATTACCAATGAAATTACCGACTCCTGCAGACGGTTCGAGGATATTCCCAGTCTTAAATCCCATATCTGTTAGAGTCTTATATATTCCATCCATTACCTCTCTAGGTGTATAAAACGATGTTAGAGTAGACTCTTTAGCATTTAAATACTCTTCATTTGTTAGATTTTCCTTTAAAATATTCCTTGCTTCAAGCCATTGACCTCCCTTTTCTTCATCAAAGACATCGGCAAGACCACCCCAACCTAGATAATCAGCGAGATAGGCTTGTTCATACTCTCTTGGACTCCTATTTTCATTTTCAAGTCTTTTTAGCATTTTAATAGCTTTGATATTTTTATCTAGTCTTTCTGATGGTGTTAGGTATTCTGAGTAGATATGATTTTTTAAGTCATAATTTCTAGCAAAACTTAGTCTTTCCTTATTAGGTTCATAGCCTAGATTCTTTAAATCTTCTTTACCCCTCAATAAATTTTCGGCTGCTTCTCTTGGGATATCATACCTATCCATCATTTGGTCAATTTCAGGATTGTGGTTATCAATAAAGCTTTCTTGCTCTACTTGTCTTTCAATTTGTTTTTCATGCTCGGATAATTTGTATATCTCGTAATTTCCACTACCTAAAAGGTCATCAATCTTTCTACTTTCTTCAAATGTTTCACCTTTATATAAAGGATATTCTTCCCCATTAATTTCTACTTTAGTTCCAGTTTCAATTAAGTTAATTCCACGAAAAGCATTCTCATCTTCTAAAATAAATTCTTTTCCAACTTTTACTGCTAGTTTTTCTGATGTTTGACTTAGATTTTCAAAGATTTCTTCAAGGTATGAATCGTTTCTATATGGAATTACTTCCGAACCCCTAATCATACCTCCCATATATTCCATATTGTCTCTGATAGTGACAGTTTTAAGTCCTCCACTTAGTTCATCAAAATCTGTAATGGTAAAGTCCTTATCTTTATATCTAACCTGATCGCCTATCTTAAATTTAGGCTCTATCTTTTCCTTAATTTCTTCTTGTAGAAATTTTTCCTCACTTAGTGCAACTTGTTCTTCTAAATATGAAAATTCACGCTCATTTACTTCTTTACCATCACCAAGGTCAATCCTATAGTGTTCGATAACTTCGCCGTCTACATAGTGGTCAAAATAGAATTTGAAATATCCGATATAATCATCAGTCATTTCTCCAAATTCATTTTCTCCATGAGTTTGATTATGGTCTTTAACATCAATATCCTTTTGTCTTAGGACATTTATTAATTCTTTGGTTACTATCTGCCCACTATAATCTGGAACTAATTCGTGGTTTTCATTAAATTCTACAATCCAGTAGTCTTTTCTATTTTCAATGTTTTTGCCATCAAAAAAAGAAGCTTCATCAGCTTCCTTTTCTTGGCTTATTTCCTTTTCTACACTTCCACGTATTCCTTGATTGCTATTCTCTTCACTGTTGTTATCAAGTTGTTCATCTGTCCTTGGTATTCTTCTGGATTCTCCCTCATAATCTTCTCTGTCAATCCTTGTTCTTTCATCATTTTGACTTTCTCTCTCTTGATAAAGTCCACTGCCTGATTCTGAATTTCTTTCAGATGGTTCAAAAGTGTTTTCTCCTCGTACATTTCCTGAAGTTTCTTCCAGTTCTCCATGTCCTCGCTCCCTACTAGGTAAGACAGTCTTAGAACTGCGTATGTCGGATTCGGATATCTCTCCATAAATTCCAGATCCTTCTCCATCATGTCCAAGGTTTTCTCTTCGATCTTCATCGCTATTTCCTCTGTCGCTTCCATCTGTGAAAACTCGTCCATCTCTACTTCTTGACCTATCATCTCGTCTATATAAATCATTTTGACCTCCTCTATCTTCATTTGTATTTTCTATATCTCTATTATAGTCGGCAGCTACCCTTTCTGTCAGCAGCCTAGCACGATCTACTTCCTTAGATTTTTCTATTGTGCTATCTATAATATCTTTGCTAACCCTTGATATTACAAGACCTATCTGCTCTAAAGAAATTGTATTAATCCTCGAAAAGTTATTTTTTAAATTTTCCATATCCATAGGGTAGACTGTATTAAACCTATTAGCTACTGCATAGGATATTGAATCTCTCATAAACTTTTCAAAGCTAAGTCTATCCTCTGTATCTATCCTTAAATCAGCAAGAACCAAGTTAATATATTCATCTCCATAAATTCGGCTTAAAGAAAATATATTTTCATTAAGTGAATCACTCGCTTCAAATGAAGAAGCATTTATTATTTCTTTTAAAGCCTCATTATGGTTTTCGTGGTCAAACTGCCATAAGCTAACCTCATTAATATTCCTATCCATTGATGTGGTCTGACTAATATCAAAGATGTATGAAACTCTTTGATTTACATCATTTCCAACTAAAATCGGAATACCCTTTTGACCTCTCATAACAACTCTTCCAAAATATTTCTTCCACATATCAAAAGTCGCACAAGCTCTAGCTTCAGGTTCTTTGTTATATATACTCAATTGACTAGAAAAATCATATTTCTGATTATTGCCTATAACTTTTAAGAGTTTTAAATATTCTTTTTCATCTTGCAAAACTTCATACTTAATTGCTTCTTGTATATTCTTAAAATCATTTACTTGCATTTTCTACCTCCTTTTTAGAGTAATAAAAAAGACGATAGATTTTTGTTTATCTACCGACTTTTTATTGTATATTATTACTTGTGTTATTTATCATATTTTTTTAGATCATACGCACACAATTGCCTTCTATATTCTGTTTTTGTCTTATCTTCTTCACTCAACGACTTAAAATAATTTTCTGCATCTTCCAAAGTTACATTACCTTTTAAAATTTGATAAGCTATTAAATTAGGTTTTAAACTGATTCCTATCGTCTCACTCTTTAAAATTTCTCTAATTGTATTCGGAGTTTCCTTTAAATTTTTCTTTTCCATCATTGTTTTTTCTAAAACTCTCATCTTTTCTCTTTGTTTTTCTTTAAGATCTTCTGTGCGTTTAATGTTTTTATTTATTTTTGAAAAACCAAAAATAGGAAAAAATTGTTGAGATTGAATTGTTAGTTTATCTATAACTTCAAGCAACTGAAAGTTTTCTTCTTCAATTATTTTAAAATAATTTTTCATAATCTCGCTTGTATTTTGAAATGAATATTTTATTGTATTAACAGATCCCACAGCTATAACTTTTTCTGAATTTTTTAAAGAGTCTAAATCATCAGTTATACTAACTTTTATATCTCCACCTGATTTTATATCTCTAAAAACATTTTGAACTTTCCTTATATCCATTGCAGATACTGGCAATTGTAAGTTTGCTAAGGTTTTATATATTAAAGTAAAATTATCAGTCTTTATTTTATTTATCTTTATTGTTGGAATTCCTTGGATATCTATATCATGATCTACTACTTGAGTATTATCAGAATCTTTCTCATGTTCTACTAATAAAAAATTCCTTCTGACTTTTTCCGCTTCATCTGAATTTGGATCAACATAAGTAAAAATGGTTTTTAATATACTCTTGATATTATTGTCACTTATACTATAACCCATAAATATTATTGGATTATGCATAAATAAAGATAGAAGTTGAGCTCTTATTAATTCATATTTTTCGTTAAATTTATTATAGTCTTGATTGGTAATTATTATTTTATCAGGTTGAGTAACACATCCATGAATTTTATATATAGATCCATATGGGTCACTTAATAAAATATCATTACCTATTAATGGTTTAAATCCAAATATATCTTCGAGCATAACGTCATAATTTGTAGTTATAATAGAGCTGATATTCTTTCTTGATTTTTTAAATTCATTTAATTCATCAATGTTTTTATAATCAAGTTCATTAAGGATCTTAGATATATAAATTTTAAATCTACTTATGTTTCTACCTTTATCCATCAATTCATAAAATTCATCATTTATATATTTAAATTTCCCATTTCTATCATTCATCACATCCTCATCGAATCTTTTTTGTAAATCCGATGCTATTAAGTCATATTTATATCCATATTCATCATGATACTTTGATTTTATATCATAAAAAAATTCATCGCTGTTAGTTAAATCAAAAGAAATTCTTTTTAATAAGGCATCCCAGCTAAATGAATTTTCTAAATACCTTAAACTCATGCCAGTACCAATAAAAAGAACTGGATGATTTTTAAATTTTGAAATAAATTTTCTAATATCCATCGTTATGTCCTTTCTATTATTTATTATATCATCTTTAGTATATTAATTACACTAACCTACATTAACACTTTAGTAATTGCCATTAAAACATCAACCACAATAGAATTGCCGGCCTGCTTATATAGTTTGCTTGAGGTGCAATTTTTTCTTCTTGGATGTACTTCTTCTAGTTTGTCTATATCTCTATTATCAAAACCCATGAGTCTTAGACATTCTCTTTCTGTTAAATACCTATATTTACCATTTCCAATATCTATTATTCCAGAATTGGGTACTCTCATCTGTTTTGTAGAAATAGTATAAGAAAAATCTTTAATCACTTTGAGTCGCCCTCTAAAACTGTTATCTATGCCTTTATTTAAAAATTTCAGCATATAAGGTTGGGTCATAGTATAAAGTTCACTTACATCTTTTTCTAAAAATTCACTTAGTGGTCTTGTTTCTTTCCTCTCCAATTTATTAAAAGAAAAGCTATTTGCTCCAAGACATGAAACAACAAATATCCTTTCTCTTTTTTGAGGTATCCCAAAGTCCATTGCATTTAAAATTTCATACTTACTCTCATATCCAAGGTTCTCTAGCTCCTTTAGATAAATAAAAAAGGAGTCCCTCATATTTCTATCAAGGACTCCCTTTACATTTTCCCAAATTATCCATTTAGGTTTTTCTTTCATTTCTTTTATTATTCTAATTGTTTCAAATAGTAAGCTTGATCTAGTTCCAGAATTCTTTGCTCCTCCTTGCTTTTTCCCTATTCTTGAAAAGTCTTGGCAAGGACTTCCATGCATAATTAAGTCTATCTTTTCATTAGGAGCTTTATATCCTACTACTGATTTTGGCTTATAGTCTTCTCCATAAAGTGCATTGTATGATTTAACACAAGCCTTATCTATTTCTACATAATCAACAACTTCATAAGGTATTTTCAAATTAATAAAAGCCTTTCTAATAGCACCTATGCCACCGAAAAGCTCTAATATTTTTACCTTATTCATTTAGATTATTCTTGTACCTATCTACAAGCTCCCTTATACTATCTTCTATTTCTCTTAAAAAGTCTTCTTTATCTACTTTTCCAGAGCTAATCTTTGCAAGTTTCATTTCCCATTCAGATGTCGTTTCTGCAGACTTAAACTTATCTTCTACAATTGATACAAGTCTATTGCCTTTTTCTGTTACAAGTAGATTTTTCTTATCTCTTCTTATGAGATCCTTATGGATAAGATTTTCGATAATTCCTGCTCTTGTAGCTGGTGTTCCTAAGCCTTTTCTTTCCACTTCTATTTCTTTATCCAGGGATTCTACTCCTGCACTCTCCATAGCCTTTAAAAGTGTATTTTCATTATAATGACTTGGAGCTTTGGTAAATTTCTCCGATATATTTTTAGAAGTTAGCTTAATTTTATCTCCAGTCTTTACATCTGGTAATTCATTTTCTTGTCTTTCCTTTCCATAAGGCTTTAGATACTTGGTATAACCTTCATCGATTATAGTCTTTCCACTTGCATTGAAGTTAAATTTATCATATTCATATCTGATTTTTCTACTAGATTCCTTTAAGTTATCCGAACATGAAGCAAGTAATTTATTCTTAACTAAATTATAGATTTTGCTTTCTTTATCAGATAAATCTTTAGATTTTCCAATTCCAGATATAGTAGGAATAATTGCATAGTGGTCTGTAACCTTAGATGAATCAAAAATAGACTTAAAATTTGATTCATTAACCTTAAAATCTTCTTCAAGTCCTTCTAATAATTCTTTCATAGTATTAACCATATCATCGGTTAAGTACCTACTATCTGTTCTTGGATATGTGATTAGCTTTTTTTCATACAAAGCTTGTGCTAGATTTAAAGTATCATTTGCTGAATACCCAAAATATTTATTTGCTTCTCTTTGTAAGGTAGTGAGATCATAAGGTTTATCTGGTTTTGTGCTTACTTCTTTGTCTTCTACCTCTGTAATAACTATTTCATCTTCTAGCAGATTTAATAGTTGTTCTGCAACTTCAATTTTATCAATTCTATCTGATACTAGCTTCAATCCTTTATAAGATAGGTCAACTGTATAATATTTTTGCTTCTTAAATAGGTTTATTTCACTATCCCTCTTAGCTATTAAATATAGAGTTGGTGTTTGTACTCTACCAACTGAATATGTTTCCTTGTAAATGCAAGAATAAAGCCTACTTAAATTCATTCCTACAAGCCAATCTGCAATAGCTCTTGCACTTGCTGATCTATATAGGTCTTCAAAGTTTTCTCCGTCTTTAAGATTTCTAAAGCCATCTTCAATAGCCTTGTTTTCCATTGAAGATATCCAAAGCCTTTGAATCTTCTTCTTACATTTAGCTTGATTATATACAAGCCTAAAAATAAGCTCTCCCTCTCTACCAGCATCACAAGCATTTATAACTGTATCGATGTTCTTATTGTTTAAAAGTTTCTTTAAAACCCCATATTGTTTCTTAGTGTTTTTAGATACTTCATAAATATATTCTTCTGGAATTATAGGAAGAGTTTCTATTGTCCACTTCTTCCATTTTTCGTCTATCTTATCTGGACTTGCCATTTGAATTAAATGACCTACACACCAAGAAACAATGTATCCATTCCCCTCATAATATCCGTTTTTTCTTGTTCTTGCTCCAATTACTTTTGCAATTGTAACTGCTACACTTGGCTTTTCTGCTATTACTAATTTCATTAATACCTCCATAAATAAAAAAAAGAGCGAAAGATTTCTCTCTCGCTCAAAGTATTTCTCCCGAAGATTATATTATTTTCGGGAAAATTCTACTTATTAATTTCTTTTTCTAGTTCTTTAAGAACTTTTATAATCTCTTCAAAGTTTGGATAGTCTCCATAAATCATTTCTGACATAGCCTTATAATCTTTTTCTATTTCAGGGAATCGAAACTCTCTTGGAACTAACTTTAATCTACCATTTAGTGCTTCTTCATACTTTGCCCACTTCCTAGGATAAAATTTCATTTTAAATTCAGTCACTTTCTTTAGTAATTCTTTATCCTCTAAGGCTTTGTTTTTAAAATCTGAATTTGCAATTTTATATAGGTCATAAAAGTGTCTTGCATACCTATGTGGCATAGGAGAAGATTCTGGTCTATTCGCTTCATGATGAAGTATAGTTGCTTTTTCCCAAAAAGTCCTCTCTGCTGATACTGTTCTTATATTAGTTTTTTCTTTAAATACATTTGCATATGTTTCACTAATTATTGGTAATATTTCAACATCAATTGCAGGTGTCCATGCTGCAAGGCTTCCTATTTCGAGTCTTATATTTTGTGTCAAATAATTAGATTCAAAGATTTTAGGATATTTACATAGAATTGTTTGTGGGTCTATTGTATCTATGGAAAATTCAAAATCAAAATCCTTTAAATCTTCTTCTAAAACTTTTAAAAATTCATCTTTTAAAAATATTTCTGTCTTTTCATTAACTTTTTTGTTGAATTTATCTTGCTTGGTATTTGATCTTTCTATCCATGGTTCTTTTTCTTCATATCCTAATACTCGCCAATCTAAAATTAGATCTATATCTTCAGAAAATCTTTCAATGAGTCTAAAGCATTTTGAAAGTGATGTTCCACCTTTAAAGGTAAAATATTCTTTCCATTTATTTTCATTAAATAGATAGTCTAAGATAAAAGTAACCCAATAGTCTTTTTCAATGACTGCTTCAGATATATTTTTCTTTCTGGCTGTATTTACTATTAAAACTCTTAAGTCTTCTTTGTTTTCTATATAAAACTTATTCATTTTTGCCCTCACAAATTTCTCTTATTACTTCATATATCCATGATGGAACTGATTTTGACTCATTCATTAAGTCTGTTCTTTCTTTTTCACTTAAGTTTTCTCTTATCTTTTGTATAACTTCACTAGTTATATTTTCTTTACCTAAAGACTTAATTGCTTGAATAACTGTTGCGGTCTTTAGGGACATATTAGCAATCTCTCCTGGATTTACTTTTTTAAATTCTAAAACCGTATCCCCAATTTTATATTCCTTATATCTTCCACTAGATATATATTTATAGTGAGTCGGAACTTGTGTGGATAGTCCCAACAAATTTAAGGCTGTGCTATTATATGGTGCAATATTCCAATTGTATTTTCTTGCTATGGCAAGTGCTAACTCGTGAATTGATACTGCTTCGTACTCTCCAATTAATTCGCTATATCTTGGATTGTAATAAAAGCCATCGATGACACGCTTGATTTTATCTTCATCTGCTAATCTTTTTAATATTTGTCTAACTGTAGCATTAGATGCAATATCTAAAAAGTCATTTGCAAAAAATACTTTATGTGAATCAAAACTATTTATTTTATCTGATATTATTTCCATATATGAACTCATTACAATTCTCCTTTGTCACGGATATTGTATCATATTCGTGACAAAAGTTCAATTGTACTTAAGTTTAATATCCTTATAATAGTTCATCATCTTCATCTAAAGATTCTTCATGACTTTCTTAATTGTCAGATTCATCTTCTGACTCACTAATATAATCCTCATCATCTTCTTCAAAGTCTTCCAACATTTTATCTTCCTTAGCTTTGACTACCTTAAAGTAATATCCTGCTCCTATAACTCCTCCAATTACAAGTGCAACAATTAGAAATGATCCTATCCCGCTTTTCTTTTCTTCTTTTACTGGAACAGTCTTAGGTTCTTCTTTTTTTTACTTCTTCTTTCTTAGGCTCATTAACCTTTATAGTGTTTTTATCTTCTGATTCAATCATATTAAGTAGGTCTTGCTCTCCTACTTCTGTCAATAGCCTTACATTATCTTGATTTGATGAGTGATCTACTATTAGGTGCATAGTTTTTCCACTTTTGGTTTGAAATGTTAAAAATTGTCTTACATCAACTGGATTTTCTTTATCTTTTTCTGTATCTCCACTTGGTGTAATATCTTTTCCATTCTTATCTACATTTTCAATTACTGAACCTCTTGCCTTATTTTCCTGTGTTGCTAGACTATTTACTGCCTTTGTATTACCACCTTTTACAAGTGGTGTTTTCTTAGGAGGATTATTTGAAGGATTATTTGAAGACTTGTTTGCTTCTCTTGTATTTCCTGGTATTTTTGGAACATCTTGATAAGGTATTTCTTCTTTTGATGGTGTAAAAACATCATCTTTCAACATTTTCTCAAATTCTTCTTTTTGTGGTTCATAGATTGATTCGTTTTGACTTTCAATTTGTCCTTCATTTGTCATCGCAAATGTAGTTGCTGGTACTGTAAATGTAAAAAGGAGTAACGCTATGGCTACTCCTCGTTTAATACTCTTATTCATTTTTCTATCCTTTCTTATTTTACATTTTTAAATACATAGACTGCTTTTCTAGCATTGTCCCATTCTATTGTTTGGTTTTTGCCATCTTTAATATCTCCATGACTTGCTCCAAAAGCTTTAGCAATATTTGAAATTGAAGCATGAATTCTTCCATTTATAATCACTGGCTTAACATCTGAATTGTAGACCTTTCCATCTGAATCTTTCATAACACCAGTATCAATATTTAGTCTTAATGTCTTTTTTGCTAGGATATTATTCTCTTTATTTGAGAAAATAGCTTCACGAGTAGAGTTGTCATACTCAACATTAAAACCTAGAGTATAAGCAATATATCTTACTGGAATCATAGTTCTTCCTTGGTCTACATAAGTTTTTACATCCATATATACTGTTGTCTTACCATCTTTGTTGATAATGTTATAAAAGTTTTTGTCTACTTGGAAAACTGCAAATTCTTTTTCATCTTTAACTTGTTTTTTGTCCTGTTTTTCTTCTTGCTTTTTCATCTTGTTAAGATCAAATTGATTTAGGATATTCTTATCATCAGCTTTCAAAATTTCGTCCCACTTTTTATCTTGAGATTTATTATCTTCTTTCTTATCTTTGTTTTCTTTTTGGAGTTTTAGAAGTTCATCTAATTTCTTAGATAAGTCTTGGTTTAGATTTTTGTCTTTTTCATCTTTAACTTGTTTTTCAAGTTCTTCTTTCGCTTTTTTATTTGCTTCCTCGATTAACTTCTTTGCTTCTTCAATTTTCTTATCTAATTCTTCTTTTAGCTTTTTAATTTCTTCTTCAGAAGCTTTTTGTTTTTCTTCTAGTTCTTTAATTTTTTCTTCTAATTCTTTTTTAGTATTTTCAGAAGATTCTTTTAAACTATCAATAGCCTTTTGAAGCTCTTCAATTTTCTTAAAGCATTCTGACTTAGAATTTTCTGTCTCTTTCTTTTTATTCTCTAATTCTTTTATCTTAGTATCTTTTTCTTCAAGAACTTTTTCTAAGTCCTTAATTCTATTATTTTTATCCTCAATTTCTTTAGTCTTCTTTGAAAGTTCCTCTTCTAAAGACTCGAGCTTTTCTTGCATTTCTTTGACTTTATTTTCGTTTTTATCGGTCTTTTCTTTCTCAGCTTCTAACTCCCATTTTGTAGATGAATAATCTTCTTTTAGTTTTGCATTTTCATCTTGTAATCTTTTTAATTCATCTTTAAGTTGAGTAATTTCTGCTATTAGTTCATCATTATTGGAGTTTCTAAGATTCTCAATTTCTTTATTCAATTGAACAATCTTATTATCTTTATCTCTAATCTTTTCTTCTAATTTAGCCTTTTCTTGTTTCAGATTCTCTCCATTATCTTTGCAAGATTCTAACTTTTCCTTTAATTCATCTATCTTTGATTGGTCTTCTTGTTTCTTATCATTTAAGTCTTTGATCTGATTTTCTAAATCACTAATTTTACTTATAGAACTTTCTATCACTTTTTTACTACCATCTGTATCATCAGCTTTAGCTAGTACATTAGTAGTTGAGGTTGATGTTAAAACTAATAAAAGAGCCATAAAAAAGGCTCTTAGTCTGTTCGTATTAAATTTCTTCATTATGAATGTTCTCCTTTTCTTTTAATTTTTCTTCTCTTTTTCTATCATTAATTTTCTCCATTAATTCTTCCAAACTAATATTGTTCCTCCTAAGAGTTACAATTATTTCTTCATTTTCAACTTGTATTTCTTCATCGCAAATTTCCTTGTATTTTGCATTTAAATCTTTCAATTTATCTTCTATTTTTTTCTTTTTGTTCCTGATACTTATAAGTTTTCTGTTCACATAATATCTCCCTTCTATCTTGGTCTTCCAAAACCATAAAAGTGTGATTTCCAATATTTTGAATTTATTGATGTGTATTGAATTGGATCTCCTGCGTGAATCATCATTCCGTTACCTGCGTATATTCCTACGTGAGATATTGGTGTTCCACTGTTATATGTTGAATGGAAAAATATAATATCTCCAGGTTGAGCTTCACTTGGACTTACTGGATTACAATAGTCTTTGTATATTCTCCATGCAGTTGTTCTTGGCATACTCTTTACACCAGACTTTGTAAATGACCAACATACAAAACCTGAACAGTCAAAGTTAGATGGTCCACTTGCTCCAAACACATATCTTTTGCCTATATGTTTTTCTGCTTCATTAAAAAGAGCCTTTGCAGTGGCTGAATCAAAAGCAAGACCAGGATTTCCAAAGTTTGGATTATCTACTATTTCTCCTAAGTCCCCATTACCTGATCCAAAAACATCTCCCATATTCCCCTTAGCTTCAAGAAGAGCTTCATAATGAACTACATTATCTGGATAATCTTTAAATATTTCCCTAACAACTTCATCCATTTCTTTTTTCTTTAAAGTTACAATTAACTTTTTATATTCGTACTCTTCTTTTTCATAGCTAGTATAAGGATTGCCACGACTATCATATCTAGTTCTTGCTACTGTTCTTGTTCTAATTTCAATTTCTTCCTTAAAATCAAGCTTATACATCTTGTCAAAAAGCTCTTTTAAAATTCCTTTTACTTCAGTTGCTGATTTTACTTCTCCACATCTTGAAGTTATATAGGATAAAAGTTCATGGGTATTATGACCAATTTCTCCTTCTTTATTTATGATATATTCGTCATATCCAGGATGACTTGTTTTTACACTTTCTATTTGTGATTGTAGATCATATTCCATTGATGAAAATTCTTGATTAACTTCACTTAGAACTGTATCTTGTGATAAGTATGTTGTTGTCATTACTGAGTTTACAGAGTTACTTAACCCGCTCATACCAACACTTCCACCACAAATCATGATTGATAGCATAAGACCTAGTCCTATTACTAGAAATAGAACCATTTTACTTTTTCTTACGATTAGCTCTTTAGAAGCCTTACCTAAACTTAAAATAGCTTTTTTAACCCTATCTACAAGTCTTGTTTCGTGTTTTTTAGCTATCATGCTCTTCATTTGCTTTCTCTGGTAAAACTTCTTAAATCTATTTTTCTTTATATAGGCGTCTGACTTTTTTAAATCTTCCAAGCCACTTTTAAACTCCAACTTGCTTTTTCTCTTTCTTATTTTCTTATCTAGTTTAGATAGCTTTTTTAAGGACTTTTTCTTTTTGTCTAACTTATACTTCCTTATTCCATGCTGGAGTTTAGAGCTTACATTAGCGGCCTTTTCTCCAGATTCTACACCAGTATTATCAGACCCTGAACTTAGATAATCTCTCACTAACTCTGATGACTTAGCTCCAGATAATAAAACCCCAGAAGATAGACTTCCTTTAGTTTTATTCTTTAAGATATTATCCTTTAGCTTACTTTTAGACTTTTCAAGCTCTCCAATCTTTTTATCTGAGATAAAGTCTTTAACATCTTGTGCTTTCTTAGAATCTTTCGTTGTAACTTTCTTAGATTCATTTTTTAAGTCATCAATTTTCTTTCGGGTGAATTTATCACTTTCATAATTTTTTCTCTTGTAGTAGGTCTTCTTTTTATTAACTTTCTTTTGTTCTGAAGGTTTAAGGCTTGTTTCCTTTTCATCTTTTATAAATTCTTGATTATTTTCTTTAACCTTCGAATTATCAAAAGTTTTATCTGCATCAACTTCGTTTAGCTTATTTTCTTTATCTATCTCTTTAGAAATTTTTTCCTTATCTCTAAAATTCTTTTCTTGATAAAGTTTCTGCTTTTGCTTTTTATCGATATTAGCATTACTCTCATTATTGCTTACTTCATCTTTAACAAGCTTATCTTTTTTATATACTCTCTTGCTTTTCCTTGCTTCGATAGGTTTATCTTCGCTTGTGTGGATTCTCTTAGACTCTCTCTCGTTGATTTTGTCTTGGAATTTATCCTTACTATGGATAAGTTTATTCTCGTAATTTTTGAGAACTTGTCTTTTACTTGATGGCTTCTTATTGCTTATTACTTCAGAGTTCGCTGAAATATCATCTGTTGTTAGTTTATCAGGATTAATATTTCTACTATTTTCACTATCAAAATTTACTTTTTTGAAGTCACATCTAAGTCTTCATCAAGTTTAAAGCTTTCATCTGTCCTTATTTCAAGATTAGCTTGTTTTGTTTCTCCAGCCTTATCCTTATTATCTAAAACTTCTTTTCTAATTCTTTCCTTGTTTTTAGCCTTCTGAAAATCTTTTAGTTTATCTTGTTTTTGATCTTTTGCTAATACATTCTCGTGAATAAGTTTAGATTCTTTTTCTGAAATTTTATCTCCGAACCTATCCTTAGTCTTAATAATCTTATTGGTATAATCATCTGAATGAACAAGTTTACTATCCATGTTTTTTTCAGGAGCGTCCCTATTTCGTATAATTTTCTTTTTAAAATCTTTTTTTAGTTTTTTATCCATATCACACCTACTTAGCTTCTTCTGGTTTTGTTGTCATTAGCTTATATAGCATGGTGTCTTTAGGGAATTTGTCTATAAATGGAACAATGGTATTTCCGAAGAATAAGAGTCCCTCACCTGCGTTTGAATTAGTAATATAGTTTAACTGATAAGGCGATATTTTTAATTTCTTAGCAAGAATATCTCTATCTCCAGATGCTTGATTTAACATTAGAACAAAGTCTGTATTGTCAAAGATATTTTCAATTTCCTGACTTGTTAAAAGGTCTTTTACGTTTTGAGTTATACCTGTTGGAATACCTCCCCATTTTCTAAATCTTTTCCAGATTTCTACTGAATATGAAGCAGTTTGTGGGTCTTTTAATAAAAGGTGGAACTCATCTATATAGTATCTTGTAGACTTGCTTCCTCTATTAAGGGAAACCTTGTTCCAAACCTGGTCTTGAATTACAAGCATACCTATTTTTTTAAGTTGTGTTCCTAGCTCTTTTATATCAAAACAGAGCAATTGCCTATTTAGATCAACATTTGACCTATTATTAAATACATTAAGACTTCCCTTAACATAAATTTCCATTTCTGTTGCTAGTTTTCTGCCAACTCCCTCTTCTTGGGATAGGAGCATATCGTATAAATCTCCTAATATAGGCATATTTTCTGGTTTGGGGTCTTCAAAATATTTTTGGTATATCTTTGGTAAACACCTATCTATAACAGATTTTTCTGCAGCAGTAAGACCAGATCCTCCTACTACAAGTTCAAGCATAGACATTATGAAGTTCGCCTTATCCTTTAAAGGTGCGTCCCCATCTCCATAGTTCATATTAATATCTAATGGATTTAGATAGTCCTTTGATTTTGCCGAAACTTTAATAACTTCTCCATTAAATTGTTTTACAAGGTTTGAATACTCGCCTTCAGGATCACAAATAATTACATCATCATCTGTGACAAGAATTGCATTTGCCATCTCTCTTTTTGCCGAGAAAGATTTACCAGAACCTGGTGTTCCTAATATTAGTCCGTTAGGGTTCTTTAGTTTCTTCCTATCTGCCATAATCAAGTTTTGGCTAAGGGCATTTAATCCATAGTACAAAGAATTTGCCGAATCAATAAATAGCTCTTCTGTTGTAAAAGGCATAAAAACTGCCGTTGATGATGAAGTTAAAAATCTTTTTATTTCGACTTGGTTAACTCCTAGAGGTAGGACAGAAACAAGTCCTTGCTCTTGTTGGTGAGATAATCTTTTTACCTGACAATTATGTCTGTTAGCAATTGATGAGATTTGAGCAATAGTGTTTTCTAACTTTTGATTAGTCCTAGAAAAATTCATCATTACTATGGTAACTACAAAGAGCCTTTCATCTCTATTCTGTAAGTCAGATAACATGGACTTAACATCAGCCCCAAAAGTATTTATATCTGAAGGGATAATATCCATATCATATCCTGCTCGAACTGCTTTCTTTTGTTCTTCAATTTTCATTCTATCTAGATCTGTATTTTTTCTCTTAATGAGTTTAATAGCTTCTGCTTGTTCAACTACATCTATATGAAAAGCTACATAAATATTGTCATCAATATCTAAAAACTCAGATAACATTCTGTCTGATAACTCGCTTGCAAGTATTTGAAAATGACTTACTGCTCCAATGAATTTCCCAAATTTAAAATTATTTGCTGGTGCAAAATTAAAGATATTGGGAGTTATATGTGACTTTGTAGACTCTTTCTTCTTCAAATCCTTATATGAAAAATCAAAGTTTTTGTCTGGATTTAACATATCATGAACGAGTCTTAGTCTTTCTTCGCCATCAAGGCTCTCTGCTCTTACTCCCATAGATTTAAAGTTAGATAAAATATCCACTTCAAGTCTATTTAACTTTGCTCTTGCTTGCTCTAGGTTATCAGCTTCTGTGGTAAAGGTTATATACTTCATCTTTTTAAGTCCGTTATTTCCCTTTGCAAGTTGAAGCTTTAACATCTCCCTAAACTCTTTTCTTACATCGTCATAGAAGTCTCCCTTATCAGCAATTTTAATTGCATCTTGTAGGTCTCTATTTCTTCCTAATTGATTTACATATGAAAGTTCAATGTGGACACTTGGATCAAAAGAATTTAAAAAGTTGGCAAATTGGTTAAAGATTAAATCTCTATCTTCTTCCAATGCCAACTGGTAATTTATATCTTGAAATGAAATTGTCTTTGAATAATTTTTTTCATCTAACTGGCAAATGCCCTCTGGTAACATTCTTATATATGGAATTGTATCCTCAACAGTAAATCTCTTTTTCTCTTTCTTTAAAAGTACACTTCGAAGACTATTTGTTGGATCTTTCTTTGTTTTTAGCCTTCTTACTTCCTTTCGGTCTTTTTTTAATTGTTTTTCCCTTAGATTTAAGTCGCTGATTTGCTTTTTTCTTTGCTTCAAGGTATGCCTCCTTTCTTATTCTCTTAGCTGGTTGATAAAATTTATGAAGATAGAAAAATTTAAAATATTTTTCAAAAGTTAAGGTGTCTTTTTCATATAAGGTTATAAAAAAGATTGGCAGGGTTACCATTAGCATTACAATAATAGAAACATCATTAGGTAGATATTTCTTCATAAATATATAAGTTGGTATGCCAATTATTCCTGCCACAGAAAAACCTATAAGTTGTCTTTTGGTTAAGTTAAAGGCAACCTTTGTTTTAATCTTATCCAAATCTTTTGGTATTGGTACATACGCCATTTTAATCTCCCTTTACTTCTTCTTTGGAAAGTTCAAGTATATGGTCATAATTAGATGTTGTTTCTTCTTCTAGGTAGCTAATTCTTTCTTCTAATTCTTCTTGTTTTTCTTCATTTCTGTCATTGTATTCTCCTTGATACATAACAAATTCATTGTGACATCTTCCGAGTCTATTTATTCTCCTCTTCAAGTTTCTAATTTCTTCATTTCTTCTTTTCTCTTTTAAGATCTCATAAGTTCCTCCCAATAAAATTCCAAATCCCAATAAAGCACAATTTTTCTTTTTTAACATTTATTCCTCCTAGTGCGTATTCATAATACTTTTTGCAACTGTTCCACTCTTAAACATCATAAGTCCAAGTAGTAGAGCATATCCTAATATACTAAACAAGCTTTTGTGAATATCTGTAATCTGTACCGTCCTTATTAAAACGGTGTAGATACCTAAACATACCATCAAAAACAAACCTTGTAGCCCCAAGGCAAAAAGTCCCTTGATATAATTTGTTCCAATCTGACCCCATTCTTTATTTCCCATAGTCGCAAATGGTATGGATGATACTGATGAGTAGACATATATTTCAAACATACGCCCATATACTATTAAGGTAATAGTTAAAGATATACATTGAATTGCAATCCTTACAAGGCTTGTTTCAACTAATATCATTATTAATGCACCAACATCTTTTTCTTTTAATGTATCAACCATTGCAACTATCTGATCTCCTGAAACAGTGGCAGAAGTAGTGATTACCCCTGCCGCTTTGTTTACAAGATTTTGTGCCACATCAAAGACTGCCATTGAAAATTCAAAGGCATGGCTTGCAAGGTAGACTGCTATAAACATCTTTATAATGTATTTGAAAAACTCAAAAGTATCTGTATCATGCATATTATTCTTTTGCATAACCATATTTATGAGTTCAATACATAAAACTGCTGTTATGATAAGACCTGCTATTGGAACAATTACATTATCATTAATGTTTTTTATAAAGTTATATACTTCTCCATTCCAACCCATTGGTGTCTTCCCAACATCAGTTGCAATAACTCCTACCTTGTCATTTATATCTAAGAACATGGACTCAAGATTTGCTTTGATACCTCCGAGTAGCATATCCTTAAAAAATTCAGTTAGCTTGTCAAAGATACCAAACATAGACTTTCTCCTAATTTAAAGCATTTGCAAGTAGTGGAATTAATTTGATACCGATTAGTACAATTCCCCCACCAGCCATAAGCTGCTTAATACCTTGAGATTTAGCACCAGGGTTATCATTACCATAACCTTCCATTAAGTTAATAACTCCCCATGCTCCTAAACCTGCACCAATTGCAGTTACAAGTGTCTTTAAAACTCCAACTCCAGCTGTAAAAAATTCCATATTATTCCTCCTCGTTTTCTTTCTTATTTTCTATTTTGTTTAGTGATTTAACTATAAAATTCTTGTAGACCTTATCTCCTTTTTTGTTTTCTTTGAAATATCCAAAGACATGGATTAGATCTCCTTTTTCAAATTCTTTTGCAATTTCTACCTTTTCTCCATATACTGAACAATTTGTATATTCTTTGCCTTTTCCATATTTTTTTACAAGAGCAAAATTAGCTACTTGAACACTTTCTTCATCTTTTTCAAATTCTGAAAATTCAGCTTCCTTAACTAAATTTGCATTAATATTTATCATTTCTCTATCCATTGATTTCTTCTCCTTAATCTATAAATTTCAATTAAAAAAGCGACTGGATCTATTTATTTCCAATCGCTATACATTATTCCTTATTAAATTGTTCTAAGTAGGAGCTCTTATCCTTAACATCTTAACCTCCTAATTTTGAGTATAAAAAAAGCAGTAAACTTTATAATTACTGCTTTAATAAAATATCCTATATTATTAATCATTAAATGAACAATCTCGACAAATACCACCTACATCTTCTCGCCTATCCTTAAATCCCTTTCCACATTTAGAGCAAATAAATGCATAATCATTATTGTAATTCTCCTCTTCTAAATAAGAGTCATCGTAGTCTTCTTCATTTTTGTTTATAGAATCTTGATCTATCTGAATTTCAATTATTTCAATATCTGTATATTCTTTATCATTATTAATATAAAAAGAATCTTCTTCGATATCATCTTTATTAATTAATCTTGTGACATTAACTATGACACTTCCACTAAATTCTTGTTCTATTGGTGGTGATTGTATGACTTCTTTTGTATCATCATCACGTCCCCAATAATCAAAGGATACACAACTTAAATTTATTAAATATTCTAGCTCATAAGTTATACTAACAATCTCGTCTGTAAACTCTTCATAAGTATCTAATATCTCATTGAATTCACAATTATTTATATCTAATTCTTCAATACCCTCACTTCCAATAACATACGATTCTAGATAATAATAGTTGTTATTATAAATACTGTCAACTATATCATTAGAAATATCTTGTTTTACTCTTTCTACATATGACACATCTTTTCTATTTAAATCTACATAAACATTAAAATCATATCTATCATA
Source organism: Peptoniphilus harei (assembly GCF_016726485.1). Taxonomy (GTDB): domain Bacteria; phylum Bacillota; class Clostridia; order Tissierellales; family Peptoniphilaceae; genus Peptoniphilus_A; species Peptoniphilus_A harei. Next base: position 427,141 of record NZ_CP068103.1, read on the forward strand.
TACTTTTGAAGCGAAATTCTGAAACATTCCTGTTGTTAAAAATTCAATATTTACATTTGGATTTTTTTCTTTAAATTCACTTAATAATTTATCGTGAACTACTAAATTATCTTGACTATCCTTACTCCACCAGTCTTCTTTTATATCATTCGTAATAAAAATAATATCTTTTACTGATTTTTCAACTGGTAAATCTAATATCTCTTTCCAAACAAATAAATCTCCAAATTTTTCAACTCCATCTTTATTAATGTCCTCATATCCAGGCGGAATTTTATATTTATACCTAAGTTCACCCTCTCTAATAATTTTTAATTGTTCACTAAACCTTATCCTATTACCTATCCTATTATTTTTTTCTAAATATGAAATAAGATTATCTATATCTTTAATTATTTCAGGAGAATCTGTTGTTATTTCATCATATTCAATACCAACACTATTTTTATAAGATTTGATTATTCGTTTTAATTCAACTAACTTGTTATTTAAATCATTCTCCAAATTTTTTCTTCCAAAATAATTATATTTAGATGATTTAATCAAGACACTCTCTAAATTTTTTTGACTCCTTTCAATTACTCTTAGTAAATCTTTTTCAAAATTTTGATACTTTTTTTTCAATTGTCCGAATACGCTATATTTATTTTTATTAAATTCTTTATACACTTGATTCGGAATCCATATTAAATCCTTACACTCCTTGAAAATTTCTAATATGTTTTTGCTACTGTATAATGAATATCGAGCTAAGTCAAGTATTACATTTGTATCTAATACTATTATAGAGGTTTTTCTATTTATTATTTTTTTAAATTTTTCATAATTCAATTAAAGCACCAACCTTATTATTTAATTACATTCACAAAATTATTAAGTTTTTTCCATTTTCTAATCTTAGTCCTAAATGTTCCAAATGGTGCTACTGTATTTACATGGATAAATTTATATACTTCCCAAGTTGCAGTTTTTGTTGCTTCATCTGCCCATTTTCTCATATGTGGTTTAAATAATTCTTCCTCTGTAAGATTATCTATCAAAGAGTAAATATCTTCTATATTCTGTGATAGTTGTTCTTTTAATTCCTTTAACGATTTATGAGCATAGGTATCTGTAAACCATTGATACAATTCTCCAAGTTGATTCCACTTAAATTTGTCAGATGGCGTTTTAACCTCAATTCCTTTTTTTTCATCTTCTTCCCATTTCAAAACTAAAGTTGTCCAACCTACTTGATAGGCAAGATTTTCAGCTGGTGTCCTATCAACTTGATCTACTCTTTTATCTTTTAATTCTTCTGGGATATTATCAAACTCTGAAATATATTTTCCAAAAGTTTTCTTTATCTCATTTTTTAATTCTTCCTTACTTTCATAAGACCTCATATGCCTACCTCCATGGTTTATATAGATATTATACCAAAAATATTTTTATCCTAGGCTTAATTCATAATCTTGTAATCAAACTGTTCCTGTTTATTTTTATTTTATCTCTATTTGTTAAATACTCTTCCACATCAAACAAGTTCTTCTTATCATAATCTTCCAACAACTTGTAATTCTTATGCTTTGTAATATCAAATTTATCAGATAGAAAAGGTCTTACTCCTCTTAGCTGGTATATACACTTACCGCCATCCATTACAGTTATTTCATCTTGGCTCATTAGTTCCTTGCCAGTTTTTTGGTAATTTAGACCAAAAGATTTTTGATTGGATCTTGTTTCTGATGTGTTATATAGGTCTATGGTTTCTTTTCCTAAGGTTTCTGATAACTCTTTTACTGTTGTTTTTTCTTTTCCTCCTAAAAAGAGTGTAGAGTCGCAGTTACCAACTATTGTATCTGCATGGTCCTTATAGATTGCTTTTAATTGAGATTGTGCTTGCAGTATTATACTTGCTGATATTTCTCTTGAACGAATTGTCGCTATTAGTTTTTCAAATTTTGGAATTAAGCCTATATTTGCAAACTCATCAAGTAGACACCTAACATGAACTGGAAGTCTTCCACCATACACATCATCTGCCTTATCACAAAGTAGATTAAATAATTGAGAATACATTATTGAAACTACAAAATTAAATGTATCATCTGTATCTGATATTATTACAAACAAGGCAGTTTTCCTATCTCCAATTTTATCGAGTTCTAGTTCATCTTCGCTCATTAGTTCTCTAAGCTCTCTTATATCAAAGGGTGCAAGTCTTGCTCCACATGATATTAAAATTGACTTGGCAGTTTTTCCTGCTGCCAGCTTATATTTCTTGTATTGCTTAACTGCGAAATGACTTGGGTCTTTCTTTTCAAGAGCTTCAAAGAGCCTATCAATTGGGTTCATATAGGTTTCGTCATCTTCTCTAACCTCACTTGCGTCAATCATATCCAAAAGTGTCTTAAAGTTCTTTTCTTCTTCAGGTGCTTCATAATAAATATACCCAATAAGAGCAGTGTAATATAACTTTTCAGCCTTTACCCAGAAATCTTCTCCTGCCTTTTCTCCATCTCCCTTAGTATTTGCAATTATAGTTTGGACAAGCTTTAAAATATCTTTTTCACTTCTCAAATATGCAAAGGGATTGTATTTCATAGACTTTTTGAAGTTTATTGTGTTTAAAATCTTTATGTCGTAACCATTTTCATAAAGCATTTTCCCACACTCTAACACAAGTGTCCCCTTAGGGTCTGTTACTACATAGGAAGAGTGCATTTGCATTAGATTTGGCTTGACATAAAATCTTGTTTTACCTGATCCAGAACCACCTATTACTAATACATTTTTATTTCTAGCGTATTTAGGGTTTTTAGGTCTTGAGTTCATTGTAAGTCTTTCAGTATTAGTTATAAGAACATTATTTTCAAACTTAGGGTCAATATATGGAGCAATATCCTTACTTTCTCCCCATCTTGCAGATCCATACTCTTTACCTTGCCTGTATTTCTTTTTGTTTTTACCTTTACTATAAACAATTAACTTAACAAGGGCAGCAACTGAAATACCTACTAATAAGTCCCTTGGCTTAAGGCTTGGTATATAAGATAAAGTTCCTATGTCAGAAATTCCCACCATTATTCTATCAACAATATCTCCTCCAACATAAGAATTGATGTGCTTAGAAAAGATATTTCCAATGTAGAAGAATGATAGATAAAGAATGTTTGATAATATAAATTTCTTTGGGTTGTCTATTTTAATTAAGTTTTTAATATCAGAAAGAATGGCTTCTAATACCTTATTCATCGTAGAAACCTTCACTATCTAATAGAATTAGTAGGTAGTGTCTTCCCTTTGGTGTTATAAATGTTTGTATTCCTACAAGTGTACCTAGTGGATCAACCCATTCTTTCACTTCAAAGTATCCCTTGTTCTTATCTGCATAAGGTAAGAGTTTCTTTTTCTTATCTCTGTAAATTAATCCCTTATCCATTAGAAAACTTATAAATTGGTTTTGTGGTATTCCTAACTCTTTGGCAGTATTTCTAAAGTTTGTAAGTAGGTTATAATCTACTAGTTTGTCATAATAGTCTGCCTTTGGTCTTAATTCGTCAATCTCTTCTTCTCTTTCAGCAATAATTCTATTGGCTACTAAAATTGCATCTGCAAGTAACTCTTCATTGGTTTTCTTTTCTTGACCTACTATATATCCTCCATTCTTTCTAATACTTGGTAAGACTTCTCTCGTTACCCAAGCTTTGAATATTTTTGCTTGTGGTAGTTTTGATGAAAGGATAAGTGAATACAATCCTGACTCATTAATTATTGAAATATTCTGTATTCCTCCAGGGGTGTTCCATTTCGTTACACCCTTATCTTCCTCATCTACATGGTCATAAATAGCTTTCCTCGGATTGACATATCCTAACATAGTTGCTACTTCATTTGCTATAAAGAAAAACTCACCGTCTTTTTCTATAACAGTGAGTTTTCCAAAATTCTTATTTTCAAATGTTTTTAAATTACTTATCATAAGCTTTGCTCCTTATGTTTATTTTTAACTTTATCTTTGCTGATGGTGTCCTTAGCCATATCTTTAAACTTATTTATTGTCTTCGTTATTGAATCTTTTCTATCGGCCTTTCTTTCAGAACCCTTAACTGCTTTTTTAAAGGCATGTTCCATTACTTTTATATCCTTAGATTGAAAAAACACAGAGTGGTTTCCAGTTTCCTTATCTTTCATAACAGAAAACTTCACTCCGTGTTTATTTAAAATTTTCTTTAGTTCTTTTAACTCAGGATCCTTTAGATTAATTTCTTCTAACTGTCCCTTTTTAACCATATCTTTTAGTTTTACTTCTTCTCCATTATTTTTTATTACATTTTTCAAACCTCCTTGTTCTTCTATTTGCTTGTGAACTTTCTTTAAGGCATCAAGAATTGCTTTACTTGTTGCTTTTGCAAGTCTTACTTCAAGATTAAGACTTGACCTTGATACTTCTTCATTAATCATCTATTCCACCTCCATATAAAAGTAACTCTTTGTATTTTCTTAACTTCTCTTGATGAATTTTTCTTCTAAAATCTTCTCCCGTAACTTTAACTGGTATTGTCATTTCAAGTATTCTTGAATATATCCTCTGATACTCAAGTTCAATATTAGGATTTTGAATAATTTCCAATGATAAGTTTGTAGTAAAAATTGTCGGCCTACCCTTTAAGTATCTTGAGTTTATAATGTTATATACTTGTTCTCTTGCATAAGATGTATCCCTTTCAATTCCAAGGTCATCTAAGATTAACAATGGAATATTAGAGAGGTTACTTATTATTTCATTTGAATCTAGCTTAAATGCTGATTTTTGTATTTGATTTATAACCTGAGATAAATTCATAATCTTAACTTTAACTTGTTCTCTTTCAATTAATTCATTTGCAATAGAACAAGCAAGATAAGTCTTTCCACTGCCAACATCTCCATAAAATAAAAGTCCAACATTGTCTTCCTTCATTTGTTCAAAACTTTTAGCATAATTGTAAGCAACCTTGTAAGCTTGACCTTTTTCATTTAAGAATCTCTCAAAATTATATTGGTGTTGGAGTGGCGATGAGAAACAATCTCTTTTTAGCGATGATATTTTCATTAGTCTTTCTCTTTCTTCATTTTCCTTATCTCTTTTTATTTCACATTCACATTTAATTCTTGGAATAAACTTTGTAAAGCCAAGGTCAAGTAATTCTCCATCGACTCTTTTATCACATACCTTACAATAAATATGTCCATTTCTTTCAATATCATTTTCTCTTAATACAAAATCTTTTAAGTTCTTCATAAACTCTCTCCTATATCGTAATTCATTTTCCTTGTTGTATTATCATTAATGTTTTTTGCCTGATCATTAAGATACCAATTGATTATCGTTGCCTTGTGATCTTGATACACTCTGTTATTTGCTTTCATATATGACGACAACCTATCAATGTAGTCACTAATTCTACTTCCTAACTCATTTGTTAAGTCCTTGTATTCTTCATCAGTCAAAAATATGTTTTTATATATTCCATAAGGCTTTTGTCCCTTACTAAAATCATTCTTTCTTAACTCATTATTACTAATATTGTTATAGTTACCTTCCGATTTTCGGAAATCTTGAAGTCTGTTATTAGGAGTTCTTGAATTCCGATTATCGGAAGTCTGGACTTCTGCTTTTCGGAAATCTGGATTTCTATTATTTGAATCGGAGAAAACACTCATAAAATCTTTAACATATATCCTATTTGGTTTTCCAAGTCCTTGTCTTTTCTTTTCTATCAATCCAATTCCTGATTTTATATCAAGCTCATTTATAATCTTTAAGGCTTTATCATTAGCACAGTTAAATTGCTCTTTAATAGCATCCATTGTGTAGTAAATAAAGACTTTTCCATCTTCATCTATCCAGCCATTTTTATATGAAAGACCCATTCGATTAAGCATATATGAATACAAAACTTTAGCTTCAATAGAAATGCTCTCAAAAATCTCATCTTCCATTAATACCATAGGTAACCTAATGAAGTTATACATCTCAGATTGCCTATTATAAAAATAATCAAAATTCATTCCTACCTCCTCTCTTTAAAATAAAAAAAGACGACAGAATTATTGCTTTCTATCGTCTACGGTTGTCTTATATTTATTTTTCTTCAAATTGATTTTATTGTATAGTTTAATAATTCTAATAATCCAATAACATATATACCTAATTTAGGTAATCCAAATGGACTAAATAAAAATGCTAATATTAGTGCTTCAATTACAATTTGCTTGTCTCCTTGAAAAATGCTAGCTATTCCAATTATAAAAATCAAAGTAGAAACTACGCTTAACAACGCAGTACTCAAACTTAATATGAAGGTTAAAAAAGCTATGAGCAAACTCAACACTAATCTTATCGGTAATAAAATTATTCTAATTATCCATCTCATACATACTCCTAAAAATTAAACTGGGATTCATAACAAACCCCAGTTTCATAATTAGCGTGTCCTTTAATATAATTTTGATCCTGCTGGAATATTATCATCCAGCATTATTAAGTTAAGTTTTTCTTCACCGTCATACTCACAAATTGCAGATATAATCATACCTTCTGAGTCGATTCCCATCATCTTACGAGGAGGAAGATTACAAATTGCAAGTAGTGTCTTTCCAATTAAGCTCTCTGCGCTGTAATATTCCTTAATACCAGATAAAATAACTCTTTCTTTTTCAGAACCATCATCTAATGTAAATTTCAAAAGTTTTTTTGACTTAGGAACTTCTTCGCAGTTTTTAACCTTTACAACTCTAAAATCAGATTTTGAGAAAGTTTCAAAGTCTACCATATCTTCAAATAATGGTTCAACTTTCACTTTTGAAAGGTCAATTTCTTCTGTCGTAAGTTTGTCGTAAGTTTCGTAAGTTTCTTTTGACAAACCCCCATTTTCTGCCTTTTCTAAGCCTATTGGCTTCATTGTTGGGAATAGAAGTACGTCCCTAATGCTTGGTTGATCAGTAAGAAGGACAATCATCCTGTCTACACCAATTCCAAGTCCACCTGTTGGTGGAAGACCAACTTCAATTGCGTTAATAAAGTCTGAGTCCATTGGATGAGCTTCGTCATCTCCTGCTGCCTTTTCTGCAACTTGAGCTTCAAATCTTTCTCTTTGATCTATTGGGTCATTAAGCTCTGAGAAGGCATTGGCAAATTCCCAAGTGTTAATAAAGGCTTCAAACCTTTGTGTAAGTCTTGGGTCCTCAGGGTTTCTCTTTGCAAGTGGGGATACATCTACTGGGTGACCAATTACAAATGTTGGTTCAACAAGGTGTTCTTCACAGAATTCTTCAAACATTTCTGAAAGAAGCTTGCCCCAAGTATCATTGTCATTTACATCAAGTCCCTTTTCTCTTGCAACTTCTCTTGCCTTTTCATCTGTATCAATTTCATTGAAGTCAACATCAGCATATTTTTTGACTGCATCAATCATTGTGATTCTCTTCCAAGGTGCCTTTAGACAAATTTCTGTGCCTTGGTAGTTAATTGTATCTGTTCCAAGAACTTCAAGTGCTACGTATTCAAATAGATCTTCAGTGATTCTCATCATTTCTTCGTAGTCAGCATAGGCTTGGTAAAGTTCAATGTTTGTAAATTCAGGATTATGCTTAGTGTCCATACCTTCATTTCTAAACATCTTGCCCATTTCATAAACCTTGTCAAAGCCACCAACAATTAGTCTCTTTAGGAAAAGTTCGTTTGCAATTCTCAGTTGCATATCAATATCAAGAGTGTTGTGATGAGTGTAGAAAGGTCTTGCGTTTGCACCACCTGCTACTGTACCAAGGATTGGTGTTTCAACTTCTAGGAAGTCCTTATTGTCTAAGAATTCTCTAATCTTCTTGATGATTTTATTTCTCTTAATAAATACATCCTTAACTTCAGGATTTACAATTAAGTCAACATATCTTTGTCTGTATCTTAGGTCTGGGTCCTTAAGTCCGTGGAATTTTTCTGGAAGGATTTGTAGTGATTTAGAAAGTAGGCTTATATCAGTTGCACGAACTGTAATTTCACCAGCTTCTGTCTTGAATACAATTCCCTTAACTCCAACAATATCTCCAATGTCAATGCCCTTAACGTCTTCGTATTTTTCTTCAAGGACATCTTTTCTTGCAAAAACTTGGATACTTCCTTCTGAATCTCTAAGGTCTAGGAAGCAAATTTTTCCGTGACGTCTCTTGCTCATAATACGTCCAGCAATAGAAACTTCTCTTTCGTCTGCTTCGTTGAATTCTTCCTTGATTCCAACTGAGTGTGCAGTTACATCATAAGTTTCATGGACAAAGGGGTCCTTGCCTTCATTTTTTAATTCTTCAAGCTTTTGTCTCTTTAACAAAAGCATTTCATTTAGATTTGCATCTTCTGTTTTCTTCACAAACTGCCTCCTAAATAGTTATTCCACAAATTTCGTACTTAATAATTCCATCTGGAACTTCAACTTCAACAACATCGCCAACACGGTTGCCAATAAGTTTTGAGCCTACTGGTGATTCGTTAGAAATTTTTCCTTCTAGTGGGTCTGCTTCTGCTGAACCAACAATTGTGTACTCGTCTTCTTCCATTGTGTCAAGTTCTCTAACTTTTACACTTGATCCAATGTTAACAACGTCTGTATTTAAATCTTTTTCATCTATAATTTTAGCATTACGAACCATCATTTCAAGTTTAGCGATTCTCTCTTCAACTTGTGCTTGTTCGTTTTTTGCTTCGTCATATTCAGAGTTTTCAGAAAGGTCTCCATAGCCAAGAGCTACCTTAATTCTTTCAGAAACTTCTTTTCTTCTAACTGTTTTTAAATACTCAATTTCATTTTCGATTTTTTCTAGACCTTCCGGTGTAAAAAATATATCTTTTTCCAAAATTCTCTCTCCCTCAATTATATAAAAAATAAGGCGTGAGCCGCCTTTCACAAAACCTTTTAATCTAGGCTATTATAATTTAAAGGTGGCTAAATGTCAAGAAGATTAAGTATTAAGAAGACTTTCGCCAACTTTTACAAAAAAATAAACCCTGCAAGGTCGCAGAGTTTTAAATTTAAATTTTTTCTATATATTCATTAATTGTATTTAGGATTTCGTCCTTATCCTTTAGGCTATTTAATTTATTCCTAACTTCCTTGGACCCCTTCATGCCCTTGAAGTATTCTGCATAGACCTTTCTCATCTCAAGTATGCCAAGTTTCTCTCCCTTGTAGGCAATTTTTCTTTCAAGTTCATCAATCATTAATAGTAGCTTTTCCTTGTCACTTGGCTTGTAGTAGTCACCAGTTTTTATTAATTCTTCAATTTGATCAAAGATGTAAGAGTTTCCTATGGCCCCTCGTCCTATTGCAAGACCATCGACCTTTGAATAATTTATTTTTTCTATGGCATCTTCTGGACTAGCAACATCACCATTTCCTATTACAGGAATTTTTACATTTTCCTTAACTTCTTTTATGAAGTCCCAGTCAGCCTTGCCTGTGTAGTATTCTTCTCTCGTTCTGCCATGAACTGTTACAAAGGTCGCACCTGCAGCTTCAATATTTTTTATGGCTTTCATAGATGAAACTCCGCCTATTCCCTTACGGACCTTTGCAGTAACAGGCTTGTTGGAATTTTTTACAACAGACTTAACAATATCGTAAACAAGTGACGGATCACTTAAGAGATGAGAGCCCGAATTATTTTTTACAATCTTCGGTGCAGGACAACCCATGTTTATATCCACATAAGAAAAATCGTAGTCATTTAAAATTTTTGCAGCCTGGCCCATAACATCTGGGTCGCTGCCAAAAATTTGGACTGCAACTTTTTTCTCCTTGGGAGATATGTCCAAGAGGTCTATAGTTTTTTTATTTTCATATACAAGTGCCATGGCCGACACCATTTCAGTTACAGTAATGTCTGCACCCTTTTCACTTGCCACTTCCCTAAAGGCTATGTCTGTGTAGCCTGCCATGGGGGCTAAAATCTTTAGCAAAAAATCACTCTCAATCTATTCCTTCAATTTTGTTGTTTTTTTCATAAATAATTTTTAGTCCTTCAAGAGTTAAGAACTTGTTAATAATAAAATTGTATTTTGAATCTTTAGTTAACATTGTGGAGAACCCACCAGTTGAAATAATATTTGTTTCTTCTTCCTTCCAGTTTAATTCCTTGAGAAGTTTTGTAACTATACCATCAATCATTTCTGTGTATCCATAATAAAGTCCTGCTTGCATTGCTCCAACAGTGTCAGCTTGTATAACTTTTTCTGGCGCAATTATCTCTATCTTTGGTAGTTTTGAAGTCATCATAAAGAGAGCTTCAGCCGAAATCCCTATTCCAGGCATAATAAGTCCACCAAGATAATTCTTTTCTTTATCTACAACACAAAAAGTCATGGCAGTTCCAATATCAACTATAATTGATTGTTCACCATAAAGTTCTAGGGCTCCAACAGCATTGACAATCCTATCTGCACCAACTTGTTTTGGGTTTTCGTACTTAATATTAATACCAAGGTCAAGGTCTGTGCTAACAACCATTGGACTCTTATTAAAGTACTTTATAATCATAGAAGGAAGCGTGTGCATAAGGTTTGGCACAACTGAAGAAATAATTACATCTTCAATATCCTGTGGATCTATATTGGCATGGAGAAGAGTGTTTATAAAGATAAGCCCATACTCGTCAGATGTCCTTGTCTTTACAGTTGAAGTCCTAAAGTCATTTACAAGCTCTCCACCCTTAAAAACTCCCCAAGTTATGGAAGTATTCCCTACATCTATTACTAATAACATTTTTACACCTCTGTTTAACAAATTGTATTTATTATATATTTTATAAACTTGACTTTCAACTAATTATTATTTTTGAATTGATAAATTCCATTATAAAAAGTAATTAGGTTAACCTTATTGACACTTAGGTAAACATTGTGTAATATATCCATGGAGGTTAAAAATGAAAATACAAACAAAAGACATAACAAAAATAGCACTTTTAGTAGCACTTATAGCAGTGGGAGCTTTTATTTCTATTCCCATTGGACCAGTTCCTTTTACACTACAAAACTTTTTTGTATTTATGACAGGTCTTTTACTTACACCTTTTTATGCAGGACTCACAGTTTTTATCTACGTCCTACTTGGCCTAATTGGTGTCCCAATTTTTGCTGGCTTCACAGGTGGTTTTCAAACTGTATTAAAACCAAGCTTTGGATTTTTAATTGCCTTTATAATAGGAGCTGCATTTATATCTAAGTTTGCTCACGGTGAAAAGAACTTTGGAAAGACTATGGTGGTCCTAGTTATTGCAGAAGTTATTTTCTATGCAATTGGACTTCCTTATATGTACTACATTTTAAATGTGGTTATGGGTAATCCTATGGACATCTCAAAGGTCTTTGCTATTGGAATGATACCTTTTATTATTCCTGACTTAGCCAAGGCAGTAGTAGCTGCAATTATTGCTCCAAGAATTTTAAAGGCAATAAAATAATTTAGTTCATAATTAATAGAATAATTTAAGAAAGAATCTCGCTTAAGGGCGAGGTTTTTTTCATTTATACTTATAGTTATATGCCAAAGATTCTGATATAATAACAAAATAGGAGGTTATTATGAAAGATAATAGAAACAATAAACCTCGCGGAATGATAAAACTTTCAAGCATAATAAAAATACTACTCTTAATTGTTGTGGCTGCAATTATAATTTTAGGCTCACTTGTCACTTCAATTATCTTGGGTATTTTTAAAAAAGCTCCTGTAATAGAACCATCAGAATACAGATCACAACTCTCTGAAACTTCTAGGATCTATTCAAGCGACGGAAAGCTAATTGAATCACTTATATCTGATCAATTTAGTGAGTTCGTTCCCTACGAGGACATACCAAAGGATTTGGTAAATGCCATTGTGGCAATAGAAGATGAAAGGTTTTTCGAACACAATGGAGTCGACTACAAGAGAGTAGTTGGTGCCATAGTTCACGATATAAAGACTAGGTCTTTTGAACAAGGTGCGTCAACTATAACAATGCAACTTGCCAAAAACTTATACACTTCTTTCTCAAAGAGTGTAGTTAGAAAGATAACCGACGTCTACTATTCTTATCAGATAGAGCAAAATCTTTCCAAGGAACAAATTCTCGAAGCTTACTTAAACTCTGCAGGCTTCTCTAAGGGTACTGTTGGTGTCCAAGCTGCAGCCAAGACTTTCTTTAACAAAGACGTATCAGAACTTGACCTTGCTGAGTGTGCTCTTATAGCAGGTGTAACAAACCTTCCAGAAAAGTACACTCCCTACAACACTCAAGAGATAAATGAATCAGACGACTTGGGCAACATTGAAATTGTTCTTCTACCAAAGAACGAAAACTCAGAGCCAAACTCTGATGAAATAATAAGAATTGCCAAGAACTTAAATGAACTTGGTCAAATCGATAACTTTGATTTAATTCAAATTCAAAATGACATGATAGTTCCTGTTAAGGCTGTCTTTAATGAAACTTCTCAAGAAAGACAAAGACTTGTTCTAAAGAGAATGCTTAACCAAGGACTAATTAATCAAGAAGACTACGACAGGGCCCTAAATGAAAAAATTGAAATCAACATTGGCTCTCGTAAGGAAAGCGGCATCTCTTCCTTCTACACAGACGTAGTTCAAAAGAATGCCATAAAAATCTTGACAAAATCAGGCTACTCACAAGAAGAAGCCACAAACAAACTCTTTAACGGAGGTCTTAAGATTTATACTCCAATGGATATAAATATGCAAAGGACTCTTGAAGAAGTTGTTTCTAACCCAAGATACTACTATGGTGGCTTTACTGATAAGAATGGAATTATTCAACCACAAGTGGCCTCTGTCATTATCGACCAAAAAACTCACGAAGTTAAGGCCCTTGTTGGTGGTAGAAATGTTAGTGGTGGTAGACTTTTAAATAGGGCACTTGTACCAAGACAACCTGGTTCATCAATTAAGCCTATTTCAGTTTATCTTACAGCCCTAAATAACGGCGCCACTGCAGGCGATGTTTATCTAGACCAAAAGATGCCAGAAAGATTATTTGGCCACTCACCTAGAAATGCTGGTAACTACTACCAAGGTTGGACAACTATAAGAAACCTACTTCGTCAATCATCAAACGTTGGTGCCTACCAAGTTGCAAGAGATATTTCTGCTGACAAGGATGCAAAAATCAACAGAAACTCAACTTACTCAAAGGCCTACAACGACGAAGAATCAATAAAAAAAATGGTGGAAACTTTAAAATCAATTGGAATATCCACAATAGTTGAAAAGGACGACAACCCAACATGGAATGACATGGACTATGCCCCACTTACTCTTGGCGGCATGAGCTATGGTATTAGTCCCTTTGAAATGGCTGGCGCCTTCACTGCAATTTCCAATGGAGGAAAGTATGCCAACCCTTATGTAATAACAAAAATCGAATCAAACACTGGTGAAGTTATCTACCAAGTTGACCCTAAGGAAAAGGAAGTTACTAGTCCACAAAATGCCTATATCTTGACAGACATGTTAAAGGACGTTGTAAGACGTGGTACTGGTAGAAATGCATCCTTCCCTGGTCAAGAAGTTGCCGGCAAGACTGGTACAACTAATGACAAGAAGGACGTTTGGTTTGTTGGTTACACTCCTTACTACACTTGCTCAGTTTGGATTGGTAATGACAAGAACCAAAAACTTGCCTTTGGATCAACTCAATCAGCCTACCTATGGAAGCAAATTATGAAGTCAGTTCATCAAGATCTTGACAGAAAAGAATTTGAAGAACCCGAAGGAATTTACACTAAGTATTCTGGTGGTAGAAGAGAAATCTTTGCTGAGGGAACTAAACCACACTACACTAACAAGTATGGCTTCTACAAGTCCTATACAAAGAAGAAAAAAGTAACTAAGAATAACGACAACAACAATGACAACAAAAAGAGCAAGAAGTCATCAGACAATAACAACAATTCAAGTAGCAAGAAGAAAAAATCTTCTAAATCAATTGCTAATAATGAGGATTAAAAAAACTGGAGTTAAGCTCCAGTTTTTTTATTGTCTTATTTTTTTTATTTTTTTCAAATTTAAAGGTCTCTATATTTTTTTATAAGTCCTTATGTGTTTAATGCTAAAATTTGATTTTAATTTTATAGGTTATTGTAATTATCTCTTTCTTTTTATTTGTTCGCTAGTAGTCTATTTTTTAATTCTTATTTCTTCTATAATTCGATCCACATTAATAGCAATTAACTTAATAAGTTTAATCCTTGATAAGTAATTACAGCTTTAAAACTAAATTCAAAAATAAAATTTTGCTCCTTCAATCAATCCTTACACTCTCACTGAAATTTAAGCTTTTAAAATTTCAATCTAAATCCTCGACAACTTAAATAAGTTAAGAATTCACTTACTTTTTCCAGTCAGTTCTCTGATAAGGTCATTCAAATTTGATATCATCTATAAGTTTTAAATGGCTTACAGCCTCATAAAAAATAAACAAAATTTATTTTCAATCTTCTAATAGCTCTAAAAAATTACAAAATAAAAAGCCCCTCTCGGAGCTTTTTTATTTTTGAATTTATAAATTATTTTTATCTTCTTCTGAATCTTCATTGTCTTCTGCTTCCTTCTTATCCTTTTTATGAATAAGCTCTTTTGCCTCTTCAGACAAGTCATCTTCATTTATTGTGTCTTCAAGATCAATGGATTCTTCATCAAGCTTTTCGCCGTTGAAAATTTTTTCGAAGTCCTTAGAATAGATTGTTTCCTTTTCTAAAAGAGCATCGGAAAGGGCAAGTAACTTGTCTAAGTTTTCACTTAAAAGTTTTTTACACTTAGCGTAAGCTTCGTTGATAATTCTTGTTACTTCATCATCAATCTCCGCTGCAGTTCTTTCAGAATAGTCTCTTGAACGACCTAGGTCTCTTCCTATGAAGACTTCATTTTCTGATGAGTCGTAATTTATTGTACCGAGCTTTTCACTCATTCCATAGTGGGTTACCATGGCACGAGCAATCTTTGTAGCTCTTTCAATATCATTTGATGCACCAGTTGATATGTCATCAAGGACTAGGGACTCGGCAACTCTTCCACCAAGAAGGGACACAATGGAAGCTTCCATCTTCTTCTTAGTCATAAAAGATATTTCATCTTCAGGAAGGTAGGCAGTAAATCCACCAGCCATTCCTCTAGGAATAATTGTAATCATGTGAACAGGATCTTCTTCAGGAAGAAGTCTTGATACAATTGCATGTCCAGATTCGTGAACTGCTGTTAGCTTTCTTTCCTTTTCTGAAACAACACGAGACTTCTTTGCCGGACCTGCTTGAACCTTTATTGATGCTTCGTCAATATCTTCCATAGATATTGCAGTTTCGCCACGTCTTGCAGCAAGTAGGGCTGACTCGTTCATTAAGTTTTCAAGGTCTGCTGGAGTAAAACCTGGAGTTCTCTTTGCAATTACTTCAAGGTTTACATCATCAGCAAGCTTCTTGCCCCTGGAGTGAATTCCAAGGATTGCCTTTCTTGCACGAACGTCTGGCTTGCCAACATAAACTGTCCTGTCAAATCTTCCTGGTCTTAGGATAGCTGGGTCAAGTATGTCTGCCCTGTTTGTTGCAGCCATAACGATTACACCTTCGTTAGTTCCAAAACCATCCATCTCAACTAGAAGTTGGTTAAGAGTTTGTTCTCTCTCGTCGTGACCACCGCCAAGACCTGCTCCTCTTTTTCTTCCCACTGCGTCAATCTCGTCAATGAAAATAATACAAGGTGCATTTTTCTTTGCAGATTCAAAAAGATCTCTTACCCTTGATGCACCAACACCGACAAACATTTCAACAAAGTCTGATCCACTCATTATAAAGAAAGGAACTCCTGCTTCGCCAGCAACAGCCTTTGAAAGATAAGTCTTACCAGTTCCTGGAGGCCCTACTAGTAGGACTCCCTTAGGGATTCTGGCCCCCATATTGATAAACTTCTTAGGATTTTTTAAGAAATCAACAATTTCTGCCAATTCCTCTTTTTCTTCCTCAAGACCTGCAACATCCTTAAAGTTAACAAGATTCTTTCCATCTTCCTTGTTAATTAGTTTGGCCTTGCTCTTGCCAAAGGAATTCATCTTTCCTCCGCCACCAGCTTGTTGCATCATTCTGTACCAGAAGAAAACTATAAAGGCAAACATAAGTAGGGTTGGAATCCACTCAACTAAGAAAGAAGTTTGCTTAGTTGGACTTGAAACTACATCAATAGTTCCTGCATCAGCCTTTTCCTTTAGGTAGTCCTTATAAAAAGTATCTGAAGCTTCTTGTGGAATCACAGTCCTAAAAGTGTCGTCATTTTTTAATTTTACGCTGGCAATGGAGTCAATTCCATTTTGCAAGCTAACGGACTTTACATTGTCCTTATCAAGTTCTGTTACAAATTCAGTAAAAGATTTTTCTTCCACAACATTTGCTGGTGGTCCAAAAAATCTAATTGATAATATTAAGACAAGGATTAGGACAATATAAAATCCTGCTCCTCCAAATTTCTTATTCAATAATATCACTCCTCACTATTAGAATAGACAGATTCATCTAATATTCCAATGTAAGGAAGACCTCTGAATCTCTCGTTATAGTCCATTCCATAACCAATTACAAAGTGGTCATCAATTTCATATCCATTATATTTAACAGGTAGCTCAACCTTTCTCCTAGATGGTTTAGAAAGCATAGTCACGATTTCAACGGACTTTGCTCCTCTTGATCTTAAAAGTTTAGTCAAATAAGAAAGTGTTACACCTGTGTCGATTATATCTTCAACAATTAGAATATCCTTATCAACAATATTAGTTGAAATATCCTTTAGAATCCTAACCTCACCCATGGACCTTGTTCCTTGATAGCTGGAAACATCCATAAAGTCGTACTCAAGGTCTAGATCAATACTTCTCATAATATCTGCCATAAAGGGAACGCAACCCTTTAGGATTCCAAGAAGTAATAAATTTTTGTCCTTGTAGTCCTCTCTTATTCTCTCGCCAAGTTCTTTAACTTTTTCCTTGATTTCTTCTTCAGAATAAAGAACCTCTTTAATTTCTGACATTTTTAACCTCCAAAACGAGCTTGTTCTTTGTATTTTTATCAATTTTAACATCTTCTGAGATATCCATCCCAACCACATAGATAATTTTTTCATCATCACACACAAGGCCTATCTCATCTCTTAAAAGTCTGTCAACTTTTCTATCAATAAAATAGTCTTTTAGCTTTTTATTATTCTTCATCCCCAGAGCTTTAAACCTATCTCCTGGGGCCCTCTTCCTTATGTGAAGACTACCCCTTATTTTATCATAGTCCATTACTTTTATAAAGGAATTGGCATGACTTTCTTCTCCATCTTTTCTTATAAAAATTTCTCCAAAATCTGTTGAATTTATTCCAAGCTTTAAGTCCTTACTTGCTTTTTCTTTTTTCTCTTCAAGTCTTTCAATATAGACTTTGTCGTAGGACCTTCTTGCATAAATATTCTTCCCAAGATCAACCTGCCTTCCAGACTGGCCAAGACACAAGTCATAAATGGCAAGAATGTTAGATCTGTTTAAAATATTTTCTTTATAAAAATTCTCTTCTAGGTATCTTTTTATTATCTCTTGACCTATAAATTTTTTAAGCTTTATAATTTCAGAAGAAATTAAAAACTTATGCCCCAGGCACTTGTCGTAGTTTTCCTTTACGATCTCATCTACAAATTCACTAGCTTCTTCTGCATTCTCAGAAAGTCTAAGTAAAGAATTTATTATGTCTGGATTAAATTTTTTAAGTTCAGGAATAAGTCCCAGCCTAATTTTATTTCTCGTATAAATTTCTTCAAAGTTTGTCTCATCATCAAAATAAGCTAGCTTATTCTTGTGGAGGTAATCTTCTATTTCTTCCCTCCTAATATTTATAAGAGGCCTAAAGACATCTTCATTGACCTCAGAAATTCCAGCAAGACCCTTTAGACCTGTCCCCCTCATAATATTAAAAAGGACCGTCTCTGCCCTATCATTGGCATTGTGGGCTGTTAAAATTTTTCTTCCTCTGGAGTTTTCTCTAAAGAATTCATACCTTAAAATCCTGCCAGCCTCTTCTGATGAAATTTTTTCTTTCCTTGCAAATTCATCCATGTTCACAGTCTTAGTAATACACTTAAGTCCAAAATCTTGGCAAGTTTTTTTTACAAAGTCCTCATCTCTTTTGGCAGTCTCCCTTATCCCATGGTTTAGGTGGCAGACAATAATATCAAGGTCCCAGTCATCCTTTAAATCCATTAGATTATAAAGAAGATACATGGAGTCTGCCCCTCCAGATACGCCAAGACTTAGCTTGTCAGACTTTTTTATAATATTTAATTTTTTTAAATTTTCATAAAATATCTTATCCATAATTAAAATAAAAAAAGTGGCAAACTATCAAAAGATAGTCACCACTACTAATTTCTAGAATTTTTCTTCTTCGTCTTTTGATTGTATCTTGCTCTGGCTTCGTCAAGCTTAGTATTGCTTTCCTTAAGGAATTTGCTCAAAAGGTCTTCAAACTTTTGATCGACTTTTTCATCCTTAGGTTCTTCCTTTTTTTCAACTGCATCCTTTATAGATAGGGCAATCTTTCCCTTCTCATCAATGCTTAAGACCTTAACCTTAACTTCGTCACCTTCAGCAATGTGATTATTGATGTCCTTTACAAAAGTATCTGCAATTTCAGAAATATGTACTAGACCACTTTTGCCATCTTCTAAATCAACAAAGGCTCCAAACTTGGCAACCTTAGTTACTACACCTTCAACAATATCGCCTGGCGATAAATCCATAACTTCCTCCTAAATTTTATTTTAAATATCCTTTTCAGAATTATTAATCTTATCTTTATCCTTGTTCTTATCAACATAGATAACTTCTCTTGGTTTAACCATACCTAAATCTTCTCTCGCAACTTTTTCAATAAAATCAGTTGAGGAAGAATTTTCCAGTTCAGAATTTAAATTATCTATTTCAAGTTTTAAATTAGAAATTTCCTGATTGTTGGCAGAGATAATCTCAAGTTTTTGATTCCTAAGAGAAATCGACTTGCCAATTTTTATTGATCCAAGAATCACAGACCCTAGGATAATAAGGGCAAGAGCCAAGGGAAATCTTCTTCTTTTTAACTTCATAAGTAACCCCTCTTAATTTCCAATTGGATTAATCTCGATCTAATCTATCCTGTCGTAAAGAGTTTCTGCATCCTTCTTAGAATTTACATCAGAAATGTCCTTAACCTTGACCCTAATCTTTCTTTCACCAAGTTGTAATGAAATAATGTCGTCAATGTTAACAGAGTCTGATGGCTTAGCAACCTTGTCGTTGATTTCAACAAGGCCCTTTTCGCAGGCTTCTTTAGCTACAGTTCTTCTTTTTATAAGTCTTGAATTTTTTAAAAATTTATCTAATCTCATAATCCTCTCCAAGTAAGAATATATCAAATACAGAAGAAAATATCAATACTAAGGCAAAATTTGGGCATAAAAAAATATGGTCTAAGATATCTCTCTAAACCATATATTAATAATTTCTCTTTTCCAGCATTGGCTATTGTAAAGCTCAAAAAAAACTTTCTTTTACCTTACTTTTGAAAATCTAGTTTTATACAAGTGTTTAATCTTTACTAAATCCTTTTAATTTTACCACTTAACTGCGTAATGTATTGATAAGTAAATATAATTAAATATTATTAAGATAACCATAAATGCTATCGCTGTCTTTTTATAGCCTTCTTTGAAACTTTTATACATAGTTATAAGGTACAAGATTTGTAGTGTAAAGTATAAAATTGTATACTTATCTGTTAAAAAATATCTAAACATAAAATTTACCCTCTTCCACTCCAGTCTACTGTAGTTATAAACTTTACTTGAAGATCAAATATTTTAGACTTATAATATCCCTTTATTATAGAGTTGATTTGATCATCCTTAATTTTAAATCATTGAGCAAATATTTTTCTCAAGCCTGGTAACCTAATATATAATAAAAAATAAATTAACTTTTAATTACATATACTTAAGTCCTAAAAAGCTATCATCTTTATAATTTTTCATTATACAAAAATAGTGCAAGATAGGAATTAAAACCTTCTTACACTATTCTGTACTAAAAATTGTTCTTATGCTACTTTATCAACTAGTTTAAAGAAACATAAGTCCTTCTTTTTCTTACTTATTAACAGCTTCTTTAAGAGCTTTACCTGATCTGAAAACTGGTGCTTTAGATGCAGGAATCTTAATAACTTCTTCTGGATTTCTAGGGTTTCTTCCTTCTCTAGCTTTTCTTTGTCTAACTTCGAAAGTTCCAAATCCAACTAATTGAACTTTTTCTCCGTCAGCAAGAGCTTCTTGAACTGAAGAGATAAATCCGTTTAAAGCTTGTTCAGCGTCTTTTTTAGTAAGACCTGATTTTTCAGCAATGCTTGCTACTAATTCTGATTTGTTCATTTTATATCCTCCTTGAAGAATTTTCTTTAATCTTTTTCCTAGTTTAAGACCCTCTCAACCTTTAATATTCCAAGATCTAAAAGGGCTCTTTTCCTAAGACTGTTACAATTATAACCTAAGTTAAGTTTATTTTCTACATTTATTTTAAAAAAATCGCTATTTTATCCAATTTTTTGTATATTTCATCATAAATTTCACGGAAATCCACTAGACCTTCCTTGTCTTTTAATAAAAGTAATAATATAGATAAAATTAGGATGTCTGTCTCATTTTCATAGTCCATGGATAAGTCCTCAGACTTTTCAATTAAAAGTTTTTTTATCTTTTCAAAACTATCGTCATCTAGATAAATATCTTCTCTTTCCAGAATATCTTCAAGCCTATCCATAATTAGGGGAAGATTTTTGCCACTTGTCCTTGGAATGTAAATGCAAGATTGGTGGTTGTAGTCATCAATCCTTGGAAGTTTATAAATTTCAACCTTCCTTACAATCTCATCGTCAAGTCCAGCGTTTGTTATTACATAAGCCATGTCATCTTCCTTGTAAACTTCTTGAAGAAGGAGGGAAAGGTCTGATGCAATTCTCTTGTTATAGACTTGTGTTATTAGGGTATCACGTCTTGTGTCGAAGTCAAACTTCTTTGCATCTGAGTCTAAAAATAAGAGTCCATCAACGGCGTCTCTTCCCACTCCAGCAAGAACTGGTTCAATAAAAGAAATTCCATTTACAATATTTATATCAGCCTTTTTATCTATTAGGAGCCTAACAGTTTTTTCTGCAACTAAGGGAGTTCCTGGAACAAAATAATTTATCTCCTTATCCTTAGCTTCTTCTAATAAAACTTCTACAATTTTATTGTAAACTTCATCAAAGCTTTCCATCTCATTGTACAAGTAGTCAAATGACTCATATTCTATTTTATTTTCTTCAAAAAAAGAAAGGGCTTCATGCCTGTCAGTCCTCAAAAAATTTTTATTTCCATTTTTCATAATTTTTACTGCTTTAAGGGTAAGGTCTCTTGAAGAAGTGGACCCAAGTCCAACAACATTTATCATTCTAATCACCTTCTTACATTATACACATAAACTTTTAATTGTTTTCAAATTTTTATTAACTTCATCTTAATTTCAAACTTCTTTTTATTTTCAAATTCAAAATAATTTTGGTTTTTTGTTAAAAGTTTACATAAAAAAAGAGGGGTCTTCCCCTCCTCTTGTGGATTAATCAAATCCAAATTTTTCTCTCATTATTTTAAGTTCTTCATCAGTTAAGTCACTTTCATCAACTGACTTTTCACTTTCTTCTTCTGCCATTTTCTTCTTGTGTTCTTCCACAATCTTATCGTGCTCAGCTATAACTGCTAGGGCAACGTCTTGTGGAATCTCTATAGATTTCTTTTCCACTTCAGAAAGTTCAACCTTGCCACCTACACAGAATTTCTTGCCGTCTTCAAATTCATAAACAAAAACTTCAAGTTCTCCTGCTGGATTCTTAATAGAAATCTTATAATCTTCATCAAGCTTTGCAATGTCATCTTCAAGATAGTTTACTACTGCAATAGTTCCTGATCCACAAGAACCTTCTCTAAATAAAGTTTCAGAACCTTCTACATAAACGTAAGGAATCATTTCTAGTTTTTCCTTGTTAAAGAAAAGAACTCCATAGGCTTCGTCCTTGTGGTCTTTTTTAAGGACCTCAAGAGCCTTATCTACAAATTCTTTATCTTCTTCTTCCTCAACAACTAGATGGCTAATGCCAGGAAGCTTAATAAGAGTACAGTCTTTGCCATCTATTGTTAGCTTTTCTCTGCCAATAGGAGCATCTAAAGCTACATAAGCCTTTTGATTTTTAACATCTGCAATAACATCAGTAGTTCCTTCGTGACCACTTACATAGACTTCTATATCAACAAGTCCATCTGTGTCATAGAAGCTTGCAGAGTAAAGTCCGTAAGCTCTTGTTGCGTTGGCACAAAACTCTCCACCCATCATATCCATCCTAAGTGGTGCACCTTCATATGCTGGAGAAATAAATCCAACTTGCTCTACATCCTTATCTATTTGTTCCATGATACAGTCTGTGTAAGCTTTTCTATATCCTGGATATACAGGAGCTACAACAAATCCTGTTATATTTCCACATGGGTTTGCTCTAAAATAATTAAAAGTTTTCTTCATAACCATCCTCTTCTCGACTCTAAAAATAAATTTACTCTTTAATTATAGCATACTAAGTTAGTCTTTTTTAACCGCTATTCTTATCTTACCCTAAATTTAATTTTTAACGCAGTCTTATTTGAGATATTTCTTTAGGTCTTCTACCCTATCAGTCTTTTCCCAAGGAAGGTCTAGGTCATTTCTACCAAAGTGACCATAGGATGCAGTTTGTCTGTAAATTGGTCTCAATAGGTCAAGGTCACGAATTATTGCAGCTGGTCTCATATCGAAGTTTTCCATAATAATCTTTTCGATTTCTTCGTCAGATAATTTGCCAGTGCCAAAAGTTTCTACATAAACTGAAGTTGGTCTTGCAATACCAATTGCATAGGCAAGTCCAATTTCAACTTTTTCTGCTAGTCCTGCTGCCACTAGGTTCTTTGCAATGTATCTTGCATAGTAGGCACCTGATCTGTCAACCTTTGTTGGATCTTTACCTGAGAAAGCTCCACCGCCGTGTCTTCCAAAGCCGCCGTAGGTATCAACTATTATTTTTCTACCAGTAAGTCCCGCATCGGCCATTGGTCCACCAATAACAAATCTGCCAGTTGGGTTGATGAAAAATTCTGTGTCCTTGTCTATAAATTCTTTTGGAACAACCTTTTCTACAACTTCTCTTATTATATCTTCCCTAATTTGTTCCATAGAAATTTCTGGAGCATGTTGAGATGAAACTACAACATTTTTAAGTCTTACTGGTTTATCTTCTTCATATTCAACTGTAACTTGAGTCTTGCCATCTGGTCTTAGGTAGTCAAGTGTACCATTTTTTCTCACTTCAGTTAATCTTCTTGATAACTTGTGGGCAAGAGAAATTGGAAGTGGCATTAGCTCTTCTGTTTCGTTGCAGGCAAATCCAAACATAATCCCTTGGTCTCCTGCTCCAAAGGAGTCAAGTTCATCTACTCCTTCTTCCTTAAACCTGTCAACACCCATTGCTATGTCAGAGGATTGTTCCTTGATTGCAGATAGGACTGCACAAGTGTTTCCATCAAAGCCAAATTTGGCCCTGTTATATCCAATATCTTCTAGGACTTCTCTTGCAGTTTTTTCAAAATCTACATAAGTTTCTGTTGAGATTTCTCCAGTTATAACTATCATGCCTGTGGATGCCATAGTTTCACAGGCTACTCTTGCATTTTTATCTTCTGCCAAAATCTTATCTAAGATGGCATCAGATATTTGGTCGCAAACTTTGTCAGGATGTCCTTCTGTTACGGACTCTGAACTAAATTGCCATTTTTTCATTTTATTCTTTCCTCCATTTTAAATACCTTGATTTAATGTATGAATCTTTTTATTTAGTCAAATTTATAAAGTCTTTTAAATTTTAATCCATAAAAAAATCCCCACGCAAAAGTGAGGACCATTAAACCTCATCTTCCAGATAAAAATCTGTGGGATTTAGCACCAACTAGGTTGCCGGGTTTCACAGTGCCCATTCACTCCACCACTCTCAATAAGGTATTATTTATATTTTGTAGCTTGATTATAGCACTTAAAAATTCTTAGTGCAACAAATTAAAATAGTTCATTAGGGATATTCCCAAAGGATAGGTAATAATACTCATAATAAAGCTTAAGGTTATTACCTTTGATGCAAACTCATAATCAGAATTCATCTGCTTTGTAAATATAAAACAGTTGGCTGCACATGGAGTTGCCCAAAATACATAGGCAATGCCTAGTTCCATATTAGTAAAGCCAAGCTTAACTCCAATAGGTACTAGGATTAATGGAGCTAAAACTGTTTTTATAAAAGCTGATGTAAACATAAGCTTGAAGTCACTCTTTGATGACTCAAAGTTGAGGCTGGCTCCAATTAAAATCAGTGACATTGGCGTTGAAATCTTCGCCACCATTTCTATTGCCTTGTCTATTCCTTGATAGACTGGAATGTGTAAAAAATTAAAAATCGCACCAAAGACTACTCCAGCAATCATTGGGTTCTTAATAATCTTTATAAGTATATTGGAAATAGAAATTGACTTGTCTTCTGACTCAGAATAGTAGGTCAAGAGGACAATTGCAGAAATATTGTAAAGAGTTAGTCCAAAAGCAATTATTACTATCATGTGTTCCATTGATGGAGCTCCATTGTAAATAATATCTAAAATTGGAAATCCAACATAAACAAAGTTTGACCTGTAGGCACAGTGGACAAAGGAAGATAATTTTTTCCTGTCTTTAATCCTAAAAGATTTACCAATTACAAGAGCAAGAAAAATTACAAAGATAATCCCTAATAATATGTAGGCAACATATTTTGGATGGAGGGACTCAATCCTCGCATTCTTTATGTCGTAAAATAATTTAAAGGGCAGGGCCATATAAAAAACAAGCCAGGTTCCCCTGTCTACAAAGTTGTCGTCTATGTATCCTTTTTGTTTTGCAAAGTATCCCAGTAGCAAAACTATAAATACGGGCGATACAATATTAAAACCCATAAGTAAGTTACTCATAAAATCACCTCATTAAATTATAGGGTAAATATTTAGGCTTGTCGAGGGCAATCTTTTAAAATACAATAGACCTAGGAGGTCATGTTATGAAAAAAATAATTTCTATTGGACTTACGTCCCTTGTTTTAATTACAAATGTTTTTGCTGGAGCAAAAGTTTCTAGCCAAAGCGTTTATGTTGATGGAAAAGACACTGGCGTTAAGGGTTACAACATCGAAGACAACAACTACTTCAAGTTAAGAGACATTGCAGCTCTTCTTGATGGACTTGATGCCGAGTTTAATGTTTCCTACGACAGCGACAGAGAAGCTGTTATGATTAACAGCAAGTCTGACTACAAGAAGACTGAAGAAGATTTAGCTCCCCTAAAGGACAGTAAGAACGAAGTAAAAAAATCAAACCACAGGGTTTTTGTGGATGGTGTGAGACATTCCTTTAAGGTTTACACAATTGACGGCTACAATTATTTCCAATTGAGACAACTTGGAAAGACAATTGGATTCGATGTTGACTTTGACGAAAAAAATAATTCTGTTTTAATTGATTCAAAGGCAATACCTGGTCGTTCTCTTGTAAATAACCAAGTAGATGTAAAAATTGTTGACTATGCAACTGACTACGAAGAAAAAGAACTGGACATCTTGAAGAACCCTCTTCTTGACATTTCCAAATTTCTTGCTAATATTAAAAACGAAGTACTTGCAACAGCTGAAGAAGGTAAGTTAAGTAGTGAGTCAACTTATGTTAAGTCAGAAAATATTGTTGAAGTTCTACCAACTTCTGCTAAGTATAACGGCAAACTCACTTACACTCCTTATATAAAAATTGACCAAGGAGATAAGTCTGAAGTCTTCCCTTATGAAAAAGAATTTGAAGTTGCAAAAACTTTAACATCAAAGGGCTTTGACTCCACAGACGAATTTGAAATCAGCATGGGAGCAAAAAGTAAAGATCATTTTGTTAAGTACTCATCTTTTAAATATAAATAATTTTGGGTATATAAACTAGGGAGGTGTTAATAGATGGAAATTAAAAAAGATATGTTAATCGGACAAATTCTTTCAGAAAAACCTGAATCAATTGGTACACTAATGAGTTTTGGAATGGGTTGCATCATGTGCCCATCTTCTCAAATGGAAACTCTTGAAGAAGCAGCAATGGTTCACGGTATAGATCCAAATACGCTTGTAGCTGCTCTTAATGAAGATAAGAAAGAAGAAGCGGAAGCTTAATCTAAAGCTTAAATTTGAAGAGGCAGAGGCCTCTTCTTTTTTTACATAAATACTTTAATGATTTAATAAGGAGATAATTATGAAAAAGAAATTAATTTATGCCCTATCTCTAGCCCTACTCGTTGGACCAGTTGTGGCTTCAGTTGAAAAGACCAACTACAATCCAACAGATGAGACAGTGTCTGTTGACATAACAAAGAAAGAAAAAGAAAAGGTTGAAGAAATTAAAGAAGTATTTAATATCACAGAAGCCTATGAAGATTTTAATTTGATTAAGGAACCAATAAATTCTGAAAAAGTATCTACTTATTATTTAAATAAAAAAGCAAAAAATAAAAGTCTTGACTCCTACCAATGGTCTGATGAAAATTTAGGAAATTTACAAGTTACCTACACAAGTGATGGCGACTTCTACTCTTATTCAAAGTGGAGCAAGGATCAATATGACAATAAAAATTCTGAAAAAATTTCAAAAGACCAGGCACAAAAAATTGTAGAAGAAAAGCTGGCAAAACTTATTCCAGACTTTGACAAAAAATATAAATTAAAGGATTTCTCTCTCCTAGATGATGGAAAAGAATTAAGTTTATTTTATGAGAGACTCGTTAAGGGAATACCTCTTGCATCATATTCACTTTATGTAAATATTTCCCTAACTTCTAAGGAAATAAGAGATATGGGAATCAACTCCGACTTTGGACCTGCCACATCCTTCTTAAGTGATAAGGACTTTACAGACAAGGCCAAGTTAAGTCAAGAGGATGCGGAAAAAATATTTGCAGAAAAGTTCCCACTTAGGCTATCCTACAAGATTTCTAATAGCGGCAAGTCTGTGTCCAAGGTCTACCATTCAGAAATTTTTGATATAGATGCAGAAGATGGGAAGCTCGTAAAAAATAATAATTTAGGATTTATGCCCTATGAGATGGATAAAGCTGCTGACGTTATAAGTTTAACTGATGTGGAGGTTAAAAAGATTGAAGACCTAAAGGACTTAAAGAAAAAGTCCCAAGCCAAGAAAAGAGCCTATGAAATTGCTGGCGATGGTTACCAAGTTACTTCAATCTCCCTGAACTCTGACAAGGAAAATTATTACTACAATATTAATCTAGAAAAAGATAAAAATTATGGTCATATCACACTTAATGCCAAGAACTTAAATCTTGTTTCCCTAGACCTTTGGACTGACAGAAAAGTTTACAATAATAAAGTAAAAGAAGAAGACGCAAAAAAACTTGCCCTAGACTTCCTAGAAAAGTATGGAGATAAGTCTGAGCTTAACTTAGATAAAGTTTCTATAGACTCATCTAAGATGGGAACTTCTGTTACTATACCAAGATATGTAAATAAACTCCCTGTTCTAAAAGAAGGTGTTAAAATTTTTGTAGACCAAGATAAAAAAAATTTCATCTTATGAAAGAACTTTTACGAAAGTAGATTTTTCAAAAGCTAGTGACAATAACTTGACCCAAGAAGAAGCCAACAAGATTTTCTTATCCTCTAAAAACTTTGGTCTAAAGTATGTGATAACTGACAAGGGACCTAAACTTTTCTACGGAAACATCAAAGACTTTGACCCAGTCATTGGCCAAGATGAAATCTTAAGAGACTATAATGGAGAGATTATTAACTTCAAGGAACAAATATCCTATCCTGACCTTGATAAGGCAAGGAATAAGGATGCCATCCTCTTCTTAAAAGATATGGAAATTGGTTTAATTGGAAGAAATCTTTCTGACAAAATAACTTACCAAGACTTTGTCAAGCTCTTAAATGGGTCAAGTGGAATGAACTCTT
This sequence comes from Peptoniphilus harei, assembly GCF_016726485.1. Taxonomy (GTDB): domain Bacteria; phylum Bacillota; class Clostridia; order Tissierellales; family Peptoniphilaceae; genus Peptoniphilus_A; species Peptoniphilus_A harei. The sequence continues at coordinate 455,335 of NZ_CP068103.1, forward strand.
CCTACATGGATTCTTTTGGCCTAGACCTAGAAAAGCTAAAAGACAAAAATATTTTAGAAAAGGATGTTGTTAAGACCCTCGTGACAAAAAATAATCTTGAAAGATTTACTAAGGCCAAGGGAATCTTTAAGGAAGATTTATATAAAAATCAAAAATCCCTAGGCGACTATGAATCTTATTATATTATCGCAAAAGGCTTTGGATATATTGATGGGGACATAGACCCAGACAAGGAAATGACCCTTGAAGAAATCCTATACCTAATCTATAACTCAATAAAGTAATTGTAATTCTTTTGTAATTGCTTCTTACCTCCCACTGATGTATATTTATCAATGGGAGGTTTTTTTATGACCCAAACAAGTTATGAAAGAAGAAAAAGATTAAGACGACAAAAGGCCAGAAGAAAAAAGAGAATTAGGCAAATTATTTCTATTTCGATTTTTGCACTAATACTTATACTTATTTTCTCAAAAATTTTCTCTGGTATTAAAAATTCAAAAAACAAAGAAGTTTCACCTGCCCTTATGTGGTACTACACAAATGAAATTTATAAGGACAGACCAAGACCAATATTTTATGAAAAAGAATACATTTCAAATGTGGCCTTGGATAAGCTTAATAAAATGGAAGATGAGTTTATTGTCAAGGGATCCAACCACTTAAAAAGGGTTGATAAGTATGCCTATGATGCCAAAAAAATTCGTGACTACACTGTCCACCAAAACTACAAGGGTGAAAAGAAAATTGTATTCTTGACCTTTGATGATGGACCAAACAATGAAATCACTCCACAAGTTTTGGACACCTTAAAGAGAGAGAATGCTCGTGCAACCTTCTTCTTAGTTGGTAAATCAATTGGAGATAAGACTGCAGATAGGGTTAGAGAAATTCTTGCAAATGGCAATGCCATTGCAACTCACTCCTTCTCTCACGACTACGACTACCTATATCCAGGAAGAGTCGTAAGTCCAGAAAGAGTCTATGGAGAAATAGAAAAGACTAATGAAAGACTTCAAAATATCTTAGGCGATGACTTTCATTCCAAGGTCTTTAGGTATCCAGGTGGCGAGATGTCTTGGAAGAATACTCCTGCATCAAACTCTTTCTTAGAATCAAGAGACATAAATTGGATTGACTGGAACTGCCTAGTTGGCGATGCAGAGAAAAAATCTGTTAGACCAACAACGACTGCAGGTCAAATCGAATATCTTGACAGGAGCTTAAATAAAAATAAGAACACAAAAATTGCCGTTGTCCTTGCCCACGACGCAAGAAACAAACAGCTAACAGCTGATTCCCTATCAGAAGTTATAAAGTACTTTAGGGACAGAGACTATGAATTTGGAATTTTAAAATAATTTCAAATTTTTAACAAGTTTATAAAAAATTAGAGGACTGTTTTTATTTTCAGTCCTCTTTTTATTTGCCTAAATTCTTATTAATTAAAGCAATATTATTAATTTTTAAATTAAGCCAAGTCCTTTTTTATTAAGTAAATTAAAATAAATAGGCTGACAAAGGCCAGTATATAAGAAAATAATATAAAGGCAATAAATAAATAATTTCCACTTTTCTCATCTAGACTTCCAACAATAAGTAGACTAGGTAGATAAGATAAAAAATTAAGATAAGTATAGATAATAAGACAAACTTTAATAAAAGTAATACTTATATTATCAATAAAAATATAAGCACAACACAAGCTTAAAAATATTATAAAGGCATGAATTAAAAACCTATAAATTATATTAGATCTTTTAGGATACTGCCATAGGATTACCTGTAAAAATTTTTTTATATTTCTCGTCAACTATATCCCCACCTAAAAAATACTTATAATAATATTATTAGTTTATTGAGTTAAAAATTATCTACAATTTAAAAAATAAAAAATTATTTTCTTAAAAGATTTTGGTCTCAATCTAAAAAAAGGACTAATCTCTATGACTAGTCCCATTCTTTTTATTAAAGTGAATTTTTAATTTTTTCTGCTCTTTCAATAAGCTTGTCCTTGCCTAAAAGGTAAAGGATATTTTGCATTTCTGGTCCGTGAACATTTCCAGAGATTGCAGCCCTAACTGGCATGTAAAGTTTCTTGCCCTTTACTCCAGAGTCTTTTTGCACTTCCTTCATAAGTCCCTTGGCAGTTTCCATATCAATTTCATCGTGGGATTTTACAATTTTTATAAAGGAATCAAGAAGTCCTGGCACGTGTTCTTGTGCAAGCTCTTCTTTTGCGGCATCTTCTGTGATTTCAATGTCGCCAAATAGGAACTTAATGTGTTCTGGAATATCTTCTAACTTGTCACAAGCTTCTCTAACTGTGTCTATTAAGATCTTGTACCATTCAAAGTTATCCCTAATTTCTTCTTTGCTTAGTAGGCCTGATTCAGTTACAAATGGGATAGCAAGTTCTGAAAGTTTTTCTAAGTCATAGGACTTCATGTAGTGAGAGTTAACCCAATTTAACTTGTCTGTGTCAAAGATTCCTCCAGACTTTCCTACCCTGTCAAAGGAGAATTTTTCTACTAACTCGTCTAGTGACATGATTTCTTCTCCATCTTCTGGAGACCAGCCAACAAGTGCAAGATAATTTACAATACCTTCTGGAAGGTAGCCCCTCTTCTTAAAGTCTTCTACAGAAACATCTCCTTGTCTCTTAGAAAGTTTTTTTCTGTCCTTATTTAAAACTGTTGGAAGGTGAACAAATTCTGGCGCTTCCCAGCCAAGACATTCGTAAAGGTAAACGTGCTTTGGAGTTGAAGGAAGCCATTCTTCTCCTCTAACTATGTGAGTGATTCCCATTAGGTGGTCGTCAACAATTACAGCCATGTGATAAGTTGGGAAACCATCTGACTTCATTAATACTTGGTCGTCTATTTCATCAGTGTTTATTGTAACTTTTCCACGAACTGCATCGTTAAAAGTGATGTCCTTGTTCTTTGGAAGTTTAAGTCTTACAACATAATCTTCTCCTGCTGCAACTCTCTTTTTAGCTTCTTCTAGAGGAATCCCACGGCAAAGTCCATCATACTTTGGAACCTTACCCTTAATTCTTTGTTCTTCTCTAAGATTGTCTAATCTTTCCTTGGAGCAGAAACAGTAGTAAGCGTGTCCTTCTTCAATTAGTTGATCAACATATTTTTTGTAGATGTCTAATCTTTCTGATTGGATGTAAGGTCCACAATCGCCAACTTCTGTTAGCTTGCCATCCCTTACAACAACACCTTCGTCATGAGAGATGCCTGCCCATTCAAGGGATTCAATTAGGTTTTCTATGGCACCTTCCACATATCTTGTCCTATCTGTATCTTCTATTCTCAAAACAAATTTGCCGCCATTTTTCTTTGCAAATAGGTAGTTGTAAAGAGCTGTTCTCAAACCTCCAATGTGAAGGTAACCTGTTGGTGATGGTGCAAATCTTAATTTAATATCTGACATTATTTCTTCCTTTCTATTTACTTTTCTATTTATTTTTCTATTCACTTTGCTGTAATTTCTATAACTTGATAATAAGCCCAGTGGTTCCTCTTTAGGTCCTTAAATGGGTTCTTTGAATACTTATCCAAGAAAGACTTGTTGATCTTCCTATCTAAAACTTTATTAAATATTGTGGCAGCTTCTGCCCTTGTTATCTTGTCATTTGGCTTAAATTCATTTTTTGATTTTCCAACCATAATTCCATGACTTGATAGGGTATTTATGGCATCACTTGCCCAATAGTTTTCTTTTACGTCTTTAAAGTCAATTGGATTGTTGCCCACATTTAATTTTAAATAATTTGCCATCATGCTGGCAAATTGTGCCCTAGTCATTGGCTCCTTTGGTCTAAAAGTTCCATCTTCATAACCTGAGATTAGGCCCTCTTTTTCTATGAAGACAATATTGTCATAGAACCATTGGCCTTCTTTAAGGTCACTAAACTTAGTATCTCCATTGGACTTGGCCTTGTCGTCAATTAATCTCTTTAAAACTGAAGCAGCCTCTGCCCTAGTTATTTTTTCATTAGGAGCGAATTTATCCTCAGATATACCTGCCATGTATGGTAGTCTAACAAGCTCTATGGACTTTTGAAGTTCTTCAAGAGACTTATTAATTTCATCAGTTGAAACTTCGCTCTTTACAACAATATATTCAGCTGACGCAATTGCTGCACGAAGTCTTCTTTCATTTTGAATTCCTGCCTTGGCAGTGGAAAGATTTTTTCCAAAGTCCACATAGTCAGTTAATTTCTCAAGAGTTTTTATTGTGCTGTAAGTTTCTAACTCGTCGTTGTTTTCATTTACAAGTTCTGCTGACTTCTTGGATTCCACCTTGGCCTTTACCATATAGTCCAGGCTGGCTTCCTTGTCTTTAGTAGTCGCAGCTATCCTTAGGTATGATCCTTCTTTTAGGTCTAGGCCTTCAAAGATAAAGTTTCCCTTGGCATCGGCCTTTGTAGTTGCCACAAGTTTCTTATCAATGGCAAGTCTCAAATCAGCATTTTTTTCTGTTGTTCCTTCAATCTCACTTGATCCATCGTAAACGTCCTTGATAGTCAAAACACCATTTTGAGTTTTTGTTGATGATTCAAGATTTTTTTGGTCACTTTTAGTGTCCCCTTCCCTGTCAACATAAGAAAGGACAAAGGAGTTTTTTAAGTTGGAACTTGAACCAACATCACTTTTCACCCTAGTGTTGATCTCTAGATTTAACTTGTCTCCCTTGATTACAGAAAGGTCATTGGCATTAATAGTGACAATGTTTTGGTCCTTTCCCTTAATGGAAGTTTCCCTAATATCAAGCTTGCCAGCCACTTCCTTCTCATCAATTAATTTTGTTCCCTTTACATCAAGTGCCTTATCAAATAAAAGAGTTACAGAAAAAGATGAATACTTCTCCTTGTAGTCTTTTGGCAAATTTACAATTAAATTATACTTTAGACTGTCTCCACTCTTCGCCTGTGAAAGACCTGGTTGTTCTAGAACAACTTGGATGTCTTCAGCAGCAAAAACATTTACAAAAAGAGTAAGAGCCATTACTATGTATAAAAACATTTTTTTCATAAAAACGCCCCCTTAATATACTTACAATTATACTAAAGGGTCCCCAACAATTCAATAAATGAGACTTTATAAATAATTCTGACCTTACAAGAAAATAACACTTCACAAAAATTTATGACTTCACAAATAATTACAAGTTTATACAAAATTGTTACTCGTGAATTTATTATAAACTCATAAAAAAATCTCACCTACAAAAATATTATCAACTCATAAAAAATTACCACTTATAAACTCACTGTTAACTCATAAAAAAATAGGACCTCAAAATAATTTTTGAAGTCCTAAAAAATTCTTATTTCTTATAAAGGTAAAATTGGTCTTAGGTATCTTAGTGTAAAGATAAGGGCCAATAAATACATAACAGGTGAAACTTCTTTTCCACGTCCTGTTGTAACTTTTAAGATTACATAAGAGATCATTCCCACAGAAATACCTTCTGCAATTGAATAAGCAAAGGGCATTGTCACCATTGTCAAAAAGGCTGGAACTGATTCTGTATAGTCATCTAATTTTATTTGATTAATTGGACTAATCATAAAAAGTCCTACCATTACAAGGGCAGCTGATGTCGCTTGTGCTGGCACAATTGAAAAAATCGGGAATAAAAATAATGATATAAAGAAGAAGAAGGCACAAGATAAAGTTGTAAGTCCAGTTCTTCCTCCATCAGCAACACCTGATGCAGATTCAACAAAAGTTGTAACAGTAGATGTTCCTAAAAGGGCACCAATAACTGTACCAACTGCATCAGCTAAAAGTGCACGTCCAACTCCTGGTAGGTTTCCATCTTCATCAATTAGGTCTGCCTTAGTTGCAACTCCAGTAAGAGTTCCCACTGTGTCAAATAAGTCTACGAATAAGAATGTAAACATTACAGAGAACATATCAAGTGTGAAGATGTCTCCCCAGTGAAGCTTAAAGGCAACTGGCTCAAGTGATGGTGGAAGTGAAAATAACATTCCTCCAGGTAAGTGGCTAACTCCCAAGATAAGGGCAAGTACAGTTCCAGTTATAATTCCATATAAAAGTGCTCCCTTGACATTTTTTGCTGTTAAAAGTGCCATCACCATAAGTGATACTATAAAAACAAGAGATGGTCTTGATGCAATATCTCCAAGAGCAATAAGAGTTGCATCGTTATCAACAATAACTCCTGCTGAGATAAGTCCCACTAGGGTAATAAAAAGTCCAATACCAACTGATACTGCATTCTTAAGTGACATTGGTATTGAAGTAAATATTGCTTCACGAATATTGAAGAAGCTCATCACTATAAATACAATACCTTCCAAGAATACTGCCGTTAGGGCGTAGGACCAGTCGTGACCCATGCTTAGGACAACTGTGTAAGTGAAGAAAGCATTAAGTCCCATCCCTGCTGAAAGTGCGAAGGGCAAGTTTGCAAAAAATCCCATAAAGATCATTGCAATGATTGAAGCAACTATGGTCGCAGTGAAAACTCCACCCTTGTCCATTCCAGTTTCAGATAACATATTTGGATTTACAACAAGTATATATGACATTGTCATAAAAGTTGTAAGTCCTGCCAAAAATTCTGTCTTGGCATTAGTCTTCCTCTCATTGAGAGAAAAAGTTTTTTCTAAAAAACTTGAATTTGTTTCCATTTTTTCCTCCTCATTTAAAATACATTTTTAATTCTATCATATTGTGAGATAAATGGCAGGAAGATGATGAATTTATTTCTGTGAAAATAATTTTTAAATCAAAAAAAGACTCTTGAAGTGCGGCTTCAAAAGTCTTTCTCTATTAATAATCTTTTCTCTCTCCTATTATTAGAGAGATTATATAAATTGTCATTACAAAGGCAAGTAAGAATAAAGTTAATTTAAGAGAACTTGTCTTTTTTATTATGCCCAGGAAAAAGCCTGAGGGATTCTTTCCAAGTTTATCTAAAAATGGAAGCAAGGCAGGAGAGCTTGTAAATATTGTTCCCACTCCACTATTTTGTCCAAAGTAAAGATAGATGGGAATGTTTATAAGGTAATAGGCCATCATAAATAGTGAAATAAAAAGTCCAAACTCAAATTCCTCCCCACGCAATTTAACATTTTGTAAGATGTAAGCCATTAAGAGCCCATCTATAATAAATATTATTGCAATCTTCAAGAACTTTACATTTATTATGTCACGTCTCGATACACCCATACACAAAAAATATGGTTTGCTCTTGTCAATCATCATACCTTCACTACTTATTACATATAATACGAAATGAACTAGGATAGCTGATAGGTAAACTAGAACGAAGGATTTGTCTGTGAAAAACCTATATTCTTCTGACATAAGTCCAATAGTCTTTAGGGAAAATATCATTATTATAAATATTAAATAAGCAATAATAAATTTTTTCCTAATTTTAAAATCATTTTTTAAAAGAATTTTCATCCTATCCCCTCTCTCAAGTATTTTGTAGAATATTTATAGTCTAATCCAAAGGACAAGATGCAAATTATTATTGAGCCTACTATAAATATTGGTCTGTAGTTAATTAAAATGTCATAATTGGTCATGTAGATTAGGCCAAAAATTATACCAAATCCAACAATCAATAGACCATATAGTAATGACACTAAACCTTTTTTGTATTTTGTAAAAATTAGGTGACTAAGGCTAAGGGCGAAAAAGTCCAAGGCTATTAGGATGTTGACATACATATTTAAAATAAGTCTGTCTCCATCAGAACTGGTAATCATCCCAATTAAAAATACAAGACTAGTAATAATAAATACTATTAGATTTTTTATAATCTTGGCAAGAGAATAATCTTTTATAGATGCTGGCATAGTCATGAACTTTTGAAAATCTTTGAAGTTATCTCCAAAAACAACTTGTGACCTCAAACTAAAGACCATAATAAAGGCCCATTGCAAAAAAAATTGTTCAGATTTTTCCCCTGTAATCACAACACTCAAAGCTAAAATTGCCCCAATAACAATTACAAGTGGAAGGGCAAGCTTTTTTACAAGTTTAAAGTCATTATATAAAACTGCTTTCATATTATCTCATTCTCCTTTAAAAGTTTTGATGAGAATTTATAATCCATAAAAACTGAAATTACTGGTAAGGCTATGGAAAGAATTATAAAAATTATTTTGTAATTCAAAAGATACTTGGTGTATCTAAGCAATGGCATCCCAACTAATAAAACAAATAATGTATAAATTATAAAAATATAAGATTTTTTATATTTTGAAAAAAATATATGGAAAATGCTCATTAAGCTAAAATCAATTGCTAAAAAATAAAATATAAATCTTTTTATAATTTCCATTGTAATATTTTCTTTAAAAATTACTAAAGAAAAAAATGCTGTCGATGTTATTACATAAACAATTATATTCCTCATGATTTTTCCAAGGGCATAGTCATTAATAGAAACTGGTATTGTTAAGAAATTACCCATATCATTATACTTATCTCCAAAGACAATTTGACCTCTTAATGTATAAGAAACAATGGCAACGCAGTAGTTGAGAAGTCTGTTGTCTCCTCCCCTATTATTAATAAAAATTAAGAGTATTAATGCCAATCCTACTATTGATGCTAAAAAATAATACTTAAATATTTTCCACTCATTTATTAATACTGCTTTCATTGTCCACCTCTTGATAAGAATATCATTATGTCCTCCACATTTGCCCTGTCCACAACTTCATTTGGATAAAATTCTTTAAAAACTTGGACATTTTTTATCAAGGCTTCTGTTGAGTATTTATTTTTTCTTGTCTTTAAGATGAAGTCTCCATAATTTTTTAAATTTTCCTCAGAAGTTTTTAAAATTCCATACTTTTCTATTAGAGAGTCCTTTTCATCGTATAAGATTAGTCTTCCCTCGTGGATATAAATTATATAGTCGGCAATTTTTTCTATGTCAGACAAGATGTGGGACGAAAATAAAATTGTCTTATCCCCATCCTTGATGTAGTCAAACAAAAATCCTATAATCTCGTCACGAATAACTGGGTCGAGACCAGAAGTCGGCTCATCAAGGATCAAAAGGTCTGGGTCATGACAAATGGCAGAAATAATTTTTAGCTTCATTAGGTTACCGGTAGAGAGTTCGTTTAACTTTTTGTCCCTGGGCATCTTAAATTTTTCTGCGCAGTCATAAAACATATCTTCATCAAAATTTTTGTAGGCAACTTTTAAAATATCAACAACATCTTTGATCTTAAAAGTATCGTTGAAGAAGGAGTCAGGTATCACTGCCCCAATTTTCTCAAAGGATTCCTTATGGATTTCTTCTCCAAAAACTTTTATGTCTCCATCATACCTATAGAGGTCCAAGATGCACTTAAGTAGTGTTGTCTTGCCCTACAATGTCAAGCAATTGTTACATAAAATTAGACGATATTTCTATCGCCTAATTTATATACAAAACTTTTATTTTAACTTTTTTATACGTTCACTTTCTGTTAGAATCCTCATTTGTTCAATAGCAATTGCATTTAATTTTTCTATCCTTTCAGTTGCATCCATTCCCTCATTTATAAAAACAGCATTTAAGTTCTCAAGATTTGATAAACACACTAATTGTGATATATCAGCATAGTCTCTCATATTTCCTTTTAACTCCGGATTACTTTCACGCCATTCTTTTGCTGTCATTCCAAACAAAGCTACATTTAATATATCTGCTTCACTTGCATAGATATAGTTTATTCTTTCCTTTGATAATTTTTCAGGGACAAGATTATTCTTAATTGCATCTGTATGAATTTTGTAATTTATCTTAGCTAAATTCCTCTTGATATCCCAACCTAATTGTTTTTGTTCTTCTTCTTTTAAGCGCTCAAACTCTTTAATAAGATAGAGCTTAAAATAAGGTGATACCCACGACGCAAATTCAAAAGCTATGTCTTTATGTGCATATGTTCCACCATATCTTCCTGCTTTGGCAATAATTCCGATAGAATTCGTCTTATTGACCCATTGTTTAACCGATAAAATAAAACGATTAAAACCTGCTTCATTTTTAATTCCCTCGAATTCGGTGGAATTAAAATTCGCATTATACATTTCTTCCCATATTCCTAAAAATTCAATTGTATTTTTATTCCTTAGCCATTTTTCTATCAGTGCCACACCATTTTCAACATTTCTAACCATGTCGGTTAAAGAAATATAATCTCTATTATCTATGGCAATAATGCTAATTTCTGATCCTTCCACATTTATTTTAGACACAAAAATCACCTCACAATATCTCATTTTAACTATAATTATATCATTTTTTTGTTTGTTCCTAAATATTTACCCTATCAACTCATAGTAAACAGTACTATTTATTTCCGCAAATTTTCTCGTCATTATTTACATTTTGGCGTATTAAAATTAAAGTTGGCGAGATTATGAGTTACTTTTAATACTATCCATCTATATTTCTACAATTTCTATTTCTCCACTTCTTGATACAATTATCTTATCAATTTTATTGTCTAAATAAGCCTTCAATAAACTTTCTTCGTCTAAGACTGTAATATCCATTTCTTTCCTTGAATCAATCTTCTCTGACTTCAATTCTTCCAACTTACTCTCCAATAATATCTTTTTATCTTTGATAAAAGTTTTTTCCTTTAGATACTCCTCTTTCGAAATATTTTTCTTTTTATAGTTTTCATAGATGATTTGTAAATTGCTGTTTAATATGGATATTTCCTTTAAAATCTCTTCTTTTACATTCTTGTGTTCTATAACTTTCTCTTTATTTAATGTGTTTTGAATCTTAAAACCTTTTAATTTAGGTTTTATAAGTTCAATAATATCTTTCTCTTTGATATTGTTTGGTGTTTTCTCAGCTTTACATAAATTACAATAATAAATCTTATACTTGTATATTTTATCAGAATTCTTCTTTTGTCTACTGTCACATCGTAAACTCATATGTCTACCACATTCTTTACAAAAAATCTTATCAGAAAAAATAGAACGATTTTTATTTCCTGTATATCCCCCAAAACTTCTTTTTTCTTTTATTTTCTTAACCTTATCAAACACTTCTCTGGAAATAATAGCTTTATGGGTATTTGGAAGTATTTTCCACTCCTCTTCAGGAAGTAAAATTCTTTTTCTTCCACCTATTTTTGTTTCTTTGAATTTATTATATACATAATCTCCTGTATATAGTTCGTTCCTTGTAATCTGTGAGATAGCTGCATTTGTCCAAACTCTTTTCTTTACTTCACTTCCGGTAATTAAATTTCCAGTATAATCAGAAAGTTTCAGTTCTTCTTTTCGTTCAGAGCGTGTAATATAACCTTTTTCATTAAATATATTAGCCACTTGAATACACGAATATCCTTTTAGCAATAAATCAAAAGCTTCTTTAACTATAAAAGCTGTTTTTTCATCAATGATGATACTATGTTTATCTTTTGGATCTTTAATATATCCAAAAGGTGCTGCCCAATTTATATTTTTCCCCTGCGATTTAATTTGCCTAATAGAACCTCTTACCTTTTCAGATAATTCCTTACTGAATAAATCATAATACAATGTCTTAAACTGTGTATCTGTATCTAAGCCATTACCTTGTTCTTTTAAAGAATCATAGTTGTCATTAATAGCAATAAATCGTATTTTTAGAAATGGTAATATATTGCTTAAGTAATCCCCAAGCAAAATATAATCTCTTGAAAACCTAGACATATCTTTTACAATTATAGTTCCCACTTTACCACTCTTTATATCCTCAATAAGCCTTAAAAAGGAAGGTCTATTTGTATTAGTAGCAGAATATCCATCATCTACATATTCTTCTATTTCACAACTTTTTAAAGATGTTTCATTTTCAATGTAGCTTTTTATATAATCTCTTTGATTTGCTATACTTTCACTTTCATCCACTTTGTGATAATCTTCTTCAGAAAGTCTTAAATATATAGCTATCTTATTCATGCTCTACCTCCAACTGCTTTCCCACATCTTTATCAAGTTTAAACTTAAAATATATGGTAACCTGCTTATACTCTGATATTTCTATATGACTAATTAATGTATCGACCAATTCTTTATCAACTTCTATGCTTTTAGCATCCAAGCAGCAAAATAGTACATCTATAAATTCTATAATTTCTCTTTTTTTCTTTTTTATATTTCTTATTCTTTCAGCAAAAACTTTTAATTCATTTTTTAAGGTTTTTATTTGATTATTTATTTTTTTACTTTCTATTTTAAAATCACTTAAAAGAACCTCTCCTTTAACATAGTTTTCATATTGTTCTTGTAGATTGATCCTAAGAGAAGCAATCTTTTTATTATTTACATCTGTTTTTAGAGAAACTTGATTTATCTTTTCAGTACTTATATTTTCTAAATATATTTTTAGTCGTAATCTTTTATCCTTTTTATAAAAGCTTGAAAACAGTCTTTTAAAGGTATCTACTAAAATTTTGTCTAGGTCTGTTTCATATATTCTGACATGAGATTTTTCTAATTTTAATCTGTCTCCACCTTTACAATAATAGCAATAGCAAATCTCATCATGATATTTCAGTCCTCGTGGTCCATATTGTTTTTTCAAATTTCTACCACAAACACTGCATTGTATGAGGTCGTCATACTTTCCTTCTTTTTTATGATCTCTTTGAATTTTTACTCCAACATTTTCTTTTCCGTCTTTTATTATGTTTTTCAGTGAATGGTAAGGTAGATAGTTTTGTTTTTTCTCCTTTATCTCTCTGATATTTTCAAATGTAGTTTTGTCTATTAAACCTTCGTGGGTGTTCTCTGTTATAATCCACTCTTCTTTATCACGAAACTTACTTTTCCTACTTGGATCATGTCTATTTGAGTAAACTCTTTGAATCAAATTCCCAATATATACTTCATCAGAAAGCATTTTTGATATATAAGAAATATCCCATTGTCTTGTATCTTCTTTATCCTTAAAAATTTTACCTGTTCTTTTATATTCATCAGGTGTCGTATATGTTTTAGTCAATTCTCTTGCTATTTGCATATTGGATTCACCTTGACTTGCCATATAAAAGATAAGTCTTACTACATCTGCTGCCTTTTCGTCCATCATCAGAACTCTTTTTCCATCAATTTTATCAACCTTATAGCCATACGGAGCCATTGCTCCTATAAAAGACCCTTGTTTCATTTTTATTTCTTTGGAGGCTTTTATTTTCTTTGAAATATCTTTTGCGTATAAATCATTGAAGATATTTTTTACTGCTATTTCATAACTCTGTTCTGATTTTATACCGTCTTTAGTATCCAAATTATCATTTACGGAAATAAATCGAACTCCCAAAAATGGAAATACTTTTTCGATATAGTTTGCGATTTCTAAATACTCTCTACCAAACCTTGACATATCTTTTACTATGATACAATTTATCCTACCTGTTCGGATATCTTCCATCATTTCAATAAATGCAGGTCTTTTAAAATTTGTTCCAGAATATTCATAGTCCTTGTATACTCTTAAAATCTTTATATCTTTTTCTTTTGCAGCATTTATACAAAGTTCTTCCTGCATTTCAAGTGAATTACTTTTATCCCTGTAAGCTTCCTTTCTTTCCTGTGATAATCTAGCATAAATACCGGCAATGTATATTTTTTCAATCACTTTTCCAACTTCTGTTTCTGATTGTGATATATGCCTATTTTTTGTTCTAGCCATAGCATACCTCACTTTCAGCACTTACAAGACTTTTATTCATAACAGTGGGGATAGTTTTTGACTTCCTGCTTATATCGATACTTTTCTTTTTTATGGTGTTAGATTTAATGTCAGACTTATCCATTTTTGTCATTTCTTCAAGTAAAGACAATTCTTCGGTATGATTAAACCTAACATCTATCGTTTTATCTTCAGAAATAAAAATTTTATCAATGAGCATCACAACAGACAATCTATCTATTTCCGATAAATTTTTATATTTGTTAATGTCGATGATCCAACTCTTATTTTTGTCAATCTTCTCCTTAGTATATTCCTGTTTTTTCAATCTATACTCGATACTTTCATCTAATTTAGTCAGTTTCTCTGTATAGTTTTTTCTAAAAAGTTGATATTCTTCTTTACTAATAACATCTTCTTTCAGGTCAAGGTATAGGGAAGATAAGAGTTCTTCTGTCATTGCTTTTTCTCGTTTTAGTATAGGAATTTGATTGTCTTTCAAATTTTTATTTATATCTATACGCTGAACTTTAGAATATAGATTTTCATTAAATTCAATGTAGGACTTCATTATTTTAGATACTGCTTTTATCAAGGTTTCTTCTTTTATGCTGTGTCTTGTGCAAGATTTTTCCTTGTTATACTTTGAACAGATATAGAATATCTCTTCTCTTTTTTTATACTTTACAGTCCTTCTAATCAAAGAACTTCCACATTCTTTACAAAAAAGCATTCCTGTAAAAATATCAATTTTGTCCTTTCCACGAGAATTATTCAAATCTCTTTTTAACATAGTATTTGCAATAGTAAAAACTTCTTTACTTATAATTGATTCATGGGTATTTTCTACTCTTATCCATTCTTCTTTCTCTTTTTCTATCTGCTTTTTATTTTTATAACTTAAAGTAACACTCTTTCCTTGTAAAGTATTTCCAATATATACTTCATTTTCTATAATTCTATTTACTGTCTTTGCTGACCAAGTTCCACCTTTTGTATTTTGAAATCCATTACACTTAAATCCTTGACTTTCTTTATATTTTCTTGGAGTTAAAACTCCTAAATGATTTAGTTCATCTGCAATTGCCTTTGAGGAATATCCCAAGAGTTTCATATCAAATATATTTTTGATAATATCTGATATCTCTTTATCAATCACTAACTTGTTTTTATTCTCCTCAGACTTTTTATATCCATAAGGTGCAAAAGCACTGATAAAGTCTCCTTTTTCTCTTTTTATCTTTTGAGAGCTTTTTACCTTATTGGAAATATCTCGGCAATAACTGTCATTGATGAAGTTTTTTATAGGAAGTATAAGGTGTGTATCGTTTATATCTGCACTTTTACTATCGTAATTGTCATTTACTGATATAAATCTTATACCGTTTTCCGGAAATATTCTTTGAATATATTTTCCAGCTTCTATATAATCTCTTCCGAATCTTGATAAGTCCTTTACAATAATTGTATTGAACTTTCTATCATAGGCAGCCTTTATCATTTCTTTAAAATTGGGACGATCAAAATTTGCACCTGAATACCCATCATCCACATACTCTTTGACAATTGTAATTTGATTTTTTCTTGCATAAGAGTTTATAATTTCTCTTTGATTAGATATAGAGTTACTTTCTGTTTTTTCGCCATCTTCTTTTGATAATCTTAAATACATAACTGCCAAATTTTCTTTTGCTAAATTGTTTTTAAACATAAAAAAGCCTCCTTTAATTCAATTTACATACAATAAATCGAACCAAGGCTAGGCTTCCACAAAAATATTATAACGCTCCTTATATTTTCTGTCAGCCCCTAATAGACAGAAAATTTTTCTTTGATGTATTCCTCTACTAAATTTTCTAAGCTAAATCCATTTTCATTAAATTTAACTTCTATATTCCAACCATCAATTTGATTTATCATCTGTTTATCTTTTTTATCTGTTTTCATTTCTGTATTTATATTATGTTCATCACACATAATATCTTCTCCTTATCTTCAATATTTTTAAGTTTTTTGACATTAACAGGCGTGTAGGTCACGACATTGGAATTTCACCACCGCCCCTTTTCAAGATGAGCCGGCAACAACTGTAGAAGTATCATTATCCCCATTTGCTTCAATGCATCAATTTCCTAGGTTGAATATATAATTTCTTTTTGTCGCTCGTTTTCTTTTATCCTTCTTTTAAACTAGAGTATTTATTTAAACCGAAATCCTTATCAGCAGAAAAGTTATGGCGAAGAAATTATAAAGCTCCACAAATGGTTAATGTCCTGTCTTGGTCTATTCAGTTGTCAAGGTTCAAATTTCTATTAATTTCTTTTTTTATATAAAAGAGGACAAAATTCCCCTTCACTTTATAAAGGAAAATTTGCCCTCTTTGGTAACCATAATTTATAGTTCTTCTATAAATTTCTTTAGTTTTTCTAAAATTTTATCTCGTCTTTTAATTAAAGTTGGATGTGAGATATTTTGAGTCTTCGCTACTGCACGAAGTGTTTCATCATTGAAATATAATCTTTCTATGATTTCCCGCTCATCCCTATTTAACTTTGACAAAGCACTTTTTAGTGCTTCAATCATCATTTGTGTAGCTACAACTTTTTCTACATCAACGTTTTTATCCTCTAAATTATCTTCGAAATTCCCATCATGATTTAGGGACGAAAAAAAAGAGCAAGTGGTTTTTCTTGTCCACCTGCTCTAAATATTTTTCATGTTCTCTTTCTTGCCAGTAGACTTTGTATATCTGCTCGCTTACTTTGATTTTTTGCCCACCGACATAAAGGTAATATTCTTTTGTCATTTATGTTTCCTCCATTCTTTTTTGTCTTTATGTTTTCAGACAAAAAAAGGAGGACTCCTGCTCTTGGGCATGGTTAGTCCTCTAGAATGAAAAAAACTCTTTCTAATAGTAATTGTATTTAATTTTTTAACTGAGTTATCTAACTTGTAAATAGCGTAAACCAAAGAAAAAAGGTAAATGTACTTTAATTATATTTATTTGCATATTTCCCTCCATTCTTTTAAATAAACCCACTTATTATTCATTACTTGAATTTTTCAAACTAATTTTATCCATCCTATTTAATTCCCCAAACATCATTACTACACCAACTATTATCATAATTAAATCTACAAGGGGTTCTGCAAACCATACTGCTTTAACTCCAAATATCATTGGTAAAATAATCATGGCAGGTATGAATAAAAATAACTGCCTTAGCATGACTATTATGCCAGCTTTTTTAGCGTTTCCTATTGATTGGAAGAATGTTATAGTCATTACCATTACTCCATATAGGATAAAGATAGAATAAAATAGTCTAAAGTTCCCTATCCCTTGAGTTATAATACTTTCTTCTACTCCAAACAAAGAAAGAATATTCTTTGAAAATGCTAATGCTGGCACCCAAAATATTGATGCAAGAACTAACCCTCCGATAGAAAATACTTTCATAGCTTCTTTTACTCTATCGTATTTTTTCGCTCCAAAATTTGTACCAACTACAGGTTGTAAACCTTGACTCATTCCCCAAAGTGGAATGAATGAAAAGGCATATATTCTAAGTGTTGCTGCCATCAAGATAGCATTTGTATCTCCGCCATATTTAAATGACATTTTATATAGCATTGTTTGTTGAATCATAAATAAAATTTGCATCATCATAGCAGATGACCCTACGCCAAACATTTCTTTTTTTATTTCCTGATCAGGTTTGATTTTATTTATTTTTACTGCTTTACTTTTATATTTGAAGTAATGGAGTGTTATTATTGCTTGAACAAATTGTGCTGTAATAGTTGCAAGTGCAGCCCCTTCAATTGCATATTTTCCCATTAATTTCATTAGAATGGGATCAAGAATTATGTTTAAAAAAGCTCCTAGCCCCATAATGAGCATTGCTTTTTTCATTAATCCTTCTCCACGCATAACCATGTTTGCTGATTGAGTAAAGTTTACAAATAAAGAACCAATAAAAATTACTCGTAAATATCTGATACCATATTCTTTAATTTCTCCACTTGCTCCAACCATATCTAAAAAATGTGGTGCAAGTAAAATTCCGCCTATTGTAATAATTGATGAGAATAGAATAACCCAAAATATTAAATTCCCCATAATTTTATCAACTGTTTTTTTGTCGCCCTTTCCTATAGCTCTTGATAAAACCGATGCTGAACCTACACCAATAAGTGTAGATACTCCACTATTAAAAAAGGTAAGTGGCATAGCTACACCACAAGCTGTCATTGCAGTTTGTCCTATAATATTTCCTGCAAAAATTCCATCCATTAGTGGATAAAGACCTATTACTATCATTCCTATTACAGCAGGGATAGATAATTGAAAAAGTAGGTCTATAGGTCTTTTGCTTAATAATTGTTCTTTCATATCTTGTTTCATAAAATCATCCTCCTTTTTTCATATTCTTAAAATCCAAACCACTTGTAGGTTCGTCAAAAATTAAGATTGATCTATTACTCAAATTTAAATCTTCCACTTTTCAGATTGTTTTCTGATTTCAATAAAATCCTTATATATTCCATGTTTAGATGCAAGTTCACTATGTGTTCCTACTTGTTTTATAACACCATCTTTTAAAACAACTATCTGATCTGCATTTTTTACAGTAGAAAGCTTGTGTGCAATTACAATAACGGTTTTGCCTTTTAATAAGTTTTTCAAAGCAATCAATAATTCTTTTTCATTTTCTGGATCTACGCTTGAAGTTGCCTCATCAAGAACTACAAACCTACTCGGTTTTAACATGGCTCTTGCAATAGAAATTCGTTGACGCTCACCACCCGATAGATTTGAACCCCCTTCTTGCAAAACAGTTTCATAAGCTTGTGGCAATTTCATAATAAAATCATGGCACTGAGCTTTTTTGGCAATATCTATCATTTCTTCATCTGTTGCATTTGGATTACCAAACTTAATATTGTTTTTTATGGTATCATCAAAAAGATACACGTCTTGAAAAACAAAGCTAAAATTTGAAAGCAATTCATCATACTTGTACTGTTTAATATTTAGATTTCCAACTTTTACTTCGCCAGAATTTACATCCCAAAACCTCGCCATTAAATTGCAAAGTGTTGTTTTACCACTTCCTGAAAATCCAACAAGAGCAGTAGTTTTTCCATCTGGAACAAGCATACTTAGATTATTGAAAAGATTTTCTTTTCCATAAGAAAATGAAATATTGTTCATTGATATTTCTGCTTTATCTACTTCTGTCATTTCACCTTCTTCAATTACAGGCAAATTTCTTAAATTTATAACAGTATTAAGATTTCGTACAGCAACACCCTTAATACTCTGCATACTTCCTGCTAATTCAAATCCAGAAAAAACAACAAAACTCATAACAATTAATATAATAGCTTTAGTAACTTCAATATCCCCTGATAAATATCTTATTATAGAACTAAAAATTATCACACAAATACCAAGTTTAAATACTAACAAGAATAAAAACTGTGTTGGAACTAAAATTTTTTCTACAGCAAGGAAGCCTTTGCGACTTTTTGTAATACTTTCGTTTAGTTCCTTGACTGTATTTTTATCTTTTCCAAATGCTTTAGTTATTCCTATCCCATTTACATACTCAAGCATTTTTTCACTTAAATCCAATTTAAGTCCTAACAATCTCTCTGTTAGTTGATCTGTGCTTTTTTGTGTGAATAAGTTTACTAAGGTTCCAACAATCAAAGTCAACAATATAATTATAGCTGTTGCAAAATCATAAGGTAGTATGAAAATAACCATAATTAGTGTCTGTATTGTACCTACAAGCATTTGCTCAATAATAAAAACTCCTATTGTTTCAAGTTCACCTATAACAGTTGACAATGCTCCTGCTATATTCCCTAAAGAATTTGTGCTGAAATATCCCATGTTTACATTTTTTAAACGATCACCAATATATAATCTATTTTCTGCTCCTAAATTGTACGAAGCAATATATTTGTTTTTATCAGCCAGATATCCAAATATAATTTTCCCCACCAAACTTATAGCTGCAATAATAAAAACAATATACACATCTTTCATTAAAATGCTTTGGTTCGTAAATATATTTTCACAAATTTTGGTCAAACATAATAGAATTGCACCTAAAGAAACTCCTTCAAATACTCCCTTAAATACATCAAAAATAAGCATTTTTGTTATTTTATTTGAATATGACCCTGACACCTCATATAAAGTTTTTATCAATTCTCTCACTTTATATCACCTCGATTTCTTTAGATTCTGTATATACATCCCACATTTTTTTGTATCTCCCATTTAACTCTAGTAATTGTTTATGAGTGCCTTCTTCAATTACTTCTCCATTATCCACCACAATTATTTTATTTGCATTTACAATTGTAGATAACCTGTGAGCTACCATAATCACTGTTTTATCTTTAATTAACTTATCAATAGACTGTTGAATAACTGATTCATTGTCAGGATCAGAATATGCTGTTGCTTCATCAAGTAGTACAATAGGACTATTCTTTAAAAAACACCTAGCTATTGCAATTCTTTGCTTTTCTCCTCCAGAAAGATTTGCTCCTCCCTTCCCTACAATAGTTTCATATCCATTTGGTAGGCCCTTTATAAAATTATAGCAACTCGCTTTTTCACAAGCTTCTTTAATTTCATCCATACTCGCATCTTCTTTCGCCATCTTTAAATTTTCTAATATTGTTTTATTAAAAAGAAAGTTTTCTTGCGATACATAGCTAACAAGCTCCATATTCTGTTTTAAAGGCAATTCGTTCAAATTTGTTTTTCCAATTAAAATTTCTCCATTAGAAACATTCCAAAATCCTGCGATTAGTTTTGTAATAGTAGACTTTCCACTACCTGAATTTCCAACGATTGCAGTTAACTCATTTTCATTTGCTTTAAACGAAATATTATTTAATACATTCTTTGACTCTTCATATGCAAATGTAACATCTTTAAACTCTACATCATAAGATTTTATATCTCTTACTTCTTCTCCTCTTTTTAAGTTAGGAATTTCCATTATTTTTTTTATTTCTTCAAATACAACTTTTATATTTGCTATTGTTTCCATATGACTCATAGCTTTTATTAATGGTTTATATGAAGCATATGATAGCAATATACACGTGATAAGAGTTCCTACTTCAACACTACCCTTCATAAAGAAATACAATGAAGCTGGTAAAACGAATACCATAGTTGACGGGATAGTTTCCATAGTTGCTGTCATTGAAAAACAAACACTCAAATACCAATCAAGCATTGCGTTCTTATTCTCTTCAACAGTCTTTCTAAATTTCCCAAATGATGATGCTGATTTATTAAATGCTTTTATAACTTTAATACCATTTACATATTCAACCATTGTCGTATTCATAGCTTTAGCTGCTTCTTGGTATCTTTTAGATTTTTCTTCATAACCTCGCATCATTAACATTGAGAACAATAATCCTAATGGAATTGTAAGTAAATTTGCAATTCCTATTCTCCAGTCCATTATAAAAATTGTTATGATCAATACTATAGGAATGAATATATTAGCAATAACTTCTGGAATCACATGAGCAATCGGTTTTTCCATTTTATCAAGTGTTTCCACCATAAATTGAGACCACTGTCCGCTGCTTTTTCTTTCAACTTCTCCCATAGAAATTTTACTTAATTTGTCAGCTAATAACTTTCTTTTATCTTCAATAATCCTGTAGGCAAGATTATGAGAAATAATAGTAGATATTTCATGAAATAATATACTTGCCAAAAATCCCAAAAATACAGCAAAAATATATGGATAATAATTATTTAAATTTGCATTTTTTGCAACCAAGTTATTAATAATGGCTGCTACAGAAAAATAAGGTATTACACCAAATCCTACTCCTATTATCGCAATGAATACAGCTGCGAAAATCTTGCTTTTATGTCCCTTTAAGATATCCATCTTTTACCTTCTTTCATAAAATCTTTTTATTCTGCCATCGCAAATTTCCAATAATTTATTACATGTACTATCAATCAATTCATTATCATGCGTAACAATAAATATAATTTTATTATTTGAAAATTCTTTAATGACTTTGCTTATTTCGAGCATATTTGTATAATCAAGTCCACTCGTTGGTTCGTCCAAAATAATAATTTCTCTATTCATTAACATCCCCAATGCTACAGAAAGTCTCTGCATTTGACCTCCTGATAAGCACATAGGATGACGATTATCTAATTTTTTAAGATCTAATTTTTCTAGAATATTATCTATTTGCTTTTCATCTATTTTAGAATCAAATAAACTAAATTCATCTCTTACAGATTCCGAAAAAAACTGATGAATTACATCTTGCATAACCATATAACAAAGTTTTCTTCGTTTTTTATATTTTATGGGACTTCCTTTATAGCTTATTTTTCCTTCGTTTTCTTTCAACAGTCCACACAAAATTCTCATTAATGTTGTTTTTCCTTGACCATTTTTACCTGTTATTGCAATAATATCTCCCTTGTTTCCGGAAATATTTATCTTATCTAAAATTTTTTGTTTCTTATTTTCATATTCTAAATTTGAAACTACAAAGTCATCAGATTCACAAATGTGACAGGATTTGCAAAATCATCATTTTTCTTTCTTACAAAAGTTCTAAGTCCTAGTTTCTTTCGTGAGTCATCACTAATTGAAGAAAATTCCACATTTGAAAAACATATTTTATTTTTCCGTCTTGTAAATAAATAGCTCTATCAATTAAATCCATTAATAATAGAGTCTATGTTCAGAAATAATAATTGTCTTGCCCTGAGTTTTAAGATTTATAAGCATCTCTCTTTTCTTTCAATGCCATACTCATCAATATTTGCAGAAGGTTCATCAAACACATATACATCTGGATTGGTAGCATAAATAGATGCAATAGCAAGTAATTGCTTTTCTCCACCTGACATCATAAAAACATTTCTGTTTTTTAATCTTTCAATTCCCAAATCACGTACCACTTTAAAAACTTGTCTTTTTATTTTATCAGGTTTTCACCTAAATTTTCTAATCCAATGTTAGTTCACTATCTGATCTAAATTAAAAAACTGTGTTTTGGGGTTTGAAAAATTGTTCCCACTTTTTCAGAAATTTCATATATCTTCATTTTTTTTGTGTTTATCCCATTTATAAAAATATTTCCTAATAAATTTCCCTCTAAAAAATGAGGAATCAATCCATTGATTAATTTTGTTATAGTTGTTTTCCCAGAACCAGATTTTCCGCATAATAAGATAACTTCTCCTTGATTAATCTTTATTGAAATTTCTTTAACTGTTCTTCTAAGCTTCTCTTATAGGAATATGAAGCTTCATTTTATTAATCATTTTCGTACCTCTTATAAAAATAACTTGAACTTTAAATTAAAGAACATCAGAATGCATAATAGAATAATTATTAGATCCCAAATGTTAAATCCTGCATCATCCATAAAAGTCTTTCTTGCAGGATTTTCTATCCCTCTTACTGTAATAGCCTGAGCTAATTCATCTGCGGTATTAGAAGCTGTAACTATTAATGATATTAGTCCTAATTGTATCTTTTTAAATCCAGTCACGCCTCTTATTTTATTGCATCTGAGATTAATATTTTTCTTCTCTTAAAGATGGAAAATATCTGATGCCTATTGCTAGAGAAATAATTAGGCTTTTTGGAAAATGCATCATTTTTAAGGCATACATAATATTTCGTATAGGATTAGTTTTTACAAGAATTTGACCAACTAAAAAAATCGGTATTAACTTAGGAGCATGAATCACCAATAATCCAAAATGTGCTGATATGACATCTGGTAGAATCGGCAAAACAAAATATTTCAATCCCTGTAATAATACAAACATAGATAATGCCTTTAAAGATATTTTAACAAGTCCCATAAATAACGCTATAATAGCAACAATTAAAAGAATAAAAAAATCTAATTTTAAGCTATTATTTGCAAAGCTAATAATACTAACTGAAATCAAAAAAATGATTTCAGTTAGTGGATTTAGCTTTATAATGCCTCTTACAATACCCTCCATTTACATAATTCCAGCTTTCTCAAAACGTTTTTTGAACATTGCTTTACCTATATATGCACCAATGACTCCTCCAATAAATGCAGTAATGATCATCCCGATAAGTGTTGGAATTGAAATTAAAGTTTGTAATTTATTTACATATTCTGGACTCATTCCCATTTTATAATAGACTTCATATAAGATTCTTGGAACAACCACATAGGCAATGGTGAGCCAATCAACCCAATGCAAATCAATCCTGAAGATACTATTACGCTTTTTTGACTTTTATATCCCAAAATTTTTCTAGTAATTTCTGCTAAAACCCTGCATAACGCAAGTTATGACAATTGAAAAGTGCATCTCCCTATAGCAAAATATATAATCCCTGTAATTGCTATCAAAAGTAAAGCCGTTCCTGGTTTTGGCACCTTAGAGACCAACAACATGTAAATAAAATTACATATTATGCCTGTCATTGCTGGCCATAATAACCAAAGTATCGGAGAAAACACAGGAATAAACATTACCGCCATGGATAACGCCATATAAATCACTGAAAAAATGCCGATGTTAACTAAATCTTTTGTTTTTAATTTGATTCATTCATTTGAATACCTCCATTTAATTTTTATATTTATTTACCGTACAATATGATTGATTCAAAATAATCTTTACTGGTAAATTTTTTTTATTTTTGTTTACTTTCCATAAAACGCAGAAAATCGGGATTAACCCGATTTCAAAATTTATTATTTTTTAATTTTATTATGTTTTCATTAATAATCCTCCTCCAACCAAAATTCATTGCTGCCTCCATCATATCGAAAAATTTAAGGCTTCATTATATGGATACCTATGTGTGATTACCTCAAATAAGGCGTACATGCCATTGTATAAAGAACATGAAGTTCATCATCATTCAAATCATTTACTTCAATCTTTTTTCTTTAAGAATCTCATTAATTTCTTAGCGCCCTGCACTTCAAGATTCACTAAATCATGACGAATTGATTCAAATTCCGTACCATGAGAACAGTTAAACAGAAGATTAACTATAGGATCGTTTTGGTAAATAAATTCCAATAATTCCCTATACTATCATCAGATTTTTCTCCAAAGCTTGTAAACCATTTACTTTAATTTCTTCAATCGCTGATTGTCAATTCTTTACTTCTTCTGTATAAGTGATTAAGTATAGTACTTACAAGTACTTTAAAATATCTTCTTTAGATTTAAAATGCTTATATATTGCACCAGCGTAATTCCTGCATTTTTAGCAATAGTGCGAATAGAAGCCTCTTCGAATCCATGCTCTGTAAACTCGCTTTTGCACTTTTTAATATTTTCTCTATTGTAACATCTTTGTCTCTCAGTAAGTTTCATCCCAAATTAAGATAACACCGTTTACTATATTTTAGCATAAAGAAGCTAATGAAGTCAACAATCACTATCAATTACATTTTTTATGATAACATATTATTTAATTATCTATAAATTCTCTTGTTAGGTCCGCTACTAGTTTCCATTCTGGATCAAGCATACAATCATGACACACATCGTCTAAAACAACAATTTTTTGATTTATACAACTTAGCTGATTCTATTACTGATTCTCCGAGTAAACAATTGTCATTTTTAGAATATATGGTTAAATTGGAACATTAAATTCTATTTTTTTAATTGAGGAATAAATAACAGGCAACATTCTTATGCTTAGAGGTTCCTTATTCATTTTATCAATATACTTTTTAGCGTTATTAAACTCTTCCAGAAAAAAAGAATTCTTCCCTTGTCAACTAATATAATTCTTATTAGTAAAGAATAAATTTTTAATCCTGTTTTCAATTGGAAATGGCATTAAAAAAACCATTGATTCGGCACACAATCTTTATAAGTTTTTAAAAATTCATTTATAAACAAATTACCCATAGAATGTGTTATAAAAATAAACTCTGTATCAATTTTTTTAATATTTTCCCTTAATATTTTCATAGAATCTTTTAAATTTTTAGCTTCTTTTGATAATGCATGCACATGTAAATTGTATCCTTTTTCCTTAAAGTATGTATAAAATGTCATTCCAGCACCATTCATAATGAAAAGCTCCACATACTAAAATAATTGTTTCTTTCATGACTACTTATTTATCTCCTTTTTTTATATTTTAACAAATAATTGTTGCCCAAATTCATACAAGGCGTGTGTATTTTAGGATAAGTAAGAATTTGTTTTTTATCAAATGTATCCTTTATAAATCAAGCCATTCTAATCTATTTAAAAATGTTCTATTTTTCTCTAGCCTAATATCTGTTGGTTTTGTCATCATAAAAACTTGTGAAACAAGCATTTCAGGAGGTTCCTTAACTGGTTCTGCAATTAATATAAGACTATCTTTTTTTACAGTATTATATATCTCTCTCAATACTGTATTTAATTTTCCAGAATTATTTAATACACCTACAGCTATCACTATATCAAAAGTTTCCTTTCCTAACTTTTCCAAATCTTTATCTATATCAATCTTTTCATATTCAATGTTACTAACTACATTTTCATATTTGCTTTTTGCACACTGGATAAAAAAAATTCGATATATCTGTATATTTATATAATACTTCATCAATCAAATTTTCATCTATTAATCTTTTTAATACACTATCTGTAGTAGCTCCTATTCCAGCTCCTATTTCTAAAATTTTTATCTTATTAATTCCACTAGAATATTTTTTTACATAATCAGATATAGTTATTGCTACTAAGTCATTAATATATCTATATACCATGTTGTTCTTATATAATGCCTTTGCATATTTCAGGTCTCCCTCAGGAAATAATATAGAATTACATTTTTTCTTTCCATCAAATAATTCTTGTAAATATTTTATATTTTGATTTATATAATCTATAGACAACGGATCTCCTAATTTCCAATCCCATAAGTTCTTTGCATCTTCATAATATCTATCAATATTATTTTTATTCACGACTTTACGCAAATAACAATTATTATTTTCTAGATGTATAAATTCATTTTCGAATAATATATTTAACCATCTTAATATAATATTTTTATTTCTACTATTAAAGTTTTTTTCAATAATCTCATTTATATTATATTTGCGATTACAATCAATAAAAACACCATTATTTTGAAAAACAATATCATGGACAAATATATATACATATTTATCGATTCTAAAAATTTATTTACATGAACATGATCTATAAATGAGTACCTTCTTTCAACATCTTGTATAGAATGAATATTCATTAAATTAGGTGTTTCATACAACCACTCATTTTTTTCTAAATTTGAGGATAAACATGAGTTTTGTTTTATTGTAAGGTCATCTTTTAAATCAAACTTTCTTACTAAATATTCAAATTCATCAAATAATTGAACATCTTTAATAATCTCGTGTACCTTTGGCAAATATTTTCTTCCATCATTCTTCATATTATTTAAAAAAGTGATCTGTTTTTTTACCAAAAGTAATAATTCATCATTTAAATCTGTTTTATTTTCGACTGTAAAAGATGTTTTTAAATTTAGTAGTTGTTCTGCATTGTAAAATTTATATTTATGTTATCTTTATCAAAAAATAAATTTCTATTTTTCCAGATAATTATATTTTTAAAAATTTCTAAAATCAAACTACCATCTTCAAATACAAACTCCAATTTATTTTCATAGTATTTGCATCTGTTATTAATATTTATAGGATCATATACTTTAAAGCAAAATGTTATTTCCGATATTTTCCCACTAATAGTAATAAATTCATCATGACTAAATGTTTTTATATCAAAACAAAAATTCTCATTAAGGCTTGACTTAATAATTTTAAAAATAGAAAATAACATATCTTTAGATATAAACGAATCAATATATATTATTTTTGTTCTTGCATTATTTGTTTCGCTTTTCTTATAAACATTTTGAAATTCTGTTTCTTCATATAATTTCTAATAAGATAGTAACAGTTTTTACTTTTTATTTCCTTTAAATATTTTATTGTATCTTTTTTACTTTTAGGAATTTCTTCAATTACGTTTATTCCTCTATTTAATAGATAGCGAACAATATCTACATCTCTATTAATTTCAGAATTAAATGGAACATATGCAAGTTTAGTATTATTAGGGATATTTTTATATTTGTAAAAAGTGGCAAATTATTAAAATATGCATCTCTAATTGTTGTCGAATTAACTTCAAAAATTCCTGATATTTCAATTATATCTTTTAATTTAAATAAAGATTCTACAATAAAATTTCCTGATACTTTTCCACAAATAATTGTTTCTATCATTTTTTCACCCCCCCACAAAACGATATACTTCTTTTTTAAATATTTATTATAATATATACTTTATTCTCTATATTTCGCTCGACATATTTTCATTTAACATATTTGCTAAAACTTTTGAGTTTGACTTTCCTTGTACTGAACTATAATGATTGCCTGGTATATAAAATTTTCTAATATCGCCAATAATTATATTCTTCCAATTTTCAGCTAGGATATTAAAGTGCTTATATGCCCCAACATTATCTTTTGCTATATAGTAATCTATATCCCCAAAATATATTTCAGGCATAAATTTTTGAGCATTAAATGACTTTATGAAAATTTTATACATATCTAAAAAAGATTTTTTTGTAATTGAATTTCCCTTATTTTTTACTAAATTATAATATAATTCAAATCTTTTTGTTGAGATAAAGAATTTAATTTTTTTACATAAAGTATATCTTCTTCGAATCGCATTTTACTCAATATATTATTAACCGTCATTGCATTCTCATAATTATCCATATTAGAAAATGCTATATCTAATATATTTGTTTCTTTAAATCCTATATCTGAAATTTCAATATTAAATGCTTGTAAGAAATTAAATTCCAATAATAATTCATCATAATTATAATTTAACAAGCTTCCACCTTCTATAACTGCTAAATTATCTACTAAAATTCCTGCTTCTAATAATCTCCTAGAAACTTCTATGCAACTACCCCGCTAAAGCTATATCCTATTATTTGAACATTTGTTGGAGAAAATTTTTGTATTTCTTTATAATACTCATTTGCCAATTTTTCAACTAATTCATCTGAATTTATATCTAGATACTTACCTATATCTGATACACCCATCATAATATATCTCCTTTATTTTGAGAACATAATTCCATTGCTAAATTTTTTAAATTTTCAAGATTTCCAAAAGCTCCATGTAATATAACTCTTAATCTTTTATCCTCGATGGCTGCACTATATTTTTTTGAGTATATAAATTCATCATTAGAAATATTATGCTCTGTACCGTTTCCGCCTTTCAATAACTCAGAAATCCTATAAAAAGTTGGTTCATCTATTAATTCTCTAAGTATAGATTCAAATGTGCTACTTGATTCAATGCTTTTTGTAATTTCAGCTGCTATTTGAGCTAAAATCAATGAATCAGCTCCACATTCATATAAATTCTTATTTAAATTTAATTCTTCTTCATCTAAAAATTTAGCACAAATATTCAATGCTTCTTTTGGTATAGATGTTTTTTTGAATCAAAATTAATAGATTCATTTTCTGCACATCTCAAATAATCCGTTTCATATGAAAAATTTTTCTTTATGTCAACTATACCATTTGAAGTCAATTTGAATTTTTCTAAAAAAGTTATTTTGTCAGGCATCAAATCAATAGGTAAACATATCTTAAGATTATTATATATTTTCTCTCTATTGATAAAATAATCACTTTTAAACTGTTTTATAAACAAAACCATTCCTAATTTCTCTATAACAGATTCTTCTCTTGGTAAAGTAAAGATTTTTTCATTGTTTTCATATAATATATTTTTTCCATTCTTCTATTGATAAGAAAAATTTGTTTTTCCTTAATGAATCTAATGGTTTTTCCATCATAAATACTTGAGATGCAATTATCCACGGTTCATTACGTATAGGCTCAGAAATAGTAAGTATCCCTTAGGCGCACATATATTTCTTATATAATTTAAACTACTTACAACATCTTTAGCATTTTCTAAAACATAAGCGCCAATTATTATATCAAATAATTGTATTCTATTCCAATTTTTATAGGATCTTCATTAATGTCCAATTGATAGATCTTAACATTTTTATTATCTTCAAACTTCTTTTTAGCTTTAGATAAAAAATATTTCTTTCCATCTGTAAAATGATATTCATAATCTACACCATTTAATAAATCTATTATTTTTTCAGATGTTGCCCCAGTTCCGGCACCTATTTCTAAAATTCTTATTTTCCTATGATTATTATTTTTAATATACTCATTAATAAAATTACAGTAAAAATTATTAATAACAATAGAATTTATACTTGTATTATACATTGCATCAGTGTAAATATCAGAACCCTCAGGATATAATATATTTACTGGATCATCTTCCCATTTAAAATTTCTACTAAATTATCCGTGCTGTCTTTGACATACTTTAAGTACTTCAAACTATTATCATTTTTAACATCCCATTTTAAAAAAACTTTTGTCCATAATTAGCAATATCATCATATGTCAAAATAGACTGAATTTTATAATCTCCATTTTCAGCATATATTATATTTTTTTCTATCAATTGATATAACCATCTGTCAATTATCCAATTATATTTATTATCATTTAATTTCCTTTTTCTTTTATATAAGTCAGAATTTGGTTCTTTTTTTAATATGTCTGTATCTATCATTGCATTTAGTATAGCATTTAAACATATTTTATCTCTTATATCGCATAATTCCCTATATTTGTTACTAAATAAGTATTCCTTATTTTTAATATCTATACCCTCATTATTATTAAATAAAGTTTCATAATGCGAATCTAATTTATCATCTCTGTCTTCTCTAGCAATTGTTACTACTGATTCAATAGGAAATTCTTTTTTATTTTCATTTACCATTACAATAGCATTTGAAATTACTTTTTGCTTAATTAAAGCATTTTTTATCTCCTCAAGGTCTATTCTATTGCCTCTTATTTTTACCTGAGTATCTTCCGTACCTAAAAATTCTATTTCTCCACTTGATAAATAGCGACCCAAATCTCCAGTAGAATAAAGTCTGATCTGCTTTAGAGGATGAATAAAGAACTTTTCTTCTGTTAATTTTTTATCTCCTAAATACCCTTCCGCCAAGCCTCTACCAGCTATATATAAATTACCTTCGCAATAAACTGGACAATCTTCAAAATTTTTATCTAATACATAAATTTGTTGATTAGTGAGCGGTTTCCCATACGGAATGCTTTTCCATCCCTTTTTAATACCTTTATATTCATGATAGTTAGACCATATAGAGGCTTCTGTAGCACCTCCCAATACTATTATTTTAGATTCTACAAAAGTTTTTTGCACCGCATTAGCATATTTAAAGGAATCCAATCTCTTGATAGCAATATTAGTTTAATAAAATTTTGTTTTTTTGATAAATTTTCTAAATAATTTAAATATGGTTTCATTAATTCTGGTACCATATTTAATATAGACACAGAATTTTCTTCAATCAATTTATCCCAATGAGCAGGATTTAAATACTCACTTTCATCAGGATATACAATAGTTCCTCCAACTGATAGCATTCCAAAATATCATAAACAGATAAGTCAAAATCTAATTTTGATATTCTTAATATGCAATCTCTCTCAGATATTTCAAATTTTTGATTTATATCATATATAGTATTAAATACTGCGCCATGATTTATTACAGCACCTTTTGGATTTTCAGTAGTCTCTGACGTAAACATGATATAAGCTGCATCAGTCGAATCGATATGTTCTATATTAAACATATTTATCAAATCTAACCTATAATTTACATCATCAATGTTCACAAAATTTCTTTGTCTACTATCATAACAACTGACATTTGTCAAAATAACTTTACAATTACATTGTTTTAAAATATTCTCTAATCTTTTTTCTTCTATATTAAAATCTACCGGAACATATATAGCTCCTACCATAAGTATTCCAAGAATAGTATAAACTTGACTTTTATTATGTGGTAGTTTTACAATTATATGCTCACCTTTTTTTACATTTTTTTCTTTCAATGCTAAAGCTATAGATACAGACTTATTATATAATTCTTTATAAGAAATTGAACCTCTAGAGTCTATAACAGCCGCCTTATCTGGATAAGATTTTACTTTTTCTATAAAATCTTCTAATAATGTCTTATTATTAATTTTTTTATTTGTAGCATTAACTTTTTCTCTAATTTCACGTTGCCACTTAGGTAGATTAATTTCAAGACGTTTCTCCCAAAATTCTTTATTGTTCGATAAATTTATTAAAATCTTCTAAACTCACTAACATATCCTCCAACATATCATCTTCAAATATTCCTTCACGAACATCCCAATTAATCTGTAAACCTAATTCAGTATCCATAGCTTGACAATCAATAAATACTTGCGGTGTTTGAGATATTCCATACACATATCTTCCTATCAACCTCTTTTTAATTAACCCTATTGCACTTGTAAATACATACGGTGCTAAAAATTCTTTGGAGTTATGCAGTTTAGCAATATCTCTTAATATATTAACTCCAGGATATGCACTATTATCTATTGAGCTGAATAATTCTTTATTAACTTCTCTTGCTAACTCTGAAAAAGATTCTTTTATGTTTTTTATCGAAATTACCGATGTATTTGTAAAATCTCCTACTAAATATTCTATATTTTCCCCTAAATTTTTCTTGTTAAATAAAGTTAAATTTATAAGAAATTCTTTTTCTGTACTCCATTTTTTTAGTACTTCACTATATACAGTCAATACTGACGCTGTCGGTGTTAAAGCATGGTTTTGAGCTAAAATTTTAAATTTATCCCACATATCCTTATCTAATGTTAAAGACAATCTTTTAAACTTACAAACATCCGTTTCTTTTAGCGTTTTTAAAGGTATTACTGGAGATGTCTTTAATTTTCTAGTCTTTTGACTCCAATATGCTTTCGCCTTCTTGTATTCCGAGTTTTCTTTTGTCTTTTCTTCACTTATTATATAATTCCTAAATGATATCTTAGATTGTCTATCATTCTCTATTCCTTTAAAATACTTCATCTCAAACTCTAATAGAAGTTGCCATATACTTGACCAATCACATATCATAAAATCCATCGAAAAGTGTAAAATTGATTTTTCTCCATAATTTGATACTCCAATATCAAACATTGGCCATTTTTCTAATTGATAAACTTTATCCTCTAACTGTTCTCTAATAGATATCCTATCTCCTGTAACAACCTCATATTCTGGAACTTTTTGTAGTATTTTTTGATAACCTTCTTTAAATATAACTGCCCTCAGCATTTCATGTTTATTTATCAAGTAATTCCATGTATCTTGTACTTTTGAAACGTCTAAATTATCATATAAAAATTCTTGATAAATGTGACAAGATACATTTCCATATGAATGTAAGTCATCTCTTCCATAAAGATATGATTTCTGAACTGGAGATAATGGAAATGGTGCATAATCATCTTTAACATCATATTTATTCTCAAGTTTTTTAATGTATTCTTTAAGTCCATCTTTATTTAATTTTAATTCCATTAAAATATCTTCATCTAACTGACCATTTATGGATTTATATTTTAACTTTTCACCATCAACATACAACTCAATACCTTGCTTAGAATATTTTTCAATTATTTCTTTATAACCGTTCTCCATTATTTACCTCCTTATTAAATTATTCATCAAAAATTTTTATATCACTCAGCAAAAGCAGCTTCTCTTTACTAGTCTCCATAAACTTTGCATATCCCGCTTTTTTCTGCAAAATTTCCCATTTTTTAGATGTTGATAGTTCCCTGTTTACTCGACGAATATCAAGTTTGCCTGAATTCATATATTTCTTCATTTTAATCAATTCTGCTGTTATTGAATCAATCCAGTATGTTTGAAAAAATTTTGAAGTACTCGTTTCTTTTAAAGAATTCAAAACCTTGTAGATTGACTCTTTACCTATATTTAAATCGTCTTTAGCTCCTTTTAAATATGTTCTTGGACGCCAAGCAACATCTCCATACGCATCATTTAGCGATAATACTCCATCTTCATAATAAAGTTTAAAACTATACATTAATTGCATATTGTAATCAGGTGTTTTGGGATTTAATTGATTATTGAATTCTATTAAAATAGGTAATTTCCCTATATTTCCATATAATATATCAAATGGGCCTAATCCCTTTATTATTTATTATCCAACTCCAAATCACCTAAAATTCCAGAAATAGCTAATAAATCCAAAGCTACATATGATAATTGTGTAGAAAAAGAAACGCTTATATATTCTAACTTAGAATATATATTTAATTTTTTTGCATACACTGCAAAGCTCTGCATATTTGATAAATTTGAATATAGATTTGCAGTCAAGTAAATAAGGTTTTTCTCTCTTGCTAGCTTATAACATTTATATAAATGTTCTTGATAAACAGGTTGCTCTTGAATTACGTTTATTCCTTTATTTAGTAAATCTATGCACAATTCTGTTCCATCCCCACCTGTTCCCTCACTTCTAACAATAACGCAAGCTAAATCTATATCTGATGGCAATTCTTCAACATTAAAATACAGTGGTACATTATATTTCTTTGAAAGTGTCTTTGACCTTTCACTTCCTCTTCCGATAATACCTGCAATTTGAAAATCTGATTCGGCACTCTTTAATGCTTTTAAATAAAATTCTCCAAAATTCGTGCCACAAACTATGGCTTTCAATCTTTTTTTCATTTTATATTTCTCCTTCAAAGATATTATTCAATTTCAAATTTGTTCCTTTCATCAATTTGTAATAAAATGTTGTATCCATTTCCATCATCTTATCAAGTAAACTATTTAATAAAGGAAACTCACTCATATCTTTGATTTCAGTTTTATTACCATGTTCTAGAGCTAAAATAGAAACAGCTGCTACTGTTAGAGCCGTTAATCTAGTTGGTGAAATGCTTTTTAAAATCATATTAGCATCTATAGTATTTTTATTTTTTTCCTGTTGCCTCTAAGATAAATCCGCCAAATTCTTTTTTTTCAATATTATCCAAATTGGATAAATCCACTAATTTTTGTGCCATTACATTTATATTTTCAATGTTATCAGAACGAATATTCTTTAAAAATTGCAAACATATCCGTTCTTTATGCACATATAGAATATGGCATTTTCCACACCTATTTGCCTACAAACTTTAAGAGTTCTTTTATCAATATACGGAAATGGCACCCATCTTTCGCTGCTTATTGGCAATGTTATTGTTTTATCTCCTGCCAAATAGGGTTCTATCTTTCCTGAATTTAAGATTGATCTTGCATAAAAACCATCTTCACTTAAATATCTCAAGTATTCTTTGGCTGCATTATAAGTAAATTCCCCATTAGAGGCGTAATACATTTGAAAACTAAGGGTTTTATCAAAACTCTAGAAATAATAACTGGCAATGCTTCTATTAATCCTGGCGATGAACCAACTCCATGATATATTGTTCCTCCTTCAAAAACAGATTTCTCATAGAAATTATAATAACTTAAGTCAATGAGAATACATTTGTTTTTATTAACTGTATCTATTAAATTAAATATTGATGAATCTGAATACCCTGAACAGTTTATAATACAGTCACATCCATCAACAAACTCAATACAAGTATTTATATCATCCAAATCTATAAATGCAAAAGTATTCTTACTCTTATAAACTTTTTCTTTTCTTCTATATCCCAACTTTATATCTTTGATTCCATAACCATTCAAAATTTTAGTACATTCTGAACCAATATCTCCAGTAGCTCCAATTATTCCTATCATATTTCACCTTCTACTACCTCCATACCTAACTGTTTTGAATTTATCAAATTTAACATTTTTTCAAATTCAGGATTTGAAAAAATTTCATTTAATGTGAGTTTGCATTTTAATCTTCTTTCTATCTCAACTAGAAGCTTTGTTGCAGATAAGCTATTTCCTCCAAGCTTAAAATAATTAGAATTTCTATCTACATCATCTATATCCAAATTTTGCATCCATATTATTTTTAAGATTTCTTCTAAATTTTCATTATAATTTTTTAATTGTTCTTTTATTGTTGTTTTATCAGAGACATCCACATTAAAAGAGTCCAATGACAGCAAAACAATCTTCTTATCGAAATCTAACCCAATTTCATTTTCTAAGTTATTTATCAACTCAATATGATCTGTATAGTTTTCTGATTCGAGATAATAAGCAATATTATTTTCTATCAAAAACATAGTATTTTTAAAAAAATATTTTTTGGCTATTTTCTTAATGTAATCAACTTTATAAAAAAACTGCGTACGTTTTTCAGTTTCTACATCAAGATTTTTTTCTTGAAAAAATATGGCTGTAAGTACAGATATTGGATCCATTTTACCAAAATCAATTACATGAATTTTTCCGTTTCTTTTTAACATTAGTTTTGAGGTTTTGAAAAAAGATTCAACGTCTTCAATTTGATGTAAAAAATTAACAGAAATAATGTGATCAAATCTACTTAAGTAATTATCTTTCAAAAATTTCTTATCATTGCAATCATTTAATAAAATTACATTGTTTAAATCTTTAATTCTGCTGACTAAGTTATCTTTTATTATGCAATCTACATCATTAACAATGCCTATTGTTAACCTTTTAATATCTTTACTTTCATTATTGATGTTTTTAATTAATTTATCTAATAAGCTCTCAGTAAACTCACTTCTAATGCCTAGTTTTGCTGGGGATATTTCATTATCTAAAAGCAAAAGCTCTTTTTTATTATTATTCTCAAGTATATCTACAAATAAATTCTTTTTTAGTTGTAGTTTTCTATATAAAGAATCCTCTGCGATTTTTACTTCATTCATCTCATCTGCTTTAAAATCTTTCACATATTTCAACCAGTATTTAATTATATTTTCATTCTTGTTGTCTATTTTTATTTTTTTAACATTAATTTCAGTTAATAAATCTAATAAAAATTTTTGGACAAAATACTTTCTCTTTTTTACTTCATTGTCTGTATTAATATTATCAATATAATTTATCTTAAATTCCGATTTATCTTCCTCTAATTCTGGTTCAACCAGGAGCGTTTTAACATTTTCTTGTGAGATTATTGTTTTATATTTACCACTATAAATTCTTTTTTGATACTCAATATTAAACTTTTTTCTTTTCATATTATTCCCTCCATAGTTGATTTATCAAAAATTAGAGCATATTTCATTTGAAACATCAATATACTTACCTACCATCCAAATAATATCCTCTTCATATAATAACTCATCTATATAATCAAAAGTAATCACAATACTATCATCAATCATTCTTATATGATGATCTAGATAAACTTGAGGTGTTTGACTTAATGAACATATTTCATGAAATCCATTTTTACAATTGCTATAACTCTCTCCAATCATGCAAGTAACTACTATTGGAAACAATTTATTTATTCCATTCTCTTGCCTAGCTTTATTTATAACATTAATCCCATCAAAACATCTATATTCTAATAACTTAAATATTTGTTTTTGGGTTTTTTTGATGGACTCTAATATAGATTTATATTCATCTTTATAGCTAATTAATCCTATATTTGTAAATTCTCCCAACAATTCATCTGCATTTTTAACTACTGGTAATTTCCCAAATAATGTTGTTGTTATTGTTAATTCGTCAGTCTCAATTAAGTCAGACAATACTTTCATATAAATAGTGATTAAAATAGCAGACAACGTTACACCTCTTAGTTTTGAATAATGTATTAAATTGTCAGTTTGTTCTTTACTAAAACGATATTCTTTTCTTTTAAAATTGTATTCTTCTAAGTCATTAATCGGCATTTTTGTTCTTAAATTCGGTGCTTTTGGTAGTGTTTTTATCATTTTATTCCAATATTTTTCAGCCTCATCTAAAAGTCTCTTATTAAATGCAAGTTCCTTATATATTCTTAAATTCATTACATAATCTTTATAAGATACATCGGAAAAACTTATTTTTTCTCCTTCGTATAACGCAAAAAGCTTATATATCATATTACCTGCACTCCACGCATCTAATATAGAACAATCAAAACTTATGTGGAGTACATCATTTTTATTCTCGCCATTAATTTTCTTTCCAACTACGAATTTAAACATAGGCCATGTTTCGATATTATACTTCATATGCGATAAAATCTTTCGCATTTTATACCTATCCTCTTTAGAATTATATTGATATTTAAAAACTTTATATTCAGGAACTTTTTCCAGAATAATCCCTCTACCATCCGATAATAAAATCAATCTTAAAATATCATTTTTTCTAATCATCAAATTAATGTTTTTTTCAAGATTAGCAATATTTAAATTTTGCTTTTCAAATTCAATATAATAATGAGCATTAACTTTATTTAAAAATTCCCCATCTACTTGTCCAGCCATATATGCCAACTGAAGTGAACTCAATTCCAAAGTGTTTTCTTGTGCTTTTGATAAATATCTGAGTAAATCCTCTTTGTTAACTTTAATTTCGTTGATTACCTCTTCATTGTATAATTCTTTTTTGATTCTATATTTTAATTTTTTATCTTCCACAAACAAAAACATTCCCTGTTTTCTCAGCTCATTTACATAATCAAATAAATCTAAGTCTGTACTATCATTTTTTAGTTTCATTTTTTCATCCCTAAATTTTTTAAAGCTTGTAAATGGTTAAGATGTTCTTCACCAAATTTAACATTTTTAGGAAACCCTATTTCTTTCATTATTTCTCCCCATTTTTTCGAAACTATTATTTCCTTTTGCGTTCTTGTAATATTATTTTTTCTTTGTTTAACATTTTCAATAAATTTTTCAATTTCTTTCCTTATGGCATTCGGAAAAACATCATAAAGTATAGTTTCATATGTCAAGTTACTGTAATTTGCCAAGCTAAATTTTATTGGCTTATTTAAATAATTAACATCAATTTGTTTTGAATCTAACACAATATTATCAGATATATTCATTCTATCCCTCCATATTACAGATCCAAAGGTATCTTCAAGATCTAATCTTCCACTTTTATAAAAAAAAGTAATTTTATGAAGAAGATGCATATGGTTATTCCCATCCACATCAGAAACCTCATTATGAATTTGTAAGTTTACATCCAATTGCCCATTTGACAAAACAACACGATTAAAAGGGTATCTTTTCTCTGTTAACGTTGGAATTATATTAAAACTTCTAAGAAGAGGTAATGCTTCGTTCAGAATACCTATCAAAGAATAAAGAAGTTGCGAAGATGTCATGATATCTACATGTTCAAGAACATCTTCTTTATTTAAATATTTTGCAGCTTCAATAAATTTTTCAATAGTTTCCAATGAATTATATAAATTCCCTACTATATAACATGAGTTGAATTCATGAGCCAACTTTAAGCAGTTCTCTATCTCCCTATAATGAATTGGATGTTCCTGTATCACATGAATTCCTTTTTTTAAGAGACTCTCTGACAATTCAGTTCCCTTACCTCCCAATACAGAAGATTTAATTATAACAAATGCAATATCTATATTTCCTGGAATAGAATCTACATCAACATATAGTGGAACATTATGTTCTTCTGCACACCTCTTAGAACGACTACTTCCAAAAGCTAATATACCTACCAATTCAATATTATTTATTTTTTTTATCGCATTTATATAGGATTGACCAAAAGTTGTTCCACAAACTATCGCTTTCATCATAATGTTCCTCTCTCCAAATACATCATTTCAAAAAATCCATCAACTTTATTACCAAATTTTCAATATATGGAGTTTCCATAAATTCCCCTAATTCTAAATGAAAACCATATCGTTCCATTAATGTATTAGATAGTTGTATCATATTTAAAGAATTCCCTCCTAGTTTAAAGAAGTTATCTTCTTTTTTTATTTCTTCAATTTTTAAAATTTCTTTCCAAATTTCTGATATAGAATAAAGTAGCTCAGTGTTCAATTTATCTTCTGTTTTCTTGTTTGATTTATGAATATCTTCATCAGGTTCATTATTTTGATAAACTGATAAGTCTTCTCTAATACATACATTATTTTCAGTATCTTTATTTTCCTTATAATTAATTTTAGTGGAAAACGCATTGGTATTATTTATTATAGTATCCAATAAGTTTCCATAAGACTCAAACATCCTATCTAGCAACTGTGCCGTAAATATTTCATCAATGGAATCCCAAATTATTTTTAATTTGCCGTCCATTTCCATAACTTGATGATCAAGCCAAACTTGTGGTGTTTGAGAAATACTATATACAAGTTCTCCTAGCCAAGCATCTTTCCTGCCTTCAGACAAACCTAATCCACTTGTAAATACTATAGGCATTAAAGAATATCTATTGTTAGAGTGTTTATTTCTTAATTCTCTTCCAAATTCTACAGCACTATATGAATTGTGTTTTGTATCTTCTAATAATTGTTTTTGCAACATTTTGGATTTTTCTAGCAATGAATCGCTAGTACAATTTTTTACTTCAAGAAATGTTAGGTTAGTAAAATCTCCTATGATTTTATTTATATCCGGATGAATTTGTTCCTTGTTAAACTGTGTAATATTTAATACAAATTCATCATTTAATGAATATTTCCTAATTATTTCAGAAAATAATGTTATTAATAAAATTGTCAATGTTATGTTATTTTCTCTTGCGATTCCTTTTAATTTATTCAATCCATAAGAATCAATAATTTTTTCTCTTCTATTAAAAGTTTGTTCTTCTATATCACTTTCTAACTTTGCTATTTCAAATTTAGGGGCTTCCAAAAATCCATTCAATCTATCCAGCCAATATTTTTTATCAACTTGATATTTAGATGTGTTTTTTACTTTTCTAATTTCTAAAACATAATCTCTAAATGAAACATCTGGTAATTCCTTATAAAAATTTTCATCATTATATCTTAATTTCAATTCATCTAGAATATAGAACATACTCCAACCGTCTAAAATAATATTATCTAAACTAATATGGAGTCTGGATTTAATTTCATCTAAAATGCTAAGTTTGAAATTAAATATAGGCCATTTATCTATCTTTAATATTTCGTGAGACATAATATCTCTAGTCAGTTTTAAAGCTTCCTCTTGTTCAACCTTATTAAGACATGATAAGTTATTAATATCTAACATAAATGGTGGAACTTTTCCCAATATCTGTTGTGTTCCATTGTTTAAAATTATCGCCCTTAACATAGAATGATACTTAATCATATCATTTATTACCTTTTGAAGTTTATTAGGCTCAATATTCAAACAATCTAATTCGAAGTAACAATGTGTTGCTACTGAACCTAAAGAATACATTTTGTTTCTTCCTATCCAATATGCAAATTGCACATCCGTTAATGGAAATGGCTCATTTATGTTTTTAAAATCATGTACAATTCTTTTATATGGTAAATGTCTATCTTTTTCGATTTTCTTAATAAACTCTGAAAAATCTCTTAAAATAGGATATTTAAAGATATCGCCAATTGATACTTCTACGCATAATTCTTTTTGAATTTTTGAAACAACCTTTGTTGCTGTAAGAGAATCTCCCCCTAATTGAAAATAATTAGAAGTAAACGATACATTTTCATTATTTAAAATTTCTTTGTATATATCAATTATTTTTTTTGTAATTTCATCATACTTTTCTATTTCATTTGTATTATTAATCCTTTTTCTGACATGGATAAAATTATGGTCATCATTTCTTTCTATCAATTTTCTTAATGCTTTTCTGTCAATTTTCCCATTTTTATTTAATGGCATTTCTTCTACAATTATAAACTCAAGTGGAATCATGTATTCAGGAAGCTTGTTCTTTAAAAATTTAATTAATTCATCTTGTTCAACATCTATTTTGTTATTTTTAAGAACATATATCATACTTCCCATTTTGTTAATTTCAGTCTCATTAGATAAATACTCAATTTTATATTTACAATTTTCACTTGCATTTTTAATGTTTTTAATATTTGGAATAATTTTTCCATTTCGCTCTAACAAATCAAAATCAATAAAACCACGTTCTAGTACAGATGCACTAATTTCTGGTAATAATAATTCATCATTTATTTCAGTTCCAATCACAACGCCCATAGGAGATAATATGGTTTTTATATTACGCAACATATCTGAAATATTATGAGAACGATGTAGCGAATTATATAATATGACAATATCAAATTTTTCCGTTTTAAAATTTTCCAAATACTTACTTGAAGAATTTATTTTTATAAACTCGAAACAAGTATATTTATTTTTTATGCCTTCAAACTCATTTGAAAAATATAGCGAAGTGTCGGTATAAACATATTTTTCGATTTTATCTTCAAAGTTTGTAATTATCTCTTCTGTTAATTCGCTATTTC
This sequence comes from Peptoniphilus harei, assembly GCF_016726485.1. Lineage (GTDB taxonomy): Bacteria > Bacillota > Clostridia > Tissierellales > Peptoniphilaceae > Peptoniphilus_A > Peptoniphilus_A harei. Next base: position 497,532 of record NZ_CP068103.1, read on the forward strand.
TTCCACCTATTTCTAAAATCTTAAGCTTTTTATTTTTGCCATCAAATACCATCTTTATAATTTCAATAAGTTCATTTATATTTTCTTTATAATTTTTCAGTTTTTTCAAAAGTCTGGAAGGACTAAGTTTAGATTCAGAAGCATAAAACACATCAACAGCTTGTTTCTTACCCTGTATAATATCTACCACATTATTTTTGAAATTATCTAGGTTGACTGTTGTGTCTAATGCTATATCTATTTTTTTAAATAAATAAATACCATCTTCTAAACTTATCATACTATGCTCTTGCAATAATAATAGCCATCTTTTTACGAGCAATTCGTATCCTATATCTATTTCTCCAAATTTCATTATTTCATCAAAAGAATACCTTTTTCCTTGACTAATACCCAAATCCATGAAAATAGAAAATATCAAACCTAAAACCATATTATTTTCACTATTTAGATACTCATCATAATCAATGTATTCAGATTTCAGTTTATTTATTTTTTCATTACTACTTAATCTAGTTAATGCATGATCCTTACTCTCATTACTTTCAATAAATGCGACCAATTGATTATTAGTGCCTATCTTAATAACATCAACAACAGCTTTATTAATTTTAGGATTTCCAATTAAAGCATCTTCAATTTCTCCAAGTTCTATTCGATGCCCTTTAACTTTTACCTGATTATCAAGCCTTCCTAAAAATTCAATAGTTCCATCATTCCATGTTCTTCCAGCATCTCCAGTTCTATACCATTTAACTCCATCCGATTCTACAAATTTCTTTTCTGTTAATTCCTTATCTCCCCTATATCCCTTTGCAACACCAACCCCACCAATTAACAATTCTCCTTTAACATAGTTAGGACATATTCTTCCTAAACCATCAACTACTCTATAGACTTGATTCTTTAACGCTTTTCCATACGGAATAGAAATCCAATTTTCAGGTATTTCTTTTGAAATATTGATATAGTTTGACCATATGGATGCCTCCGTTGCTCCTCCCATTCCAACTACAAGAGAATTTTTGCTTCTGTTATAAAATCTTTTAGGTAATGTTGTTGCAATCCAGTCTCCAGAAAGAAAAACTAATCTCAATGGAATAGAAACATCTTTACCCTCTGCCATAGTTACTAGCATATCAAAAAGAATTGGCACCGAATTCCACATTGTTACTTCATATTTTTCAATAAGTTTTAACCAAAGTTCCGGATCTTTGAAATTATTATCATCTAAAGTAATGATGGTTCCTCCAGCCGATAATATTCCAAAAATATCATAAACTGATAAATCAAAATCAATTGCTGATACCATTATTACGCTATCATTGGCATTTACTTCATATCTTTCATTTAAGTCATTGATTGTATTAACAGCACTATTGTGTGCAATTTCCACACCTTTAGGAATTCCCGTCGTTCCTGATGTCATAATTACATAGGCTGTATCAAACGGACTAATATTGACAGGTTTTTCAATTATACTTTGAATAGTTGATTGATCTATATCAACAAATGTGATATCTGTATCATCTAAATTAAAATCCCTTATTGTATTTTTATTGGATAAGACATGTTTTATTCCTATCTGTTCATATATTTTCCTTCTTCTTTCGTTGGGTTGATTAATACCGATAGGAACATATGCTGCGCCGGCAAATAAAATTCCTAAAATACCAACTATTTGACTATATCCCCTTGGCAATGTTATTCCCACGTAGTCATTCTTTTTTACTCCAAAAGAAATTAAATTTGTTGCAATAATTAACGCCTTTTTGTATAAATCTCCATAAGTTAATTCAATACCGGATTGTGCATCCACAATAGCAACTTTTTCCGGGTTTACTTTAATCCTATCAAGAAATTCTGTATAGAGAGTTTGTTTAGGGTAACTCATAGGCAAAATATTTTTTAATTCTTTTTCTCTATCTTCAATCTGATTCAACGGAAGAATTTCAGGCAATCTATACCAATTTTCATTATCACTTAATGATTGTAATAAAGTGTATAAAGAGTCGAACATATCATCAATCATTCCATCTGGATATAATTCATCAACCACATCCCAGCATAATACAATCTCATCATCTACTAAATAAGTTTGAAAATCGAGCCAAACTTGTGGAGTTTGTGATACCATATAGTTTATTTTCCCGAATATTTTTCTTGTTTCCTGAGTCTCTAAAGGATAATCTATATTACAAGCAAACACCACAGGTGCAATATTGATAGTTTTTCCAACTTCTTTATAAACATCTCTTTGTACCTGCACTCCAGAGTATGAGCTGTGAGAGGCATTTTCTAAAAATGTGCCAGATATAGTTTTCACTCTATCTAAAAATTTTTCATTCTTTCTTTCACACTCAACTAATAGAAGATTAGTAAAATCTGCAACCATTCTTTTAACACTATTATCATTTACATCTCTATTGAATAATGGCACATTGATCACAAATTTTTCTTGATTTGTCCATCTTTCAATAATCATTGAATATGCTGATAACAGAACCATTGATGGGGTAACTTTATTTTTATATGCATTTTCTTTAATCTTAATCCAGTTTTCTTTGCTAATAATTTTCTTTCTTCTTGAAAAAACCACTTTTTCAATCATTTCCGGTTTTTTGTTAATGGGTAAGTTAGGTGCCTCTAAAGGAAAACTGGATTCAATTTTTTTCTTCCAGAATTCCTTATCTTTTTTGTATATTTCGTCATCTATTTTTCGTTCCTCCAGATAATTTTTAAAAGTATAATTGCTATCTATTGAAACTTTATCTTCTCCGCAGTACAGCTCTACAAGTCTACTCATTATAATGCCTATGCTCATTATATCTGCAACTAGAATATCAATATCTAAAAATATTCTATGTTTTTTATCCTTTAGTAACGCAATGCTAAGGCTAGCTACTTCTCCAACTTCTATATCAAATTTTCTATGAGACATTTCTTTTCTCATTTCCAATAGTTTTATGTCTGCATCTTCTTCAGATAGTGAAGTATAATTAAAAATTTTAACTTCTTTTGAGTATGGTTCTTCCATAATTTGCTGAGTACCATTACGGTTAAATTTTGCTCTAAGCATTGGATTTTCCATTTGTAAACAGTTCCAAGCAGCAGTTAATTTATCTGTTACAATCTCTTGTCCATCAATTTCTAAGTATGCGTGACACCCAACACCACCTAGAACCTGATCTTCTTCTCTCCCTACAAAATAAGCATACTGTACATCCGTTAAAGGGAACTCTTCCGAAATATTCTTTTCTCTTGATTCAGTCTTTTTATCAATATTTTTAATATTTGCTTTTTCAATAAGTCTAATCCAATCTTCAAGTGTAGGATTTTCCATTAGTTTTGCAAACGATAATTTTATCCCTAATTTTTTAAGCTCTGAAACTATTTGCATGATTTGGATAGAGCCTAAACCCTTTTCAATCAAATTGTCTTTTCCTGAAGGTTTAAATCCATCTAAGTTTGCTTGTAACACTTCATCAAGAAGTCGTACTGCCTGTTGTCTAGTTTGATATGTTTCCATATTGTAGCCTCCTTATCTATTTAATCATTAGTTGTTTTAATTTACTTTTATCTACCTTTCCAACGCTTGTTAATGGCCATTGATCAACATACTGTACTTCATCCGGTAACTTAAAAGAAGCAAGTCCTCTTTCTACCAAGTAATTCCTTATATCTCTAAGTGTAAGAACAGCACTTCCCTTCAAAATAAATACACCTATTTTTTCTCCAAGCGTCTCATCGGGTATGCCAACAATTTGCACTTCTCTAATATTCTTATTTGTAAGCAAAATATTTTCCAACTCAGAAGGAACTATTTTTTCTCCAGCACGATTTATCATCTCCAACACACGACCAACAATTTTATAATTGTCTCCATATAACTTAGCGGCTCTATCTCCTGTTCTTAAAAAACATTCTTCTGTAAACTGAGTATCATTTAGTTTTGATGAATCATAATATTCCAAAATAGTATATGGTCCCCTAACTATTAGCTCTCCAAAATCTCCATCAGGAACCTCTTTCCCGTTTTCATCAACAATACGAGCTTCGTCAAACTCACTTAACTTCTTCCCTTGAGTATGTAATCTGTCATAATCATCGTCCAAAACCCTAGAGCAAGTAATCAACGACTCACTCATGCCATACAATTGCAATAATTTACAATTAAATTCTTCCTGAATCTTTTTTGCTAAGTTAGAATCAAGAACAGATCCACCTATCTGTATATACTTCAAACTGCTGATATCAGCATCATCATTTTTAAGATATTCTATACACATATTAGCTAAAGTAGGTACCAATGCCATAATGCTAACTTCCTGTTCCTCAATCAAAGGTATTATTTCATCAGGACTGGATACTCTACAAGTAACCACCTTACCACCTTTTGACAATGTCCCAATCATTCCCGGACAACAAAGTGCAAATTTATGGCTCATAGGTAAAGCTGCCAAATACACTGTATCTTCATTCATATCTGTTGCATTTGCCAGTTCTTTTGCTAAATATATAAATTCACAATGCCTATTAGGTATTAGTTTCGGAAAGCCTGTTGTTCCTCCTGACAATAAAAATATAGCAGTTTCCTTATAATCTAACTCTTTGGCAAATTTATTTTTTCTATTTTGTCTTAAAGCACATAATTTCTCATATTTCTCTGTTTCGCCAATCAAATAAACTTGTATATCTTCTTTCGTATCTTCTATAATATTAGACACCATATCTTCATATGAAAATCCTAAGTACCTGTTAATTCCAATATATGCTTTTGCATTTGTTTTATTTAAAATTCCCTTAACTTCAGAATATCTATGACCCATCAAGATAATTACAGGAATCACTCCTATACTCATCATTGCAAATAAAATTATAATGAATTCTTTACTATTAGGAAGTTGAAATAATACTTTATCTCCCTTACAGAATCCTTGATTTAAAAGTCCATTAGCATAACAATCCACTTCATCTTTAAGTTGTCTATATGTCAATTCTTCATTTTCATCTACAACTGCTACTCTATCGGCGTATGTATTTGACCACATTTTCAAATGTTCGCCAACAGTTAGATGCTCCCAAACATCTTTATCATAAAAGTTGATTAATTGTCTCTTAATCTCTAAATTCATAATATTTGCCCTACTTTTTTAATAGCATAACGCAAAAACAAATTTTTCTTTTTCAAAAATCAAAATCTCCTTTTGAATATTATTTTCTTTATCTATAACTTTCATTACATTATTATTTTTATTAATAACATCAACTGTTTCCAAATTTTGAATTAAACCGACTCCTTTATATTTTAAATAAGCTTCTTTAGAAACCCAATATTTGTAAAAGTCTTTCAAACCTAATATTTTTTCATTGTTAATAAAAAAATTATTCTTAATTTCACTATAATCTATATTTCTTTCTATATTTTCAATATCAACTCCTATATCATTTCTTGAGAAGGCTACTATTGAAAATCCTGTGGTATGTGATATATTAAAATGTAAATTCAAATGATTTCTAATATATGGTTTATTATATTTACCGTAACGCCATCTAATCTCTTCGCATTTTAGTTTCTCAATTTTAGAAAATAGCAAGTTTACTATTGCTTTTGTTACAGCATAATTAATTCTGTCACTTTCTTTTCTATACTTCCACATAATTTCAATTTGATCTTTACTTAAATATGGAATACATTCACTTATAATTCCGTAACTATTTGTCTCTACAGCAACTACTGCTATACAATCATCATGTATAAATTGAACTACCTCATTAATGTCAAATTTTGTTAGTTCTGTAATTTTAATTATTTTTAACGTTTTCATTAATATAGCTTTTTATTTCCCTTATAACCATATCAGTAGATGTATTTACAAACATATGCTTGCCATCTATATATTTATAGACGAATTCTTTTGTTGTATAATCTTGCCATTTTTTAAGTTCTTCTAATTTCATTTCTTGATCTTTATCTCCCATAAGGCCAAGTATGGGACTTTCTAATTTTTCATGTTTTGTATCTTGATAGTCTTCGTCTATTACAAAATCTGCTCTAAGTGTCGGTAAAAAAATTGAAATCAATTCTTTATTATCTAATATCTCTTTCGGGGTTCCCTCATATCTTCTTAGCCCTTCTATAAAACCTTCGTCATCAAGGTAATAGATTGGGTTTGGTTCTTTATACACTGGAGCACGTCCACCTGAAATTATTATTCCTCTTGGATTTTCATATCTTGAATTTTTGATCTTTAAGGCTATTTCATAAACTATTTTTGTTCCCATACTATGTCCAAATAAATAGTAAGGTTTTCCAAAATCAAAATTTTCTTCCATATCATTGAATAATGTTTCAACTAAAATATTAATATCACTTATAGCTTTTTCAGAAAATCTATTTTCTCTTCCTGGATATTGAGCAACAAATATCCTTACATCTTCAAATTCATATTTCCAATTTCTAAATGCAGATACTCCACCTCCTGCAAACGGAAATATAACAAGACTAGCTTTAATATTGTTTTCGTCTAATTCTTTATTTAGCATTTCAAAATTTTTTGACATAAATTCACCTTTTAATATATTTTTTGTTAGCAATAGCTAACTTTTATTCATTATATACCATTTGATAACATTTATCAATGAGTTTTTGAACTTTTTTGTAAAATAATTAAAAAAAATAGCATAAAAAACTTATTTAAAAGTTATCTATGCTATTAATTATAAGGTTTCATTAAAATGTTTTTTTAATTTTTTAAACGTTTCATCTGATATAACGTGTTCTATAAGACAAGCTTCACTTTCTGCTTGTTTAGGATTAACTCCAAGTTTAATGAATACGCTAGTAAGATACATATGTTTTTTATACATCTTTTCACAAAATTTTTTTGATTCTTCTGTTAAACGAATTATTTTATCATCTCCATAAGTTATCCTGCCTTTATTGTCAAGTTTTTTTAGCATTCTTGTAACCGTCGGTCTTTTGTAATCCAAATAGTTAGCAATGTCTATATTTCTAACCTCTTCATTTTCCAAAGATAAAATATATATGGCTTCTAAATAATTTTCTTCAGCAAATTCCCTGTGTAAAATAAATTACTCCCCCTCTTAAATTGTTATTAACTAATAATTTAATCAAATATCTTTAAATATGATAATTTAAAATATTTTTTAATATCATACATATTATTATAGTTGTAAAAGTATCTATTTCAAAGTAATTTTTTTAATTTTTTAAAATTTAAGTTATCATAAAATAGTGTATTATAGCAAAAATAGTAAAAATAGCAAAAATAGCAAGCACAGTAAGTGCATATGCACTTACTAAAAATGAAATAAGAATACTACGATCATATCGCTTATTTTTTCCATTTTACTTGTTGGGGAATATCCCCAAACCCCTAAATTTATAATAATTAAATTCAGCAACAAACGCTTATAATAGCTTCAACGTAAACTTGAATATTATCTCAAAAAATGATAAAATATAAGCAATAAAAAATTAAATCAGGAGATTTCCAGATGAAATATATAGAATAAATTAAACCTGTAAGTCAAGTTATCCTACTTGAATTTACAGGTTTTTCTTTTTTATTTCGATTAATAAATTTATTAGGAAGAGGAACTTCAAGGAAGTTTACTACGAGCTCTATATATACAATTATTATCCCACAAGAAAGATGGATTGAGAACAAAATGTAGTATTTTATTACTACAACTATAATATACGAGGAGGTTAAATTATGACAAGTAGATTTAGGAATAACGGAATCTATTTAATGTTATCTGATGAGGAGTTAGAATTGCTAAATGAAAAATATAAAGCATCTAAGTGTAAAACTCTTAGACAATTTATTATGAAATGTATTTTAGAAAAGGATATTTATGTACTAGATATGGATGTCTTTCGTGAAATGTCAACAAATATAAGTCGTACTTCAAATAATATAAATCAAATTGCTAAAAGGATAAATACTACATCAATTATATATAAAGATGATGTAGAAGATTTAAAAAGCTTATTAGAAAATCAAGCGAAAGATATTTTCTCTATGCGTAAAAAAATATACTCTCTTACTAATTCTAATAGCATAAATACTGAGAAAAAATAATGGCAATTACTAAAATTCATCCTATAAAATCCACTTTAAAAATAGCACTTGATTATATTATGAATAGTGATAAAACAGATGGAAAAATTCTAATTTCCTCCCTAAACTGTAACCCTATAACTGCTCATTTAGAATTTGAACAAACAAAAATAGAATGTAATTCTAAAGCAAAAGTTTTGGCAAGACATTTAATTCAATCTTTTTTCCCCGGAGAAACTACTGCTGAAGAGGCTCATCAAATAGGAATAGAACTATGCGAAAAAATCTTAAAAGGAAAGTATGAATATGTTCTTACTACCCATATAGATAAGGGACATATTCACAACCATATACTATTTAATAATGTTTCTTTTGAGACTGGTAAAGCATATCAAAGTAACAAAAAAACTTATCACCAAATTAGAAATCATAGTGATAATTTATGTAGAAAGTATAAGCTATCAGTTATAGATGAAGATTATGTAAAATTTAAGGAAAAGTATAAAACCAATGGTAAATCCTATAAAGAATATATTGAATTTAAGAAAGGAAAATCTTGGAAACATAAACTTCAAATCGCTATTGATCATACAATTAATAAAGCAAATAGCTATGAGAATTTCTTAAAGCTTATGGAAGAATATGGCTATGAAATTAAACTTGGAAAATATCTTTCTTTCAGGCATAAAAAACAAGGAGAAAAAGGGCGATTCATTCGTGCGAGGGAAACTACTCTTGGAAAAGATTATACAAAAGAGAAAATAAAAGAGAGAATTGAAAATAAGGTAAATGAAAATTACAAAAATAACAAAATTTGTTATGATGAAAAATCTTATAAGAAATTTGATAATATAATAGACATAGAAAGTAATGAAAAGGTTAAATCTTCTAAAGGTTATGAAATATGGGCAAGAAAACATAATATGAATACTATGGCGAATACCTTAAATCAGCTTAGAAAATACGGTCTATCATCTAGTATGGATTTGGAAACTAAACTCCAAGAAGAGGCTGTTAATAGGCAAGAAATCCTAAATAAGATTAAAGATGTTGAAAAAGTTATGAGCGAAATTTACGCAGCTATTGAAGGCATTAACACTATAAAAATAAATAAGGTTATCTATAAAACCTATAAAGAAAATCCAAATGATAAAGATTTTTATAGTGAATATAAGCCTCAAATTATCGCATATGAAAAAGCAATAAATGCTTTAGAAAAGTGTCAATATAAAAATCTAAGTATAAAAGAGTTGTCAAAATTATATGATGAATACAAAAATAAAAAAGATATTCTTATGGATGACTACGCCAACGAGAATATATTGATAAATGAATTGACTCAATTAAGAAAGAATACTGATAAGTATATTTATAATGAATTGTATAAGTAAGGATCTGGTGTATCAGCTTCTTCGGATAGATTTTGAGCTGATATTTTTTCAATATAACCCATCATTTTTCCTTAAAGACAACCAATAAAAAAATATAGGAGGCAGACTAAAACCTGCCCCCTATAATCTTTTACCTTTCTATGCTATTATCCTTTTTCTTATTTTCATCCACTTTCATATCCCCTTTAGTCTTAAATTCCTTTAATTTCCCTATTGTTGATGCTTTTGCTTTTGTATGCTCTTTAGCTTTTAATAACTTTGCAGAGTATACTTTTAGACTTGTGTATTCCTTATTATCCTTTCCCATACTTTTCTTTTCTTTTCCAAATAGGTGTACAAAATCTCCTTTTTTCAAATTTTTTACTTGATTGATTTTGTCATTATAGGCGTAGCAGCTGATGAATTTTGCATTTCCTTCCTTGTCATTTTCAGCAATAGAAAAGGAGGCTACTTTAAAGTCCCTCCCATCTTTCGATTTTAAATCTTTAATTTCTATATCAGTTGCTATATTTCCATCTATATTTACTGTATCCTTTTCTTTATTATCTATATCTTTCATCTCTTTATCTCCTTGTTCTTGATTAGCTTCTAAATTTTCTTTTAACTCTTCTTCGTCTATATATTCAATAAACTTTTCATCAATAAGACCCATAACTGAATCGTTCATATAATTATCATAGGCATTATTAAGAACATTTTCATTTTCTACTCCTGTTTCAAGAGATATAATACCTTTTACAAATTCTTTATGATTATATTCTGCTAAAAAATCTATTGTATTTTTCATGCTTTCAAAATTTGTATTTTCCATATTTGCTATTGTTTTTATATCACTTGCGTATCTAACAGAATTCCATTCATACTTTCCACTTTCTTTATTAAACTCTACTCCTGTGGCTAAAATAAATTGATTTCCGTCAAATAAGGTAGCTTGATTATCTTTCACATCCAATACCATAGTGTCTCCAAATTCAGTTTCAATTACATTTCCCTTTTTTATATTCATTTTTATTCCTCCATTTCTATTTTTCTCTCTCTTATCTGTTAAATCTTTTATTTCTTCTTCCTTTCCATCACTAATAATAAATTGTTTTATTTCTTCAACTGTTGGATCATCGATTGTAGTCTGAATAAGTTCAACTAATTTATCTTCTGAAGTGGCAAAATTTTTAATTCCATATTCAACTATATTGTTAATTATTCTCTGAGTAGCACCATCAAAAGAAAAATTTTCTCGAATAAATTCATTAAAGCTATATCTATCAAATTCCATATTCTTTTTCCTCTAATAATCTCATTTAAAGCTTTATCTGCCACATGGTTCACTATTATTTATTTCTTTTATATTATTATTTACTGCTAAATTCCCCTTATATTCCTTTAATTTATCCATAATAGATGTTTTTTCTTTCCTTTCAAAATCCCCTATTTCCTGAACTTTACTATCTCTAAAGTCAGCATCATTTCTATCTATTATTCCATCTAAATCCATATCTTTAGATAATGGGTCATAGAAGTTGCCATCATCATCTATTTCAAATCCCATTACTTCTCTCAGTTTTTCTTCATTTACTGATACAAGCTCACTAAAATTCCAAAAGCCAATAGATGTCTTTATCTGTACTAGCTCTTTTAAATCACTTGCATCTAAGGGATCATAGGTGTATTGAAAGCTGTCAATTAGGTTCTTATCTACATAGGTGTTCATCTTGTAATTTATTAAATCTAAACTTACCTGTATTTCATGTTTTTCATCTGGTGTAGTTGTATAAGCTATTCCTATATCTGTTAAGTCAGGAAATATAGTATCAAAGTCCTCTAACCTGTTTTCTTCATCATATTCTCTGTTAAGGAAGTCTATCAATTCTTCCTTTACTTCTTCTAGTAATGGATTATCTTGGCTTATATCTTCACTTTTTCCCATATCTAGTAAATTATTTACTTCTGCAAGTCTTAGTGTCTTATCCTTTAAAAGTTCAGCTTGTGGAAATGTCTTTTGTATTTCAATTTTAGCTGTTTGAAATTGCTCTTCTGTATCTTTTAGTTTTGAAATTGTATTTTCTAATCTTTCTGGTAATTTATCTAATACATTATCCATTCTTGTTATATTACCTATTTCATCTGTTCCAAACTCTCCTCTATATTCTCCCTTACCTTTTAATATAAAGTTATATTTATTGAAAAAAGAATCATATTTTATGGATAAATCAAAATTTCTATATTCACCTATTTTTTCTCCATCTTTATCCATTTCCCTATATATTTTAACTCCCTTAATTTTGTTCAACAAAAACTCTCCAGCTATTTTCTTATCTATATACTTCTTTCCGTCAATAATTAGAGAGGTAAATTTATTATCTTCTTTTAAATTTTTATCTACTTCTCTATAAGGCTCAACATTTTTAATATCTTCCTTTAAGTTCTCTATCCTTTCTTTTAATCTTTCTATTTCCTTTGGATAAAATTTAACTACTTTATCTTCCAGCTTGTAAAGATTTGATTTAAAATTGGACTCTAGCATTTTAAGTTTAGAAACTTCAACATCAAGGTCCATCTTCTCCTTTATTAATGGATTTCCTGTTGCAAGAGCTTTGATTTCGGCATAGTTTAATGTGGCTTCGTCTACATCTTCTGCAACTCTTACAGGTGTCTTTGAAGTCATAATTTGAGAAATATATTTTTGTTTATTCTCTAAGGTTTGGAAAAGATAGGCATCAAAAGTATTTTCTGTTACATATCTAAATATATGGACTTCCTTATTCTCATTTCCCTGCCTCACAATCCTTCCTGCCCTTTGAGAAAGATCAGCCGGTCTCCATGGTATATCAAGATCGTGGATTGCAATTAGCTTGTCTTGAGCATTAGTACCTGCTCCCATTTTCTGTGTTGAACCAAGTAAGACTCTTATTTCTCCCTTTCTTACCTTATCAAAGATAGCATCTTTTTCCATATTGTTTTTTGCCTTATGAATAAATTCTATTTCATTTTCAGGTACTCCCATATCTATAAGTTTTGTTTTAATATCATCATAGATATTAAAATCACTACTTGGTGTAGACATATCACAAAATATTAATTGAGCAGATTTTTTATCTTTATATTTATCCCAAATGCTAAATACATTTTTTATACAGGTATTTACCTTACTATTAGGATCATCAGGAAGTAAAGGATTGATTAATCTTTGATCTAACGCCATCTTCTTCCCATCATTTGTTATTAATAGCATATTATCAACACTTGAATCTACCTGCTTATCACGAACCTTATCTGCTCTCTCGGAAAAAGTTTCAAGAATTTCTTTTTGTTCTTCGGTAGGCTTTGTTTTTATAGTTTCATAATGGGCAATTGGTGTAGGAAGATTTAAAACATCAGCTGTTTTAATATCCATAAATCCTTTTACAGTATTCATAAGTTCAGGAAGATTATAAAATTTTGCAAATCTGGTTTTGCTCCTATAACCATTACCCTCAGGATTTAATTCTATTGCCGTTATTGTTTCTCCAAAAGTAGACGCCCAAGAATCGAAATGTTGCAATTTCATCTTTTTTAATTCATCATACTGTAAATATCTCTGCATAGTATAAAGTTCAGCCATACTGTTGCTTACTGGTGTACCTGTGGCAAATACTAATCCTTTATTATTAGTTATTTCATCCATATAGCGGCATTTCATAAGCATATCTGATGATTTTTGTGAATCTGTAGAAGTAATTCCTGCTACATTCCTCATTTTAGAAAATAGATAGAGGTTTTTGTAGGCATGGGCTTCATCTACAAATAACTTATCTACTCCCAGTTCCTCAAAGGTTACAACGTCATCTTTCTTATAATCAGCATTTAGTTTTTCTAACTTTGTCTCTAATTTTTTCTTTGTTTTTTCTAATTGCTTTACAGTAAATCTTTGATCCCTTTCTCTCTTATATTCATCTATATAGTCAATGATTTCATCAATTTGACCTTGCAATTCATATTCTTGTCTTTCTTTTGATATAGGAATTTTTTCAAATTGACTGTGCCCTATAATAACAGCATCAAAACTTCCTGTAGCAATACGACTACAAAATCTTTTTCTTCTATCTGGTGTAAAATCTTTTTCTGTAGCACATAATACATTAGCTCCTGGATAAAGTTCATTAAATTCTCTTCCAAATTGCTCTACAATGTGGTTAGGAACAACAAACATTGACTTATTACTCATACCAAGTCTTTTTGACTCCATGGCTATACCTATCATTTCAAAGGTTTTTCCTGCTCCTACTTCATGGGCAAGTAAAGTATTTCCACCAAACAAACCTCTTGCTATGGCATCTTTTTGATGTGCTCTTAATTCTATTTCAGGATTCATTCCTTCAAAAGTAAGATTAGATCCATCATATTCCCTTTGTCTTATGGAATTGAATCTTTCGTTATAATCTTCTACTAATCTATTTCTTCTTTCCACATCATCAAATATCCAGCTTTTAAATTCTTCTTTTATCATCTCTTGCTTACTTCTTGCAAGCATTGTTTCTTTTTGATTAAGCACAGATTTTTTCTTTCCATCACTGTCTTCTACTTGGTCAAATACCTTAGTATCTCTTAAATTTAAAGTATCTTCTATCAATTTGTAGGCATTTACCCTATTTGTACCATAGGTAAAAGAAGCAAGGTCATTGTCCCTATCAGAGCTTTTTCCTTCAACTCTATATTCTCCTGTAAAGTCAGAATACTTAATATCTATATTCCACCTTGATGAAACTGGTGTTTTCAACAAATCAAACATAAATTTTTTGTAATCTTGTTCCGGTATCCATGTTGCACCCATTCTAACTGTAATCTCACTTGCATCTAGTGCTTTAGGCATTACTTCCACTAGCTTTGCTTTTTGAAAATGTAACTCTTCTAATTCTTTTTTTAAGAGTTTACTATCCTCTAGATTTTCTTCCTTTCCTAACTCTTTTTCGATGTTTTTAATATAAGAGTCTACAACTTCAATTTTATCTCTTATATTTCCTGACAAGTATTCATCAGCACTTACGTAAGGTCTTGAAAAATCTCCTAGCTCATTAGCAGACTTAAATGGATTTATATCATTAGGTTCAAAGGAATCTAAATTTAAAAATATTTCTCCCTTTAATTCTTCTATTAATTTATCTCTTGTTTTTCCTGTCAATTCTTCCATATAATCAAAATTTATTTTACCTTTTTGACTAATAGAGAGTACCAGAGCATCTATTGCCCTATCTGTATGATCTATTATTACAGCTTTTTTTATAGTTCTCTTGTTAAAGATGTCAGATTTTCCTATAAAGTTGCCTTCTTTATCTAATTTTTCCAAAGTTGAAATTAAAGAAAAATTGGCATCTTCTCTAAATAACTTTTTATTGGTTTTTGAATTTAGTCTTCCATGTTTGCTATTGAAATCATCGTAGAATTTATTTAGATTTTCTTGTTCTTTTTTTATCTCTTCATCTGAATAGTCTTCTCTTTGATAGGTTATAACTTTCCTTAGACTTTCATTTAATCTTAAATATTTTTTTACCTTATCTTTATCCTTTTGGTTTAAGGATATTCTTTGCATAATTGAATTTTCTCTAAAATATATTTCATCATCCACTAAAGCAAAAGAATAGTTTTTAACACTATCATCAGCTGGTATTGTTTCTTCTCCTAAATCATCATTTATTTGAGCTTCTTCATACCTACCTTGGATATTTTTAATGGCTTTTTTTAGTCCTTCTTCTAAAGAAATATCTTTATTTTCAATACATGCAAGGCTTGTCCCAAATCTTGACGGTATTTCTTCCATAGTCCCTATTACCATCTGAGGATTATCTACAAAGTATTTATTATATATTAGTCCTTTTGCATCTTTGTCTAGCTTTATCCAGTCTTCATCTATCTTTAATAGCCTATTTCTCTTTTTTAAAAAGATTATATCTGAAGTTACTTCTGTTCCAGCTACCCCTTTAAATGTAGTATTTGGTAGTCTTATTGCTCCTAAGAACTCTGCTCTTTCCGATATATATCTTCTAACATCTTCACTTTTTTTATCCATTGTTCCTGAAGATGTTATAAATGCAATGATGCCTCCATCCCTAACCTTATCTAAAGTTTTAGCAAAAAAATAATCGTGAATTAGAAAGTTATTTCTTTCATACTCACGATCTGCTACTTTAAATTCTCCAAAAGGAATATTTCCTATGGCCACATCAAATAGGTTATTAGAAAAATTGGTTTCTTCAAATCCTTTTATTTGTATATTGGAATTAGGGTAAAGTTCTTTGGCAATTTGTCCACTAATCCTATCTAATTCAACTCCATAAAAGTTTGACTCTTTCATTTCTTCAGGTAGATTTCCTATAAATCTCCCTGTCCCAGCACTTGGTTCTAATATATTTCCTTTTTCAAAGCCAAGATTAGAAAGACTTTCATAGATAGAGTCTATAACTACTTTCGGCGTATAAAAAGCTGTTAGGGTTGATCCTCTTGCCCTATTATATTCTTCCCCAGTTAGATTTTCTTTTAAAAAATTTCTTGCATCAAGCCATTGACCTTCCTTTTCTTCATCAAATACATCAGAAAGTCCTCCCCAGCCGATATATTTTGCCAAAATTTCCTGTTCATCTTTTCTTACACTTCTATTTTCTTTTTCTAAAGCCTTTAAGACATTTATAGCTTCAATGTTGTTTTTTAATCTCTGTGAAGGTGGTAGGTTTTCTTCTTCATTAATAATTTTATAGTTTTCTAAAGAAACTTCAGAAACCCCTTCTGTATTTTCTCTATCAGTCTTTTTGTCTTTTTTAACTTTTTCTTCGTTATTATTGTCAATATCTTCAAAGCTGATTTGTTCTACTAGTTCCTCTTTATCAATAGATTGTTTTTCTTTTTCGCTAGATTTATATACTTCTAAATCAAGATTTTTGTAGTCATTAAAAAGAATTGTTTCGCTTCCGGTAATAAAACCATTCATTAGTCCTGTGCTATCTTCTAATTCTATAGTTTTAGGACTTGTATTATCGTTAATGGCGGTTATAGTGTATTCTTTTCCTTTGTATCTAACACTCATACCTTCTTTAAATGGATTTTCTTCTTGCCTTGTTCTATCATTTTCTATTTGCTGATTTAAATATCCATTTAAAAGCACTTCTCTATGTTTGTCATCAAGTAAATAAGGTAAGTTACTTAATATGTCCTTATAACTTTTATATTTTATAGCTTGATTAGAATTTAAAATATATCCATTGTATCGTAAATTTTGTCTTAGAGTTTTTTCTTTTATATCTAAGATTAGCTCTACATCAAAGCCTTCTTTTCCATCGATTGTCTCCTTAATACTATCTGGGATTTTTAATAGTCCTTCTTCTATTTTCTTTGATAGTAGTAAGTATTCTTCATTTTGAGGATCAAAATAGTATTCTCTTTTTTCTTTGATATCCTTATCTATTAACATGGAAAGAACTTGTTTCTTATCTCTTATTTCTTCAATTTTGGATTTTTCTTCTTGCGATAAATTTATATTAAAAGTGATTTTATTTTCTTCATTTATATGTGCTAAATTTTGATATGCTCCATTGATTTCAAGATTTTTATTAAAAACATATATATCATTATAATAATCTGGAAATTGCTGATTAAAGCTTTGAACATCTATATCATAGCCTTCCTCAAATTTTGTAACTTTATCATCAGTAATTTCAAATAAACCTTCCCTTTCCAATTCTAATACATCATTTAAATTTGTAAGATTTGCTTCTTTCATTTTGGCAGTAATTTCATCAAACAAACTGTCTATTTTTTTGCTATCTTCAAAAGATTTCCCTTTATATAAAGTATAGATCTTTCCTTGTGAGTTTTCCTTTCTTGGATAAACTCTAATTCCTGTTTCTTCTAATTCTATATCCTTTGTTTTATATTTATCTACTAAAGCATAATAAAATCCTACTTTTACTGCTATTTTATCTTCTACAATCTCTTTTGTTAATTTTTCTTCTACTTCATTTCTTAATACTTCTAAAGCTTTTAAATCGCTTTCTTTAAAGGAATGTGAGAATAGTTTTAAGTCCTTATCAAAATAGGCATCATATGAATAATATATTATTTGATTATGGTTATTATCATATCCACTGGAAATATCTTTTATTTTTAAATATTTATTATCCTCTGTTCTAACTATATCTCCCACTTTTATAGAGAGTATCTCCTTATCATCTTCTATATTGTTTTCATGTGAATTATTTAAATATTCTCTATATCTATTTTCTATTCTAATAGCTAATTCTTTAACCTTATCTATTGCCTTCATATCATCCGGAAGATTTCCCTGTTTATCGGCAACTTCTCTCATGATTTTTACATATTCTCTTTGGAATACAGAGTTAAAACTTGCTAAGGTATTATTTCCTAAGTTTTCTCTTGCCTTTATAATTTCATTTTCTAAAACTTTATCCTTAACTAATACATCAAAAATTCTATCTTCAATTTGATTTATTGAAATTATTTTTTCATCTATCTTATTTCCTTCTATAGTTTGATTAAGTTCTATCTGACTTTTTCCTATTTGTTCATAAAGAAATTCAAAGTCTCTTTGGTTGATCTCATTTCCATCACCTATGTCTATCTTATAGTGATCAACTATTTTCCCATCTACTATATGGTTAAAATAGAATTTGGAATACCCCTCCCACTTATCAGTCATCTGCCCATATTCATCTTCTCCTAAGGTCTTATTATGAAGTCTTATCTTTTCATCTATTTCCCTTATTTCATCTAATAGTTCTTTAGTCAGCCTTTGTCCTGCATAATCTTTTTCTATTAGACTTGAACCCTCATTAAACTCAATTATCCAATAATCATCTTTTCTATGGCTATCTAAATCAAAACCTATATTCTCTTTATTTTTATTAGGATAAAATTCCTTAAATTCTTCAAAACCATTTACTATATCATCATCTATAACTTCTTTGTTAGAATTAACTACAATATTTGGAATATCATCATATCGACTTTGACTTTCTAAAAGGTAATATTCTCTTCCTTCTATTTCTTCCTTTTCTTTAATATAAAAAGTGTCATGTATTCCCTCAAGAATAATTCCATCGTCTAACTGGTCTAATGGTATATCTAATTGTTTTTCAAAGGCTATGGAATATATTTCTTCTTTTAAAAAGTTTGGCATAAATTCATCATAAATGATAAGTTTTCCATCATCACCTATACTTGCTACAGACTGTCCTTGATAATAATATATAGAACTATTATTTGTTCTTTCTATATATACATCATTATCAGTTGGAGGCAAATCATCTTGATAATTTATATACTCCTGGCTTTCTTTTTCTGTTTTATTTATTTCCTGATCTGTTTTTTTCTTCCTATTTTCTTCAAAACTTTCTTCATCTATATATCTATTCTTTTTAATAAGGTCATTAATTCTTCTTGCAACATTAGACCAAGATAGTAGTATTTCTTTTGCATTACCTTTATTATATTTTATTCCCTTCGCATCGTGCCACTCACCACTTTCTCTTGCAGCAGATAGTGCATGAGAACTTCCACCTACGCCATATTCATTTTTCAAGAAATCTGCTTGTTCTTTTAAATCATGCTTTTCAGTAAAAAATTCATATATTCTTTTCTTTCCATCAGAAAACCCGCTTCCTCTTTTTAGGCTTTCATCTATTTCATCTTGTGTTATAAAACTCTGAATAGGTGCAATATCCTTTAAATTTGACCTATATAATTTTCTTTCTATTTCTAAATCATTGATATCATTATAGATTTTAGATAATTTATAATGATGAAATCTTAAAATATCAGGATTAATCTTATATTCTTCTAAAAATACCTCGTATTCTTTTCTGAGTTTATTTATAAAATTTTTATCTTCAAGTTTTTTCCCGAGATTTTCTTTTTCATCTGGGAAGCCTCTTCCTTTTATATCATTAAGAATCGCTAAATATCTATCCTTAGTTTCATCAGTAAGATCTCTCTTTAAATACAATAATTTTTCTGCTATTTTTTCTCTTTCATATGTCGCACTTTCTACAATCTCAACATTGCTAGCAAATTCTCCTCTATCTAATAAATTATTAATATTATTAGCTAAATCTTTCCAAGAAACTATTTGCCCTTCTCTATATCTTGCCTCATCTCCATCTTTTAAAATTGCTCCTTCCTTTCCAAACCATGCAGATATCTTTCTTCCTTCAATTTCAAGACCATTGGCTCCCCTATATATTTCTTTCAAAAAGTTTGCCTGTTCTTCTAAAGATTTACCCTTAGAAAATTCTGCTATTACTGCTAATCTTCCATCTTCATGATTTCCTCCATGTATTAAAAATGTATCTATTTCTCTTTGACTTATTGGATTTGAGAAGGATATTTGCTCTCCATGATTTTTAGCAGAAAAAAAGGAAGTAGACTCTACTTCCTCATTTTTTTAGATTAGGATTATCTCCCTTTCCCCTATTTCTTGTAGGGTCATATCCATGTTCTTCTTCAATCTCAGATATTTCAGATAGTCCTCTTCTTTCAGTTCTTCTGTCAGACCCCAAGTTTCCATCATTTTGACTTCTTCCCTCGTGATAAAGTCCTCTATCTCTTTTTCCTTTGATAGAAGATGATCCATCAATGTCCCTTGCAAATACATTATCTGATAATCCTCTTCTTTGTTCTCCTTGAGAAAGTTCAATCTCATCCTTCCCCATCTGTTGAGTTTCTTTAAATCTATTTCCTTGGGAATTGCCATATTGGGTATTAGGACTTCCATGCCTTCCTCCAATTCTTCCATCTTGTATGTCCCTCCCTGTCTCTCGAAGGAATTCTCCTTGACGATTGGTGTGTAAATCCCCTCCTCCATGAGGTATTCCTTGCCTGCCAATGTTAATTTCTCTTTCATCTTCCAAGCCTCCTTTAAAATTTATTTCACCGTTTATATCAGAACTTAATTTATTATAACGCTCCTTAAGCTCTTTTGTCTGCTCCAAATCTTTTCTTTCTTGAATTTTCTCTAAAATTTCTAATCTTTTTATTTCACTTCCCAAATCAAGTAAGATATTTTTACTTATATTAGCACTTATACTTAATACTTTGTCTATGTCCGAACTTGATATTTTAGACAGTAAAGATAAGTTTTCTTCTTTTAGCTGATATGAGACCTCCATTCTCTCGCTTATAGAAATTTTTACGGATTCTTTTAACAAATTAAAAAGGTCTACCTTTTGAATGCTTTTTAAACTTTCATCAGATAGACTTTCTAAAATTTTATTGAATTTTCCTCTAACATTACTTTCTACTAAGGCAGCAATTTTATCTTCTTGGCTTAATAGAAGCTTACTATCTTTTTCTTTAAACTTATCTATCATTTCATCTAGTAAGTTTAAATGCTTTTTGCTATCATATTTCCATAACTTTACCTCAGAAATATTATGATTAATACTTACTGTTTGCCTTATGTCGAAGATATATTTTATCCTTCCACTATCTATATCTAAAAGTGGTATTCCTTTTTCGCCTCTTTTAACGCTTCTACCTATACTTTTCCAATAATCAAATTCTGCACAGGCTGTTGCTTTTGGATCCATATTGTATATAGATATTTGATGTATATATGGATACTTATAGTTATTGCCTGATACCTTTAAATATTCCTCATATTTTTTTATATCTTTCTTAAATTCTTCTTTTGCAAGATAGATTGATCTGCTTAAATCTACTATATCATATCTTGGCATTTTATCCCTCCTCATTATAGTGATAAAAATGAACTAAATTTTTATATATTTATTTATTAAACTTTATTTCTTTCTATTTTTTAAATTTCTGTAAGCAAAAGATAACTTTAAAATGTCATTTACGCTATCTTTTTATTGCAATAAAAAAACGATTGAAATTTTTTACTTTTCAAATCGCTCTAACTGCCTTTATTCTATTGCTTCCAATCCAACATTGCCTTTTCTAACTTTGAAAAATTGCAATTTGCTCTTCTTATAATTCCTGTTTTCTTTTGATTTTTGTATATTTTTTCTACCTTTATCAAGATCTTTGTTTTTATTTTTAAACAAAAAGCATATTCTTTTTGAAATAAGTCTTTATATCTGATATCTTCAAGTTCGTTAAAATCAATTCTT
Organism: Peptoniphilus harei; assembly: GCF_016726485.1. Taxonomy (GTDB): domain Bacteria; phylum Bacillota; class Clostridia; order Tissierellales; family Peptoniphilaceae; genus Peptoniphilus_A; species Peptoniphilus_A harei. The sequence goes on from NZ_CP068103.1 coordinate 519,126, forward strand.
TCATAACAATCAGTCGGTACAGGAATCATTTTCTTAATATCCAATATAGATAATATGTGAATTTTTTCTTTATCAGAATAATATCTGTAAATATCTCCATCTATAGTAATACTATCATCGATCACTTCATAAATTAAAAAATGCTCATCAGAAACATTCTTTCATTTTTTGCGTTTTCCTTTGCAGAAGAAATTGGAATAAAAAAATAGAAAGGTTTTAACCTCTCTGTTTGCTTTAATATTTTACCTTTGGGATGTAGGTAGTGATACACCTTCTTTAATGCTCCACCTTTAACGGTAGCGGGACACCATCTTTATCTGATAAGAGTATAACGTATATTTATAGTAATGTCAAATAAGCAAATTTCCTAATGCCTACTCTTTTATCACTTATATTATACCCTATTTCTTTCATAAATCATTCCTTTCTTCATTCCTATAATTATATTCAAGTTTTTATAATCAATTTACTTATAATATTTACCTATAGTATTTTCTATTTCTTCTTCAATTTCTTTTAAAAAATTCTCTTTATATTCCTTACCCTTTGCTATATCACTTAATCTCATTTCCCATTTTGCTGTTGTCTTTGGAGATTTAAACTCATCTATAACTATAGTCACTAGGTTTAATCCCTTTCTAGTTGATATTAGATTTTTCTTTTCTCTTTTTATATAACCTTTGTATATCAAATTTTCTATTATTCCCGCTCTTGTAGCAGGAGTACCAAGTCCTTTTCTCTCAACTTCAACATCCTTAACTAATTCATCATTCCCAGCTATTTCCATTGCTTTTAAGAGTGTGTCTTCAGTGAAGTGTTTAGGTGGATTTGTATACTTCTCTTTTATATCTTTATTTTCAATATATAAAAAATCTCCTATTTTTACATCAGGAAGTTGTATATCTTCTTTCTTCTTTGATTTATATTCTTCTAAATATTTTGTAAATCCTTCTTCAGCAATTATTTTATAAGTGTTTATAAATTCAAACCCGTCAAATTCAGCCACTATCTTTGTTGTATTTTCTACAAGAGGATATCCAAAACTTGCATAGAGTTTATTTGTTATAAGTCTATATACTTTGGCTTCACTTTCCGGAAGATTTGAAATATCCTTATTTAATGAACTTATCGTTGGAATTATTGCATGATGATCTGTAACTTTTTCAGAATTAAAAACTACCTTAATTCTTTCTGTGTCAAAATCATTTTTCCCTATAATATTATTTACAGTGCTTTCTATCATGTCTACTGTCAAATATCTTGAATCTGTTCGTGGATAGGTAATATACTTCTTTTCATACAGGCTTTGGGCATAATCTAGGGTTTGTTTTGCACTGTATCCAAAATACTTATTACATTCTCTTTGAAGTGTTGTTAGATCAAAGGGCAGATTAGGCTTTGTAATCTTTTCTTTTTTAATTACATCGGTTATTTCAATTTTTTCTCCGATTAAATTTTTAAGCTGCTCTGCCACTATCTTGTCATCAATTCTATCTGTCGACAGTGTAAATCCATTCATAGAAATCTCCACTGTATAATATTTTTCTTTTTTAAAACTATTTATCTCATCATCTCTATTCACAATCATTGATAAAGTTGGTGTTTGTACTCTGCCTACACTATAATTTTCATTATATAGACAGGAGTAAAGTCTACTTATGTTCATTCCAACAAGCCAATCAGCTATGGCACGAGCCTTAGCTGAATCAAAAAGATTATCATAATTACTTCCATCTTTTAAGTTGCTAAATCCTTCTTTTATGGAAGAGTCTTCCATTGAGGAAATCCAAAGACGTTTCATTTTCTTCTTACAATTTGCCATCATATATACAAGTCTAAAGATAGCTTCTCCTTCTCTACCAGCATCACAAGCATTAATAATGGTGTCAACTTCATTACTATTCATTAGTCTTTTAAGAATATTAAACTGTTTTTTAGTTGTCTTCGTTACCTCATACTTGTATTCTTTTGGGATAATAGGTAAATCTTCAATTCTCCACTTCTTATATCTTTCATCATACACATCAGGATTTGCCATTTGTACTAAATGCCCAACACACCATGAAACAATGTATCCATTCCCCTCATAATATCCATTATTTCTATTTTTTGCTCCTATAACTTTTGCTATTGATGCTGCAACACTTGGTTTTTCTGCGATTACTAATTTCATTTTTCCTCCTTTAATTTTTTAATAAAAAAATGAGAGATTAAATTTTCAATCCCTCATCTTTTTATAGCTCTACTGATTTTTTATTTTTTCTATAATATTTATTCCATTATCTATTACATCTTCAAACTTTATGTCTCTAGCATAAAGATTTTTCTTCGAATAAGAATTCCATCTGTATAAAAAAGCTTGATCCGTTTTTAGCATTCTCATTAAATTTATGATTTTATCTATATCAAATTCCGTTTTTCTATAATCAAAAGTTCTAATACATGCTTCTTTTAATATCTTGGTATCAATTTCTTTATCTTTTAATTTATAAATTATATAAAGATCATAGTAATCCTTACTTCTGCTATTTAAAAACCCCCTAGAGTATATTGTTTGAATTTTTTCTGCCACAATTGTTTCAATAGGATAGGCTTTAATTAAAATATCTTCTTGCCCAAAAGCACTTATATATTTATAATCTATGGGATGTGGGGTGATAACATCACCTGTTGCAATATCAAGAGGTACAATTTGTCTTATATTCTCCATCCTACAAAGTATACTTACACGAAACCCTCCATACTGGTCATCTTCCTTGATTGTACTTATTCCATTTACTTTATAGGATATATCATCTGAATGACTTGCTTCTAGTAATTCTTGTATTGTTTTTAATACATTTTCTTCTGATAAATGCATATTTCTTAAAAGAAGATCTATATCTACTGTGCTTCTTGAATCTATCCCTACTACATTAGATAAAAGAAAACCTCCTTTAAAAATAAATTTTTCATGATACTTACTCTGTGCTAATTTTTTTAATATGCTTTCCAAAAAATAATATAACATTACTGAATTAAATGGGAGTCCTGATTCTTTGCTTATATTATGACAAATGGCGGTTAACTTTGCTTTATTCATATACCACCTCCATAACTTCCTTTACTTTATCTTCTATTCCCATTTTTCTTGCTATTTTATATAGAGAATGTATATCCTTATCCTTATATTTAAAATAAGAACGAATGAGTTTTACATAAACTTCAGTATCCATTTTTTCTTTGTTGGAAATAAAATCACAAAGTATTCTTTCGTAGGAGTAAACATTCACAGTGTTTCCAAACATTGTCTTTTTCTGTATAATTCCTAGATTATAAATAGATTTTTTTACATAATTGATATTAAGTGTATCTTGCTTCTCATTAAATTTATATCCATTGTATACTGTAACATCTATTCTCCATGGAATTTTGTCCGTTACCCCAAGTAGAAACAAAGCTGTCTCATAGGAAAATATCGCCTTTCTATACTGATATTGGAAAAAATAGTACTCATCGAAATCACCATCTTCAATAATATATATTCCTTTTTGAACTCTAAACAATTTTCCCTCTTTTGCTAGTCTACTTAAATATACTGTAGGTATGTTATTCTCTCTGCAATAAGCAGATGTTATAATACCACCTGATTCTTTTAGATGTATTTCAATTTGCTTTCTATAATTCATTATATTCATCCCCTTGTTGTGTTTACACTTATATTATATATTTTTATAAGTGTGTTTGCAACAAGGCTTTGAATTTCTATCCCAATTTGTTTCAAAAATTATCAAGAAATTTCATATCATCAAATTCTTAATTATACAATCAATCATTTATACTTAGCTTTCCTTTTATATTAAGTTTGGGCTGTCGTTTTGTTCATCGTTTTTTATTAAAGTTCCAGAATTCTAATTATACTTTTTTTTATAAATTTACACGATAATTGAGTTTATTGTTGTCCTTAATCTACTACTTAAATCATTGAGAAGATTAAAATTCATCTTCATCTGGAATAATTTCTGTATCTTCCTTATCTTCAAGATCATAATCCTCCCCTTCAGATTCATAATCATCTTCTAATTCATTATAATCTTGCTCCTCTTCAAAACTTTCCTCTTCATTTTTTTATAGATTTTGAAGTAATATCCTGCACCCATTACACCAACAATAATTAAACCCATAAATAAATAAAGTCCTATCCCTGATTTCTTTTCTTCTTTCTCCTCTTTCTTCGGTTTTTCCTCCACCGGTTCTTCTTTTTTTACTACTTCTTCTTTTGGCTTTACTTCACTTTCTCCTTCAATCATATTTAGTAGATCTTGTTCTCCAACTTCTGTTAGTAGTTGCACATTTTCTTGATTTTCCGAGTGATCTACAATGAGGTGCATAGTTTTTCCACTCTTTGTTTGAAAGGTTAAAAATTGTCTGACATCTATTGGATTTTCCTTTTTTTCATCTCTTGATGTTTGATCTTCTACTTTCGGTGTAATATCCTGTCCATTTTTATCTACATTTTCTATAACTGTTCCTCTTGCCTTATTTTCTTTTGTGGCTAATGGATTAATTGCTTTAGTATTGCCACCTTTAACAAGCTTAGATGGCTTTTCTTTTTTATCTACTTGCTCATTTTTTATGTTATTTTCTTGTATTTTCGGCACTTCCTGATAAGGAATTTTTTGACTCTCATTGGATGGTTTATATACATCTTCATCAAATAAGCTTTCTAATTCTTTACTTTTTTCTGGCAAATAAATATCATTTGACTGATTTTTTATTTCATTATCATTGCTCTTAGCTATGGATATGCTTGGCATACTTAATAGTAAAAGGAGTAGCACTAAGGCTACCCCTAATCTTTTTTTCTTCATAGTTATCTCCTTTTCTTACTTTATATTCTTAAAGACATAAACTGCCTTTCTGCTATTATCCCATTCTATACTTTGATCTTTTTCATCTCTTATATCCCCACAGCTTGCATTAAAGGCTTTAGCTATATTAGAAATAGATGCGTGAATTCTTCCATTTATAATTACAGGTTTAGTGTCAGAATGATAAATGTTTCCTTGACTATCTTTCATAACACCAGTATCTATATTTAATCTTAGAGTTTTTTTAGGTAAGGCTGTATTTTCTTTATTTGAAAAGATAGCCTCTCTCTTACTATCATCATATTCTACATTAAACCCAAGAGTATAAGCTGCATATCTAACAGGTAGCATAATGCGATTATCCTTAATATATGCTTTTACATCCATATACACAGTAGTTTTCTTTCCATCTTTTATAATGTTATAAAAGTTTTTGTCTACTTGAAAAACTGCAAATTCTTTTTCATCTTTAACTTGCTTTTTGTTTTGTTGTTCCTCTTGCTTTTTCATCTTGTTAAGATCAAATTGATTTAGGATATTCTTGTCATCAGCTTTCAAAAATTCATCCCACTTCTTATCTTGAGATTTCTTATCTTCTTTCTTTTCTTTGTTTTCTTTTTGGAGTTTTAGAAGTTCATCTAATTTCTTAGATAAGTCTTGATTTAGATTTTTGTCTTTTTCATCTTTAGCTTGTTTCTCAAGTTCTTCTTTAGCTTTTTTATTTGCTTCCTCGATTAACTTCTTTGCTTCTTCAATTTTCTTATCTAACTCTTCTTTTAGCTTTTTAATTTCTTCTTGAGAAGCTTTTTGTTTTTCTTCTAGTCCTTTAATCTTATCTTCTAATTCTTTTTTTGTATTTTCAGAAGATACTTTTAAACTATCAATAACCTTTTGAAGCTCTTCAATTTTCTTGCAGCATTCTGACTTAGAATTTTCTGTTTCTTTCTTTTTAGACTCTAAGTCTTTTATCTTAGTATCTTTTTCATCAAGAGCTTTTTCTAAGTCCTTAATTTTATTATCTTTATCCTCAATTTCTTTAGTCTTCTTTGCAAGTTCTCCTTCTAAAGACTCAAGCTTTTCTTGCATTTCTTTGATTTTATTTTCGTTTTTGTCGGTCTTTTCTTTTTCAGATTCTAACTCCCATTTTGTAGATGAATAATCTTCTTTTAGTTTTGCATTTTCATCTTGCAATCTTTTTAATTCATCTTTAAGCTGAGTAATTTCTGCTATTAGTTCATTATTATTGGAGTTTTTAAGATTCTCAATTTCTTTATTCAATTGAGCTATCTTATTGTCTTTATCTCTAATCTCTTCTTCTAGCTTAGACTTTTCTTGTTTTAGTTTTTCTCCATTATCTTTGCAAGATTCTAACTTTTCCTTTAATTCATCTATCTTTGATTGGTCTTCTTGTTTCTTATCATTTAAGTCTTTGATCTGATTTTCTAAATCCTTAATGGTTTTAGTTAAATCATCAATCTTATTGTCCTTTTCATCAATATCTTGTCCTGTTAAATCTGTTTGAGTATCAATGGAATATTTATTTGGATTGTAAATAGTCATCTTTCCTTGATACATATCATTGTTATAATCAAATTCAAGTTCTACACTATCTACATTCTTATCAAAGACAAACTCTCCATTTTCAAACCTTAATCCATTAGGAATAGATTTGAATCCTTGATTTCCGTTAAAACCAAAATGATTTTCGTAAAATGGATTTTGTTTTGGTCTATACTCAACTTCTTGATTATGGAATACTCCCTTACTGTTAATAGTTGGATTGCCTAAAACTTTTACAGTGTGCAATTTATTTTTTGAAAAAGCATATTGTTCAATTGTCTTCACAGACTTAGGTATAATTATTTCTTGGAGGTTATTTCTTTCAAAAGCATTATGTTCAATATTTACCAAAGTATCAGGTAAAGTCACTTCGCTAAGTCCACAATTGAAAAATGCTAAACCACCAAGATAAGTTAGACTATTTGATAGTTTTACCTCGTCTATACTTGCATCGTAAAAGGCAGCATAACCTAAATGCTTAACAGAATCAGGAATAATTACTTTATCCCAATGTTTGCCACGCCCAAATTCTCTTTTATATCTAAGTTCATCGTTTGAATGACTTAAAGAATAATTTCCATTTATAGACTTCGTTCCTTCAGGAAATACTAGAATATTTGTCTTCTCTTTCTTTTCTAAGCCTTTATCACTAAAGGCAATTATATTTCCCTCAGAGGAATACATAAAATCATCTTCCGTCCACTCTACCTTATAATCTGTACTTGCATATACAGGACTTACAGCCACTATATTCACTAGAATTACAAGTAGCATTATCACAGCTAAAATTCCACTGGTTATTTTTTTCATAAATTTTCCTCACTTTCATTTGTATCTTTTCTTTTAAGTTCTTTTCTTTCTCTATTTTCTTCTTCCTTATTTTTTCTAACAATAAATAAAAATTCATCAAGAGATATTTTTCGACTTCGAAATTCCTTGATGACCTCTAAATTTTCTATTTCTTCTTGTTCCTCTACTAATAACTGAAGTTCTATTTCAATTTCTTCTTTTTTCTTTCTTAAATTCTTCTGTTTTTCTATGTTTCTGATTAATTTTTTATTCATAGATTTTTACTCCTTCCCCTTATTTTGGTCTACCAAAGGAATAAAAGTGATTTTTCCAATACCTTGAGTTTATACTGGCATATTGGATAGGATCTCCTGCATGGAGCATCATTCCATTTCCGGCATATATCCCTACGTGAGAAATTGGCGTACCGGAATCATATGTGCCTTTAAAGAAAATAATATCCCCAGGTTTTGCCTCGCTTGGAGATATTGGATTACAATAGTTTTTATAAATAAGCCAAGCTGTAGTTCTTGGCATTCTCTTTACACCAGACTTTGTAAATGACCAACATACAAAACCTGAACAGTCAAAGTTAGATGGTCCACTTGCTCCAAACACATATCTTTTACCTATATGTTTTTCTGCTTCATTAAATAAGGCTTTGGCAGTTTCAGAATCAAAAGCAAGACCGGGATTTCCAAAGTTTGGATTGTCTATAATCTCTCCCAAGTTCCCATAGCTTGATCCAAAATATCCACTCATATTTCCCTGACTATCAAGTAATGCTAAATAATGAGCCATATTTGTTTCATAGTTTGCAAATTCTTCTCTTGCTATTTCATCAATACTTTTCTTTTTTATAGTTAATGTTAGAATTCTATAGGTATATGGATTTCCTTCACTGTCATATTTTGTAATAGACTTTGAAGTATATTTTTTCTCATACATTTGATTAAATAGTTTTTTTAATTCCTTTTGTATCTCTTCAGCTGACTTAATCTCTCCATATCTTGCTGTTAAATAGCTAAAAAGCTCGTGTAGATCATGACCAACAGAATCTCCTTTTATATGATATTCATCATAATTTGGATAATTTTCTTTAATACTATCTATTTCATCTTGTAATGCATATTCATAACTTGTAAATTCATTATTAATATCCATTAAAACTTCTTCTTTTGATAGATAGCTTGTAGCTATAACATTACTTGTTAATCCTGAAGTAAGACTGCCAACATTGCTAATTCCTTGAAATAGCATAAAAAAAAGTCCTAAAATACAAAGGGCAATTAAAATTTGCTTATATCCTTTGTTTTTTAAAACTTCCAATGTTTTCTTTCCAATATTAGCGAAAGATTTCTTTATTCTATTTACTAAACCTTCCCCGTGTTTCTTCCTAAAATCTCTCTGAAACTTCTTTTTCATAAAAAATCGATTCAATTTATTAGAGTTTTGATAAGCTTTAGTCTTCTTCAATTCTTCAAAATTTCTTTGAAAGAGAAGTTTACTTTCTTTCTTATAAATTTTTCCTTCTAAAGATTTTATTTTTCTTTGAGTTTTTGAAGGTTTTTTTCTTCTAAAATGGCTAATTTCTCTACCTATAACTTCGGTAGTTCTACTAAGCTTATAAGCAGCGTTAACGCCTGCATTATCATCTTTCCCACTATATAGATAGTTTGCCGTCATAGCACTCGCAAAAGTAATAGGTTTTTCTAAACCCGCTTTTTTTGACTTTTTCTTATCCTTAATTAACTCTTTTTCCTTTTTATTCTTTTTCTCATATAGTTTTGATACTTTATCTTCCTTTTTATAAAACTTATCTTTTTCACTCTTGTTATCTTTTTTAGAATGAAATTTAGTTTTATTTTTTTTGTCTACCTTATTTTCTTCAGATAATTTTTTGGAATCCTGTACTTCTTTTTTTGTCCTGGTGTATTCTTCCTTTGGATCAAAATTACTTTTCTTTATAGTATTATCAAAATCGTCTTTTATTTGTCTTTTCTTTCCCTTGTTTTTATTAGAAATTCCACTATGATTTAAATCAAGTTCATCTACTTCAAGATTCTCATTTTTTATTACGCTTTTTTCCTGTTTGAAGACTTCTTTTTTCGTGCCTATTTTTTCTTGATTCTTTTTATTTATATTATATTTGTCTTTATTTTTTTCAGATTCACTTTTGAATCCTTCAGATAGGCTATCCTGTCTAAATTTCCCACTAGAAACCTTACCCATTAGCATATCTTTTTCTTCTAAATTTCTAACTTTGCCTTTGAAATATTTGCTATTTTGTTTTTTATTAGTATTCAGGTCTTGAATTATTTTTTTATCTTCTTCATTTGCCTTATATGATAGGTCTTTTCTTTTAAACTTCCCATTTAAAGATTTTAATTCTGCTTTTTCTCCTTTGTCCTTAAACTGACTTTGAGATTGGTAAAGTTTTTTTAATGTGTTTTTTTGAAAACTTTCTTTCCTATTCTTACCAAGAATAGAAAAATCATCCCAATTGTTTCTTTGCACATCAGAAGATGGTAAATACTTATAGTCATCTCTTGTGTCCCTATATGATACATTGCTATCACTAAAGTTCATGTCATAGCGATCTATGACACCATCATTATCTGAGTCCTGCGATAAGGGATCATATGTTGAACTTACCTCTATATTAAAATCCTTATCTTCTTCTTTTCTAAATCTCCTTATTTTTTTCTCTTGCACACCATTAAAACTTTCACTCTCAACGTTTTTCTTCCATTTTAAATTACTATTCCCCTTGTAATTTTTTTGGGGAGAAGTGCTACTTTTTAAATTAGAGCTAGTTGAATTTGGTCTATCATTAAAATCTTCTTTAAAGTTACTTAGCCTGTATTCTGTTTCTTGCCCGTAATATTCACCATATCTACTTTCCTCATTTTCTTCCATTTTTCTATGCTGCTGTTGCGAATATTCTGGCTGATATTCATTATGATAGATAGTTTCTGAAAATTTTTCCTCATGGTTTTTTCTTTGTCTTCTTCCTCTATTTGACTTATCTTTTTCGTTGAATAAATCCTGACTATTTTCTTGCAAATGAGATGAATAATACTTAGAGTTTTCATCATTATTGTCTATGTTATTCCTGCTTTTTACTTTATTAATTTCTTTTTTTGAAAAATCTGATGTTCTCTCTGTACTACTGAATTTTTCATTGCTTTCTTCTTTCTTTTCTGATATAAGTTTGGTCTTTGGTACATCTCTCGGGTTTACTTTCCCTTTCTTTTTCATATATACCTCCTATTTCATATTTTTCTCTATCCTTTCTTTAGCTATTTGACAGTAGTCTTTGTTTATGTCAATTCCAATATATTCTCTGTCCATCCTAATAGCTACCATTCCAACAGTTCCTGAACCCATAAAAGGATCAAGAATTAAGCCTTTTTTAGGACATCCTGCTTTTATACAAAGTTCTACCAGTTTTGGTGGAAATACCGCATAGTGTTTTCCTTTAAACGCACTGGTGTTAATAGTCCAAATATCTCTATTGTTTCTAAACTTAGGGACATTATCTCCTATATATTCTCCATACTCTCTTGCTTCATTTATGCTCTGTCTTTTAGCTCCTGTGCCTTCTTGTAAATACTTATTATTATTTCCCCTTGCCCTCATATATCTTTTTTTGCTTATTTCTTTTATTGGTTCTTTCATAGCGTCAAAGTTATAGAAATACTTTCTTGCTTTTGATAGTAGGAAGATATGTTCATAGGACCTTGATGGTCTATCTCTACAAGACTCAGGCATGGCATTTTCCTTATGCCAAATAATATCGCTTCTTAGATACCAACCATCCTCTCTTAATTTTAAAGCTAGTTGCCAAGGTATCCCCATTAAATCTTTTGCCTTGTAGCCACTGAGTTTTTCTGTAATAGACTCTTTTTGACCACTTCTTCCTTCTATGTTTTTAGGATCTTTATATTCTTTTTTGCTTCTTGTACCTGCATAAGAATCTCCAATAACTACCCAAAGTGTTCCTTCTTTTTTTAATACTCTTTTTACTTCTCTAAAGACTTTAATTAATTTATTTAAATATTCCTCCGGACTTTCTTCTCTTCCAATTTGTCCTTCTGCTTTATAATCTCTAAGTCCATAATATGGAGGAGATGTAATACAGCAATCAAATGTTTTATCTGGAAATTCCTTTAGAGCAGAAATTGCATCTAAATTAATAATATAGTTAGTTTTTAACTTCTCTCTGTCTATCAATTTCTATCCCTTCCTTTAATTCTTCTGGTTTAGTTGTCATTAACTTATACAATTTTGTATCTTTAGGGAATCTATCTACAAAAGGTACTATTGTGTTTCCGTAGAATAGTAATCCCTCTCCCTCATTGGAATTTGTTACGTAGGATAACTGATAAAGAGATATATTTAACTTGTTCGCTAAAATTTCCCTATCACCACTAGCTTGATTAAGCATTAAGATAAAATCTGTGTTATCAAATATATTTTCTATTTCAGGACTGGCTAAAAGGTCCTTTACATTTTGTGTTAATCCTGTTGGAATCCCACCCCATTTTCTAAATCTTTTCCAGATTTCTATGGAATATGAGGCTGTTTGTTCTTCTCTTAAAAGCAAATGGAATTCGTCACAGTAATATCTGGTTTCCTTCTTATTCCTATTAATAGTTACTCTGTTCCATACTTGATCTTGAACAATTAACATACCTATTTTTCTAAGTTGCTTTCCTAATTCCTTAATGTCATAGCAAAGAATTCTATTGCCTGTATCTACATTAGTCCTATGGTTAAATACATTAAGACTACCTTTGACATAAATTTCCATTTCTACTGCTAATTTTTTCCCTACCTTTTCTTCTTGTTTTAAAAGTAAATTATATAAATCTTCTAAAATTGGCATATTTTCAGGAATAGGATTGTCGAAGTAATTCTTATATAATATTGGAAGGCATCTATCAATTACTGAAGTTTCTTCTGCACTTAACCCTTCCTTTCCTACTACAAGTTCAAACAGTGAAAGAATAAAGTCAGACTTTAAAGATAAGGGATTGTCTTCATCGGCATAGTCTACATTTATATCCAACGGGTTTATATAATCCTTACTTGTTGGCGATATTTTTATAACTTCTCCGCCTAGTGCCTTAGTTAAATTTCCATACTCCCCTTCCGGATCACATATAATGATGTCATCTTGTGTGATTAAAAAAGCATTGGTAATTTCTCTTTTAGCCGAAAAAGATTTACCACTACCAGGCGTTCCAAGTATTAAACCGTTTGGATTCTTTAAAAGCTTTCTATCTGTCATAATAATGTTACGACTTAAAGCATTTAATCCGTAGTATAAGCTCTCTCCTTCTAAGCACAGCTCTTCTGTTGTAAAAGGAATAAAGACTGCTGTAGAGCTAGTTGTAAGTCCTCTTTTTATTTCGATTTCATTTTTTCCAAGTGGCAGGGAGGAAATTAGTCCTTGTTCCTGTCTATAGTTAAGATTTTTCAATACACAATTATGTCTACCTGCTATTGAATTTAGTTGAAAAATTATATTACTCAATTTCTTTCTACTTTTTTCCATATTTGTAAACAAAATAGTTATGACAAACATTCTCTCATTATGATTTTGAAGTTCTACTAACAGTTTCTTAGCATCATTACCATAGGTAATTAAATCGCTTGGAAGAATATCAATATCATATCCTGATCTTATAGCCTTCTTATTTTCTTCAATTTTCATTTTATCCAAGTCCGTTATTTTTCTTTTAATCATCTTTATAGCTTCTGTTTGATCAATGGAATTTATATGAAATGTTACAATCATATTTTCTTCAACCCCTAAAAATTCTGATAATAATCTATCTGATAATTCAGGTGCTAGAATTTGCAGAAAGTTTACTTCTCCAAAGTATTCTCCAATTTTAAATTGATTGTGAGATGAAAAGTTAAATGATGCTGGTACTATATAATCCTTAGTAGATAGTCCACTATATTTTAGGTCTTCAAAGGAAAAAACAAAATTCTTATTCGGATTTAAGATATCGTGAATAACCTTTAACCTTTCATATCCACTTAATACATAAGCTTTTACTCCCATCTGCTTAAAGTTATTTAATATATCCATTTCCATTCTTTCAAGTCTTGTAGTTGCCTCTTTTAAATCTTGTGCTTGTAAGCTAAAGGTGATATACATATATTTAGTAAGTCCATTATTTCCTTTTTGACTCTGATTTTTTAGCATTTCCCTGTACTCTTTTCGTATTTCATTATATGAATCGTTTCTATCCGGAACATTGATGTTTTTTTCTACTTCTTCATTTTTTCCTATGCGATTAATATATGAAAGTTCTATATCAACACTTGGATCAAAATAGTTTAAAAAACTTGAAAATTCATTAAATATACTTTCCTTATCTTCTTCTGTTGAAAGCTGGTAGTTAATATCTAAAAAACGTATCATTTTATTAAATTTGTTCTTCTCAACTTGGCAAATCCCATTTCTCAACATTCTTAAATAAGGAATTGTTTCCTGAACGCTCTTTTTCTTCTTCCCACCAAAAAAGGAAAGCTTCTTTTTGGGCTTTCCTTTTTCTTTAGAAATATTTGCTTTTTTCATCTTTTTTTGACTTATACTAATGCTTTTTAAATCTTCTTTTTGTTTTTTTAAATTCCTTTTTTCTTGATTTAATTTTTTCTGTTGTTTTTTCTGTATTTGATTCATTTACTCCTTTCCTTTCTTTGTTTCTTTATATCATAAATACATTCTGTCTTGTATATCCTTATACTTGTCTGTCTTTTCTTATCTATAATATACTTTAAATATTTTTCAAAATAGATCCCGTCCTTTTCATAAAGAGTTGCAAATATTATAGGAAAAGACACACCTATCATAATTAACATAGATAGGTCATTAGGCAGCACTTTTTTTACCATTAAATATACTGGAAAGCCTATTAGACCTGCAATTGTAAAGCCAATTAATTGTCTTTTTGTTAGATTTAGAGCTACCTTTGTTTTTACTTTTGTTAAGTCCTTTGGGACATTTACATAAGCCATTATTCTAAACCCTCTAAGTAAAAGCCATATATATCTTCTCTGTTCAAATCTTCTAATGATTTTCCCATATTCACTGCTATTTCTAAGACTTTTTCATTCGTTTCTTCTCTATTATCTAAAACTTCCAATGTTTTTCTTATAATCATTCTATTTTGTATTTCTCTTGTAATATATCCCCCTATTAAAATTATTGGGAGTCCTATTGTTCCAAGTGTTTTTAAATTAATTTTTTTGTCCTTTTTTCTTCTAATTTTCATCATCTTCTCCTTTTTTATTAATGAGCATTTAAAATTGATTTTGCAATACTTCCTGATTTCATCATAGTTATACCAAGTATTAAGGTGTATCCTAGTAATTCAAAAATACTTTTGTGTATGTCTGATATATTTAAAGTCTTAACAAGTACGGCATAAATTCCTACGCATATAAGTAAGAATAAACCTTGCAAGCCAAGTGCGAAGAGCCCTCTTATATAGTTTGTTCCAATACTTCCCCATTCTTTATTACCCATTGTGGCAAAAGGTATGGCGCAAACTGAAGTATAAATATATATTTCTATCATCCTGCCGTATAGAATAACTGTAATGAGTATTGATATCCCTTGAATTATCATCTTTACAATTGCTGTCTCTAGTACTATAGTCATTAATTTTCCTATTGACTCTCCTTTTAGGCTATCTACCATATTAGCTATATCACCTGGAGAAACTTTTGCACTAGCATTTGCCACACCTGCTGCCTTTCCTATTAAATTCTGTGCCACATCAAAGACCGCCATTGAAAACTCAAAAGCATGAGATACAAGCCATACAGCAATCCACATCTTGATGATGTACTTAAAAAATTCAAAGGTATCCGTATCATGCATATTATTTTTGTTCATTACCATTTGAATTAATTCAATACATAGTACAGCCGTTATGATAAGACCTGCTATGGGAAGTATAACATTTTCTGAAATGGATTTTATGAAGTGAAAAACCTCCGAGTTCCATCCACTCGGAGTCTTTCCTACCTCATTTGCTATCGTTGATACTTTGTCATTTATATCAAGGAGCATTCCGCTTAAATTTTCCTTGATCATATCAATAAGTATCTCCGAAAAAAACTCTTTGATCTTATCTACTATATTAAACATTTTATTTTAACACGTTTGCTAATAGCGGTATTAGTTTTAAACCTATGAGTACAATTCCCCCTCCAGCCATAAGCTGCTTAATGCCTTGAGATTTAGCACCAGATAGTGATAGGTAATCCTTTGATGTTATCTCCGGATTTTCCCCCACTTCACACCGTGCATGCGACTTTCACCGCACACGGCGTTCCATCACAAGAAAGATTTTCACGTTTTAACTAAGACTTACACACTTCGTAACAAATTATTTTTTTTCTAAATTAGTGGCAATCCTGCCATTTTTCTAAGCTTATTACATTTCTCGATCTGCTTGACCGTTAAGCCAAGCTCTTTTATATATTTTTGGATTGTATCTTCTTTTGTTGCATGGATAAGTATATGAACTGCTTCTGTAACAAGAATTAAGTTGCTATAACTGTCTGTACCGCCTTGTTCAAGCGGTATCTTGTGATGGCAATGTATATCGTTTGGTGTAAGTTTTACACCTGTTACCCCACATCTTCCATATTGAGCTGCAAAGAGCGAGATTCTGTTGTCTGCAAACTCTATACTCTTATCAAGTACAGGATGTCTCATCAACCAAACAAGTGTATCTACATCAATTTGCAGATTTTTATGAATAAAAGCTCTGCCCTTTACAGTGTATTTATTTACAACCTTTTTCTTGTGTTTTGCGTCCTTTGTCCTAATATATCCAACTGGAATTAGCGGATGTCCATTAAGGAAGCGAAGCTGTTTACTTTTTCCATATTTTTCTTTGATAAATCCTTTGTTTAGCGTTCCACTGGTTTTAATATCAAGTCTGTTGTTCATCTGCTTTTTAATGTGAAAGGCTATTTTAGCAAAGTCCAAACTTACATTTGTTGCTATTTGGTAGTAATTATGCAAGCCTGAAACAGTGGCATTATACTTGGCTATTGCTTTGTACTGTTCCTTTTTGTTTGCAGGTCTTTTTATATCCGCAACACATTTAGAAATATCTTCTTTTGCATTTTTCAGTGCCTTATCACTTATATGCGACTGTACAACAAACTTTTTGCCTTTTGGTTTAACCTTCAGCTTGAAACCTAAGAACTCCGAATACTTTTGTTTTAGATTTGTTATTTTAGATTTTTCTTCACTTACATTTAGTTTTAATCTGTCTTGCAACCATTTTGTAACTGCCTGATAGGTTCTTTTTGCATCGTAGTAATTACGGCAAAATATCTTAAAATCATCAGCATACCTTACAATGTATATTTCTTTTAGGTTGCTTGTTCTTAAAGCTCTGTAGGTATGGCTTTTTATCTCTGTTCCTTGACTGTTCGTTCTCTGTTTATATGGATAATGCGTGGGCATTGTCAGCCATTGAGAAGAAACCCACCAATCTAATTCGTTCAAGACTACATTAGATAGTAGCGGTGATAATATACCGCCTTGTGGTGTTCCCTTTGTTGGTGTAATTACCTTTTTATCGGGCATAACTATGTCTGCTTTCAGCATTTCCTTAATGATACAAAGTAGCTTTTTGTCTTGGATACCCAAATTCCAAAGTTGCCTTATGAGCTTTGCATGATATACATTGTCGAAAAATCCTTGTATATCAATATCAACTACATAGTGTAAGTGCTGTATCTGCATTAGTCTCGCACATTCTGCAATAGCGTGTTCCGTACTCCTGTTAGGTCGAAACCCATAGGAGCTGTCATGAAACTTGGCTTCACATATCGGCTCTAATATTTGCAAGATACAGTGTTGTACAATTCTATCTACAATAGTTGGTATTCCTAAAGGTCTAATTTTCCCATTAGGCTTTCGCATTTCCACTCTCTTTACAGGGCGTGGTTTATACCAATGAAACTGTTTTTGTATGAGAGAAATGTATTCTTCTTCATTTAGCCTTGATAGATGTTTTATTGTTCTGCCATCTACTCCGGCTGTATGACTTCCTTTGTTCCCTTTGATACTGCGATAGGCAAGTTTTATATTTTCTCTTGAAGTTATCAACTCCATTAAATTTGAAAATACTTTATTCTTACTGCTATCTTCATATAAATCATCAAGGACTTTTTGCAAGTCATAGTATTCCGTATAACGGATTTTGCTTTGTTTCAGTGTTTGTTTCGAAGTGGACACAGTCACCATCTCCTTTCGGATTTGATTTTCTTTGTCATACTCGAAGCTGTGTTTGTCTTAATTTCAGTTCTTGTACTTTCCTGTGACTGGTGGCTATCCCTCCACGAACTTATTATTTTCGCTTCATAGGTACTGTGCCACCACTTTCACCGAGATAAAGAATGGTTATATGCTGTTTTTTACAGTCATTTTCCCATTCAACACTTCATTAGCATTAGACTGCTTCCATGCTCTTGGCTTACCACGTTCCGACAATCTTATCTTTGAATACGTTTAGGTTCTTCCTCTAAGCCTGTGTTTAGTTTTCACCATATCGCCTGTAACGATATATGGATTTTCATAACAACCATTCTTACTCATCCACAAACACCCCATCTTTGATGGGAATTGCCGTTAGGCAAATTCAAACGTTTAGACCCTTACATTCGAAAGTACGTCAGTGCTTTGGTATACACATTCTCACCATGCGTATTCGACACCCGACATATAGGTAGCACCGTCCACCTCTGAACAGCTTTCGTGTCTGATGTTAATATCAGTCTTACGGCTACTCTCTGCCGACTTCACCGAGCTTTTGACAATGAAATAGTCTAATATTCATTGCCAATCGGAGTATCAGTGTAGGCATTTCAGGGCGTTACCCCGTCATTCTACCTATCAGATTGCCAGTTCTCCTAAGTTTTGAACTTTCAGTCCTTCGACTTAGTGCATAAGCTTTTCACTTATGAACGTGTCGCACGGTTGTCATTCCCATAACCTTCCATCAGGTTGATAACACCCCATGCTCCAAGCCCTGCACCAATTGCTGTAACTAATATTTTTAATACATTTACTGCTTGTGTAAAAAATTCCATTTATATTTCCTCCTCTTTTTCTTCTTTTTTAATTTTATTTATGTGCTTTACGATAAAATTTTTAAATGTCTTGTCTTCTTTTTTTGTTTCCTTAAAATATCCAAAAATATGGATGTATTCTCCACTTTTAAATTCCTTCACACTTTTTGCCTTTTCTCCGTAGAGATTACAGTAGATATATTCTTTTTTAACCTTTCCTTCTTCTTTGTTCTTTCTAACTATTGTGAAGTTAGCTACTTCTTTTTCTCCTTCCTTTGTATCTATTGCAGTTGTTTTTATTTCTCCTACTAGATTTCCATTAATATTTAGCATTTCTCTTTCCATTTGTTCTATCTCCTTTATTCCATAAAAAAAGCGATAGTTTTCTCTATCGCTTCTACTTCTAATTAATTAATATTTCATTTTTCTCTGTATCTTATTTTTTCGGCTCATCTCGTATATATTTCATTCTTCCTCCTTTGGGCATAAAAAAACACCGAAATGTTTTTTTCGGTGTAAATTTCTCTATTTAATTTTATGGTTTTAGTAATTCTTTCCAGTTTTCTATAAAGCCAACATGTCTTAGTTCAATATTTTCATATCTTGCTATTAGTTCCGTTAGATCATGATAAAAATTTTTGTAATTTTCTTCTTCAGAAACTATTTTAAGATTAACTAATGTAGCAAATATTGTATTGTTTGAAATATTATTTTTTAAATATTCTTTATATAGCTTTGGTGATTTTGTAAGCTTTGCTCCATATAGCCTGCCATAATGGGCACATATATTTCTTATATAGGCAAAATTTTCTATCCAAGATTCAAAGTAATGGTAGTCTGTATGAAAGACTTTTGCAATTTTACTTTTATCTTCATTTTTCATATTCTTATACATTTTAGATAAAGTTCCAAAACTTGCTACTTCTATCACTGCATAGAGTGGAATTTCTCCACCTTCATAATTGTCTTTAAAGTTTTTTATAAATGGTGAGCGTCTATTTCTTTTAACTTCCCTTGCTAATTCTTCTAGTACCCTTTCTTGTTCCTTTTGTTTCTCAAAATTATTCATATCTTTATATGAAAAGTTCCCATATCTTAAAGAAAAATAGTTTGTGATAACTGCTCTTAAAGAAACTTCAATATGCTCTATTGTTTCAAATATAAGCTGTCTAAGTTCTCTATCAAATTTATATAAACTTACAATATCTTCAAAACTTATTCCTGATATATATCTTCCATCTTTTTTTAATGTGATACTATAAGCTTTAATCAGCCTGTAATAGGATATTCTTCCAAGAATTTTCTTAGCATAAGTTTTATCTTCTACTAAAAGTCCTAAGTCTATTAAGTTTTTTACTTGATTTTCTATACTAATCGGTTCTTGATGAATTTTTTTCATTTTTTCTCCTAAAATCAAATGACCCGACTTGGTCCGCATTGTTAAGAGGCGTGTCGGGTACTGTTGACATTATTATATGCTATAAAATATTTTTTGTCAAGTAATTTCTTTTAATCTTTCCTAAATATCTATCTTACTTCTAATTTTAAATTTATTCATCTAATATTTCAACTACCATACTCTCTTTTAACTTAACCTCATCTTTTCTCTGCAGGTATTTCTCTATGTCAAATATATTTCTCTTATCATAATCTTCCAATAACTTATAATTCTTATGTTTAGTAATATCAAACTTATCAGATAGAAAAGGTCTTACTCCTCTTAGTTGGTATATACACTTACCACCATCCATTACAGTTATTTCATCTTGACTCATAAGTTCCTTACCAGTTTTTTGATAATTTAGTCCAAAACTCTTTTGATTCGATCTTGTTTCTGATGTGTTATATAGGTCTATGGTTTCTTTGCCTAGGCTTTCAGATAATTCTTTTAATGTTGTTCTTTCTTTGCCTCCTAAAAATAATGTAGAATCACAATTGCCAACTATGGTATCTGCATTATCTTTATAGATACTTTTTAGTTGTGATTGTGCTTGTAATATTATACAAGCTGATATTTCTCTACTTCTAATAGTTGCTATCAGCTTTTCAAATTTAGGAATTAAGCCGATATTTGCGAATTCATCAAGTAGGCATCTCACATGAACAGGAAGTCTTCCGCCATATTCATCATCTGCTTTATCACATAATAGATTAAATAATTGTGAGTACATTATTGATACTACAAAGTTAAATGTATCATCTGTATCCGATATTATTACGAATAAAGCTGTTTTCTTTTCTCCAAGTGTATCAAGCTCCAGTTCATCTTCTTTCATTAAGTCCCTAAGTTCCTGAATATCAAATGGAGCAAGCCTTGCTCCACAGGATATAAGGATTGATTTGGCAGTTTTTCCTGCTGCTAGTTTGTATTTCTTATATTGTTTTACTGCGAAATGGTTTGGCTTTTCTTTTTCTAATGCTTCAAACATATAGTCTACTGCATTTTTAAAATTTTCATCTTCTTCTCTTACCTCACTTGCATCTATCATAGCAAGTAGAGTTGTAAAGTTCTGTTCTTCTTTAGGAGCTTCATACCAGATATATCCTATAAGTGCTGTGTAATAGAGTTTTTCAGCTTTTACCCAAAAATCCTCAGTTGATTTTTCTCCTTCTCCCTTAGTATTTGCAATTATTGTTTGTACTAATTTCAAAATATCTTTTTCACTTTTCAAGTATGCAAAGGGATTATATCTCATGGATTTTTTAAAGTTTATTGTGTTTAGTATTTTTATCTCATATCCATTTCTTTCCAACATTTTCCCACATTCTAGGACTAATGTTCCTTTTGGATCGGTTACTACATATGAAGAGTGCATTTGCATGAGATTTGGCTTTACAAAAAACCTTGTTTTACCACTACCAGAACCTCCAATTACCATTACATTTTTATTTCTCGCATATTTTGGATTTTTAGGTCTATTATTCATGGTAAGTCTTTCAGTTTGAGTTAGTAGCACATTGTTTTCAAACTTCTTGTCAATGTATGGCTCAATGTCTTTTTCATTTCCCCATCTTGCCGATCCATATTCTCTGCCCTCTCTAAACTTTTTTGCATTTTTCTTTTTCTGTATAAGGATTAACTTAATAACTACTGATAGAATTAGACTGGGTATCAGGTTTTTTATTTTTAATGATGGAATATATTTTAAAGTATCTATTTGACTAAAAGCTACTAGAATTCTATCTATTATATCTCCTCCTACATAAGAGTTGACATGGCTTGCAAAGATATTTCCTATATAAAAAAATAAGAGGTAAGGAAGATTTTCTAATACAAATTTCTTCTTATCTCTTATCTTAAAAACATTTTTTATATCTTTTATTATTTCATTTAGTATTTTCGAATTAATCACTTCCTCTCCATAAAAAAGAGTAGATTTCTCTACCCATTAGTATCTTATTTATCTTTTTTATATCTTATTACTGGAACTTGTTTTATTTTTTTACCTATCTTTTTTCTTTCCAAGACAAACATCATATTTTCATTTCTTTTAAAATATCCTAAATCTTTATGATAACTTATACCACACTTGCAATGTAATAAACCTATAAACTGTTGTCTCATCTTTGAGTTACATATAGGACATATTTTTTTATTTGTCATTTTGAACCACCATTATACTTATATTTTACTTTCAAAGGTATTTTTTAGTTTCTTTCCTAATGCTTCTGCTCTCATTTTTTATCTATAGATAAGAGAAATTCTTCTACTGGATGATTCCAATCTTCTTTTTCATAGTATTCAACAATAAAGCTATTCATGCCTTCTCATCATATATATTATATATCCAAGTGTTTTTATTATAAACTTTGTTCCTGATGTTTATGTTTAACCTTATCTCTGTCAATAGTATCTTTGACTTTATCCTTGAAGTTATTAAGCCTTTCTATTACAGATTTTCTCTTTCTTGACTTATCTTTAGTAAATTTCTGGACTGTCTTTTTAAAAGCTTGTTCCATTACTTTTATATCTTTTGCTTGAAAAAAGATAATGTTGTTTCCATTTTCTAAATCTTTCTTTATGGAAAACTTCACCCCATATCTTTTTAATTCTTTTTTCAATGCTTTTAAGTCTATGTCATTTAATTCTAAGGTTTCTACTTTACCTTTTTTTACAAGGTCTTTTACTTTTACTTTTTTAAATTTTTCTAAGGGTCTTGACTGTTCTGTCTGCGCTTTATGTTTATTTATTTCTAATATTTTCTTCATCAAATTTATAACTTGCTTGGCTGTTACTATACTTGCTTTTTTTACTATGGCTATTGTTCTGCTATTTATATCATCATTTTGCATTCACTCACCTACTTTCATTCTTTTTTTAATATTTCATAGGCTAATTTTGATTTCTCCTTCATTTTTTCTATTCTTCTATTTTCTCCTGTAAATATAATGGGACTGCATATTTCAAGTATCCTTGAGTAAATTCTTTTATCTTTTATAGTTTCAGGATTAGTTAAAGCTGATATATTTAAGTTTGTTGTTATAATTAGAGGTTTCCCACTTCTATATCTACTATCTATTATGTTAAAGATATGCTCAGCTGCAAAATCTGTATCTCTTTCCATTCCAAAATCATCAATAATTAATAGTTTCTTCTGATTTAGGTTATCTATATACTTACTTTTGTCAATCTCTAAGTTGGTCATATCATTTAAAATTACAGAAAAATTTGTCATTTTAACTGATATTTCTTTTTCTAGTAAAGCATTTGCTATAGCACTTGCAAGATATGTTTTTCCACATCCCACATTCCCTGTGAGAATTAATCCTATATTATTTTCATATATTTCATCAAATTTTTCCACATAGTTTTTTGCTACTTTTTCATGCTCACTATCTTTGTCCATATTTTTAAAATTCCAATTTAATAGGATAGGATCAGAAAAACACTCTTTTTTTAAGTGTTCAATTTTTAAAAGCCTTTTATTTTCTTTTCTTTTTTCTTCCTCTAATTTTTGTCTTTCTTTTTTACATTGACATAAAATACCAACTTTTTTTATTTCTCCAAAGAAGTTTATTTCTTTTTCAATTGGTGTTTTACATTTTGCACAATATTTTAATCCTGTTTCTTGATCTATATAACTCCTATTTTCTTCATCATTTGATGGACTATTTGTTTCTGCATTTTTTATTTTCTGTTCTAGGATTTCTTTTATTAATTCCATATGCTCCTCTCCTATCAAGTATTTAAAATTTCTCTCCATATATTCTCATCGTTACTATAGTCATAGTTTTCTCTTTTCTGATTTTCTCTCTTTATGACTTCTATGTTTCTAATATTTTCATCTGCATTGTATAAGAGAGTCAGTAGATAAGCATTAATGTTTCTAATATCCTTTGGAGCATTTTCTCTTAGGTATTTCAAAACATAGTCTATGTGTTTATAGTTAAGACTTAGAAATCTTTCTTTAAAATTTTCATTGGATATATGCCTCCCTCCTATTTTAATGTTTGTAAAGCTAGTTAAGGCTTTTACAAGTACATTTATCATCACATCTACTTGCTTCTTTTCTTCTATTCTTGCTTTTTCAAAGGTTTCATAAGATATATTCTTTTTTATAGTTTCTTTTAATTCTTCCTCCTCCAAAGTTTTTTTTGATTTTTCTCCTAGCTTTTCTAAGGGGGATATGGGGGTGGTATTATTAAAATCAGTATTATTAGTTTCAGTATTATTAATATTAGTATTATTAGAGTCCTCTTTTGAAACTTCTTGAGATTTATTTTCTAAACTTCCTGAAGTTTGTTTTTTAAACTTCTTGAGGTTTGCTTTTGAAACTTCTGTAGTTTTATTATTTTCTGTGTAAATAAAGTTCTTTACATAGAGTAAATTTGGCTTTCCAAGTCCTAACCTCTTTTTTTCTAATAATCCTATCTCTTCAATTTCTTTCATTACTTTGACCGATTTATTTCTCCCCCAATTTAATACTTCCATAATTTCTTCTATGGTATAGATGATGTATACCTTGTTTTCTTCATCTAACCATTTATTCTTAATTGACAAGCTCATTCTATCGAGTAGAATTCCATAAAGAATTTTTGCTTCTACGGATAGTTTTTTAAAATTTAAGTCGGTAAATAAAGTTTTGGGAATCCTAAAAAATGAATATTGTTCTGCTTCATTGCCATAATAGTATTCAAATTTAACTATTTCTTTCATCATAACCCCCTTTCTTTTCATATAAAAAGAGATAGCTTTGATTTTGCTATCTCTTTTTCATCGTTTTAATCTATTTATTTTTATATTTAAATTGCTTTTATTCTTTCATTCACCTCTTCTATCACTTCTATAATAAAATATCCTAGCACTGGCAAACCATAAGGACTAAAAAGATATGCTAGTATAATTGCCTCTATAGCGATTGCTTTTTCTCCATTATAAACAGATCCTAAAAATCCCATAATAGCGATAAATGAAATCAGTTTGAAAAATATTGTGCTGATTCCTAATACAAACGTTAAAAATAGAGTGATGATACTTAACGCTATACTAATAGGAAACAATATGATTTTGAAAAAAACTCTAAATATTATCATATTCTCTTCAATCCTTATTACTTATGTTTTCTTTTCTTTTTTGTTAATTTAATAAAAAAGATGACAGACTTAATCCTAAATCATCTTGTTTAAAAGTTTTGTGGAAGCCTTTAAACTTTGATTTTAATGGATTTATTGTATCTGTCATCATTATATCACTGTCCCCTGCACCGTTCTCCCCAATTAGTCCAAGGACTGCACCTTCAGGAATTTCTAAATTTTCTATATCAAGGTCAAAGTCCTTAAATTCTTTTCTCAAATTATTTATTTCTATTGTTTTCATAAGTCACCCACTTCATCTAATGTCTTTAAAATTTCTTGCAATTCGTCTATACCAATTCCTGCAGCCTTGGCAACAGTCATTGCGTCAGTTAAATATTTTTCTATCTCTGCAAGAGCATTCTCTCTTACAACTTCTTCATTTAATTTTTTTACAAAGGAACCCTTGCCTGGCATGGAATAAATATATCCCTCTTGCTCCAAGTCATTGTAGGCACGCTTTGTTGTAATGACAGAGACCTTTAGGTCGCTTGCAAGAGTCCTCATACCAGGAAGCCCTTCGTCAGCTTTTAAGTCTCCAGCAACTATCTGAGCCTTGATTTGATTTTTTATCTGCTCATAAATTGGAAGGCCAGAGTCATTTGAAATAATAATTTTCATATCACATCACCTTTAAGTGTATATACTTTATATTTTTGCTTTTACACAATACTTGTATTAAATACTGTAATAACTTTTAAAAGCACAAAACAATTAAGATTCTTTTATTTTCTCATATACAGATTTTTCCCAAAGATTTTCATCTTTAACGTATTTTGAAAAAATAAAAATTCCAAAAAATATTATTGAACCTACTATTGAAAATAAAGTTCCTTTTAAATCATAGTGTTGTCCAGAAAATATATCCTTAGAAAAATCTGTAACCAATAGTAGGGCTAGATTGTTGTTTAAATAGTGAATCATAACTGGAGCCCAAATTGATTTTGTCCTATTATATGCATAAGTTAAAAATATCCCTAAAAATGTACAAAATACAAGTTGTACAAGTATGGAATAAATTTGCGATGTCAAAACTCCATCTGAATAATAAAATAAATTAAGGGGCAAGTGCCAAATTCCCCAAATAAAACCTGTCATTAAAATAGATTTTTTTACACCATAAATTTCTTTTAGCCTTGGTGCTAGGTATGCCCTCCAACCATATTCTTCTCCAATGAATGGCATAATATTTAAAAAAGAGAAAAGAATAATAGATATAAAAACTTTTAAACTATGAAGATTAAAGATTTCTACAAATTCCCTTGTTTCTCCTTCTAAAATGCAAGCAATAAATAATCTTAAAAAATATATAAAAATAAAAATTAAACACATGAGAATTGTCATCTTTTTATTTGGATTGTTTAGAGATAATTTATTTTTAAGGTCCTTGTCCATAGTTGAAATGGCTATGATCATTGCAATAGCAGAAATTAAAATAACAAATTCAGACAATCCACTAAAGTCTGGATTGAAAATATTTATTATTGAAAGTACAAATAAGATAAGACTTATCACTAGGTATATTCTAATGGCAGCAATTTTTAAAATGCTTTTGTCTTCTTTGTATAACAAGGCTACTACAGCTAAAAATGGAATGAACATTTGAAATAAGGGATAAATACTTGTGCTTATCTCGTGTAATTTGCAGTAATAAATGGCAAATCCCATTAAGTAGGGAATTATAAATGATATGCCAATAAAAATTTTTAAATCTTTTTTCATAATCTCTTCAACTCCTTAATTTAAGTTTAGGTGTATATACTTTATATTTACACTATAAGCCCAGTAAATATTTTTGTCAAGATTTTTATAAAATTTTCCACTAAAAAAAGACTAAACTCAATTAGTCTTTTCTTCTAAATTTATGATTTTTATTCATCGCTTCTTAATTATTATTTACAAAAAATAAATCAAAGCCATGTAAATTCCTGTTCCAAGAAAGATTGAGACCAAGAAGTTTTTCAAAAACTTAAAGGACAAAATCATCCCTGCGAAGGCTAGTCCCAGTGGTAAGACTTCACTTGAATTTGTAAAGTCCACTCCCCTTATGCAAAAAATTAGTAAGAGTCCCATTAGTGAATAGGGCAACTTTTCCCCAAGATAGGCTATGAAGCCTGGGAGTTCTCTGTTCCTAAAAATTATTCTTGGGAGGAATCTTGCAAGGATTGTTATTCCTCCAGCAAGAAAAATATATTTCATTTCAATCATTTCTTTCCCTCCTGTAAGCTAGATAAAGGACAAGCAAGATAATAATCATGGCAGGAAGGATGAAGTTCTCTCCAAAGATTATCAAAGCTAAGATCGAAGCCACAAGCCCAAGAAGGGCTGGGAAGTGATCTTCCACTTGCTTCCACTGGCTCAAAAATATTACAAGGAAGAGGGCTGTCAAGATAAAATCTATTCCTTGGATTTCGAAATTTATAAAGTTGCCAAGGATGCCTCCAAGAATTGTACCGATAAACCAATAGGATTGGAGCAAGATTAAAATTGAAAGATAAAAGTCTTCCTTCTTCATATCACTAGGCACTTCTGTCCCCATTATCATGGAGTAGGCTTCATCGCAAAGGGCATAGTAGGCATAAGTTTTTTTCTTCCCACTCATGTCTTTAAATTTGCCAAGACATGTTAGGGCATAGAAGAAGTGTCTTATGTTCATCATGGCAACTATTAAAATGTAGGACAAGACATCCATGCCTGAATGCATGGCTTCAACGACTACAAATTGAATTGAGCCAGAGAAGATTACAACTGATGTAAGTGGCGGCATCCAAAAATCATATCCAAAGGAAGATGTATATATGCCAAAGCTAAGTCCTATAAATAAAAAGGAAATTAAAATTGGAATTGTTAATGGAAAAACTTTTTTTAAATTTTTTATCATCTCTTCTCCCCCTTAAAGTTAATTAGTAAACATTATAGCATGTTAAAAATTTTTTTATCATGTAAAATGAAATAATAAGCTATCTAATTTTGAGTGCTATAGAAAAACAAAGTGATATTACTTATCTAGATAATATCTAAGGAAGTTTTTTCTAGTAACTTTAAATATGGAGATAATAAAAAGGTTTACTCATATTACATTAGTAGTTGACTGATTTTAAGGTTTATGATAATTTTACGGTGTGAAATATGTAGCTACTATCACAATTACATTTACAATAGTTTTCAATGCATAGGAGAGAAATTATGAAAAAAATAAATTTATGGCTTGAAAAATTTATTTTAAAACACTATAAAAAAATTGATGTAAATGACGATATTTATTTTTACTTATTGTATATCTGCAAGATTACTGTACTATTTTTTATATTAGGAATCCTTTTCTTTATCTTTTACAAATTGTCAAGTTTTGAAAGAATATTTGGTATCTCTCTGTATGATCTTGCTAAAGAATCAATGTCGGGTAGTTTAATTGGTCTTATTATTTCTCTAAGTATTTATTTTTTCAAAAAATAATAATTCCTATAAAATTATATATAATCATAACCACCGGCTGAGCCGGTGGTTTGTTTTGCCCCTATAAGGGGCTGTTACCGGCAGCATTCCATGCTTCGAACCTTCTTTCTCGTGCACCAATTTTCACAGCTGGTGCTAAAGCACCTTATTTTTTGCTTTTGTTTACTTGCTCACCCGTAAACGGGTCAACAAATTCTTTAATACTTATTTGATCTGCCATGTAATCTTCTTTTAATTGATTTTTTATATATTCTTGTATCTTTTTTGCATTCTTTCCTGCTGTGTCTACATAGTATCCTCTGCACCAAAAATGTCTATTTCCATATTTATATTTTAAGTTTGCATGCCTATCAAATATTATTAGACTACTTTTCCCTTTTAAATAGCCCATTGTTTGAGATATGCTGTATTTCGGTGGAATTTCTAACAACATATGGATATGATCTGGACAGCATTCTGCTTCTATTATATTTATTCCTTTTCTATCACATAAATCCCTTAATATTTTTCCTATATCTTGTTTTAATCTTCCATATATTACTTGCCTTCTGTATTTTGGAGCAAATACTACGTGATACTTACAATTCCATGATGTATGTGATAAACTATTTTTATCCATTTTAGGATACCTCCCTTTTCTATTTATGCTACTGCCAGTAACATTAATAGTTTATCACGGGAGGTTTTTTGCTTGAAGCTAAAGCTTATTTTCCTACCACCAGCATAGCTGGTGGTTTATTCATGCTAAAGCGTACAAAAAAGTGTCCTTAGACTTTTTACAGTTTAAGGACACTTCTTTTTTATCTTTTAATTTTTATTTATTTTTTCTTGAATCTTACTTTCTTTTGGATTTCTCCTGCAACTAGTGGGATAACTGATGCTCCAAGTACAACTCCTATTTCTTTTGGTCCTAGGTCCATTAGTCCAAAGGCGTCGTTTAATACTGGTACATAAATTACTACTAGCATTAGTATGAAGGAGAATAATGTTGCAAATACTAATTTTTTGTTTGTGAATACTCCAATTTCAAATACAGTCTTGTCAATTGATCTTGATGTGTAAGCTCTTAAAAGTTCACAAATAATTAGGGCTGAGAAGGCCATTGTCCTTGCGTGTCCAAGTCCCTCGCCTGTTCCATACCACTTAAGTCCTACAAAGTAAGCAAGTAGAGTTGCTACTGTGATTGCAATAGATTGGATAGCAACTGTGATTTTTATTTCTGTGTCAAGGATTGGCTCGTCTGGATCACGTGGTTTTTCATTCATTATGTCTGCCTCTCCTCTTTCAACTCCAAGTGCAAGTGCTGGGAAGGAGTCTGTAACAAGGTTAAGCCACAATAATTGAATTGGAATTAGTGGCACTGGAAGGTTTAATAGGATTGAAATTAAAACTATTAAAACTTCTCCAAGGTTACATGAAAGTAAATATGCAACGAACTTCTTGATGTTGGAATAAATAATTCTTCCTTCTTCAACTGCATTTACAATTGTCGCAAAGTTGTCGTCTGTCAAAATTACCTCTGCAGTATTTTTTGCAACGTCAGTACCTGTTATACCCATGGCAATACCAATGTCTGCCTTCTTAATTGCTGGGGCGTCGTTAACACCGTCACCAGTCATGGCAGTGATGTGGCCATTTTGTTTTAGGGCTGTAACGATTTGAACCTTATTTTCTGGAGAAACTCTTGTGAAGACAGATTTTTCTTTTACAATTTCTCTCATTTCTGCTTCAGACATTTCGTTGAGTTCCCTACCCATGATTGCTTCATCATCATGTTCTGCAATCCCAAGGTCCTTTGCAATGGCAAGACCTGTTTCAAGGTAGTCACCTGTAATCATAATTGGTCTTATGCCTGCAGTCCTACATTCTTTTATTGCTGCCTTTGCTTCTGGTCTTGATGGGTCAATCATACCTGTTAGTCCAACAAAAACCATGTCTTTTTCAATATTTTCTGATGTTACTTCACTTGGCATGTCGCTGTGTTTTCTATAAGCGTAGCCTAGACATCTTAGGGCTGATCTTGCGAACTCGCTATTCTTTTCTAAAACTTCTTCTCTTAATTTTTCATCAAGGTCTACTTCTTTTCCATCAATTAAGATTTTGCTACATCTATCAAGAACAACGTCTGGTGCTCCCTTTGTGAAGGATGTGATGTCATCAAAAATCTTGTCGTGGAAAGTTGTCATCATCTTTCTGTCAGAGTCAAAAGGAATTTCTTCAATTCTGTCAATATTACTATAAAGTTCCTTAAGTCCATTTCCTGCTTTTTCTGCAAAAGTAAGAAGGGCACCTTCAGTTGGGTCTCCAATAATTGACGCTTCCTCACCCTTAACTTGTAATTTTGCATCATTAGTTAGGGCCGCAATAGAAGAAAGAATTTTAATATTTTCATCTTCTTCGATAGTAACTTTTGAGTCCTTTCTTGTTACATCACCTTCTGGAGAGTAACCAGTTCCTGAAACATCGTAAACGTGTCCGTCAGTAAATACCTTTACAACAGTCATTTCGTTTTGTGTAAGTGTACCAGTCTTGTCGGAACAAATTACTGTAGTTGTTCCAAGAGTTTCTACTGCCAAAAGTTTTTTTACAATGGCATTTTTTTCTGCCATCTTGCCCATACCAATTGAAAGTACAATTGTTACAATTGCTGGTAGTCCTTCTGGAACTGCTGCTACTGCAAGGGAAATTGCAGTCATAAACATTTCTCTTGGGTCGTGCTTATAAAGTACACCAACTGCAAGAACTACTGCACAAATTACAAGGACTAAAATACCAAGAGTCTTTGAAAGTTTTGCAAGTTTTCTTTGGAGGGGAGTTTGTTCATCTCCAACTGTGGCAATTGAAGTAGCAATCTTTCCAATTTCTGTTTCGTGACCAGTTTCTACAACAAGTCCCATACCCCTACCGTAAGACACAATAGTTGATGAGTAAGCCAAGTTTTCCCTGTCACCAATTTCCATTTTGCCATCATAAATAACACTTGCATCCTTTTCTACTGGAACTGATTCACCAGTAAGGGATGATTCATCAATTTTTAAGTTTGATGACTCAAGAAGTCTTAGGTCTGCTGGGACAATATCTCCAGTTTCAAGGATGATAATATCTCCTGGCACAAGTGTGTTTGAATCAACTTCAACATGGTCTCCATCTCTTATGACCTTGGCCTTTGGTGAAGACATCTTTTGTAGGGCTGCAATTGCTTCCTCTGCTCTACCTTCTTGATAAATTGATAGAAAAGCGTTGACAATTACAATGGCCACAATTATTCCTGCATCGAGGGCCTCACCATTGAAGGCAGATACAAGGGCTGCTGCAATTAAAATGATAATCATTGGGTCAAGGATTTGTTCCTTTAGCTTTTCTCCAAAGGATTTTTTCTTTTCTGCTGCAAGAGCATTGTCCCCATATTTTTCAAGCCTAGTCTTGGCTTCATCTTGACTTAGTCCCTTTTCTTTCGTAGTGGAAAGATTTTTTAGGGCTTCGTCAGGGGACTGGTTATACCAATTTTTTTCCATAATTCCTCCTTTAAATACAAAAAGAGACCGATTGTTACATCGGTCTCACATACTTAATAATAAGCTTTCCAGCCGGGCTATGCCGTAATGACGACTGAAAATTTAAAAGTTACTCCCCTAAGTGAGTAAATTATATCAAATTATTTTGCCTAAAACAATCTATAAATCTTTAATAAATTATTTTTATTTCTTTGGAGTAAGTTTTGTCATTCCTCCCATATAAATTTGTAGAGGTTCTGGAATTCTAACGCTGCCATCTTCTTGAAGTAGATTTTCTAAGAAGGCAATTAACATTCTTGGTGGAGCAACAACAGTGTTGTTTAATGTGTGGGCAAAGTATGTGCCATCCTTGCCACGAAGTTTGATGTTAAGTCTTCTTGCTTGGGCATCGCCAAGATTTGAACATGATCCAACTTCAAAATATTTATTTTGTCTTGGAGAGAAGGCTTCAACGTCAAGAGACTTAACCTTTAAGTCTGCCAAGTCACCAGAACAACATTCAAGAGTTCTAACAGGAATGTCTAGTGAACGGAAGAAATCCACTGTGTTTTGCCATAATTTTACATACCAGTCCTTAGATTCTTCTGGCTTACAAATTACAACCATTTCTTGTTTTTCAAATTGGTGGATCCTGTAAACTCCTCTTTCTTCAATACCATGAGCTCCAACTTCTTTTCTAAAGCAAGGTGAATATGAAGTAAGGGCAAGTGGCATATCTTCTTCTGGATTAATTGTGTTTATATATTTACCAATCATTGAGTGTTCAGAAGTACCAATTAAATAAAGGTCTTCGCCTTCAATCTTATACATCATGTCTTCCATTTCTGCGAAACTCATAACGCCAGTAACTACGTCTGATCTTATCATAAATGGTGGAATGTGGTATTCAAAACCACGATCAATCATAAAGTCTCTTGCATAAGCTAGGATTGCAGAGTGAAGTCTTGCAATATCTCCCTTTAGGTAGTAGAAACCTGCGCCTGATGTGTTTCTTGCAGAGTCAAGGTCAATTCCGTTAAAGCTTTCCATGATGTCAATGTGGTAAGGAACTTCAAAGTCAGGAATTACTGGTTCGCCAAATCTTTCAAGCTCAACATTTTCGCTGTCGTCTTTTCCTATTGGCACTGTTTCGTCCATCATTTGTGGGATAACTTGCATCCTCTTCTTAAGTTCTTCAGCAAGATCTCTTTCAGCAGCTTCAAGATTTGTTATTTCTTCATTTATTTCAGCAACTTTTTTCTTTGCTTCTTCTGCCTTGTCCTTTTCTCCCTTTTGCATAAAGCCACCAATCTCTTTTGAAGTTTGGTTTTTTTCTGCACGAAGGTTGTCGCCCTTAGTCTTTGCTGCTCTAAGGTCTTCGTCAATTTTTCTAACTTCGTCAACTAGTGGAAGCTTGTCATCTTGGAATTTCTTTTTAATGTTCTCTTTGACTGCTTCTGGGTTTTCTCTTACAAATTTAATGTCTAGCATATATCCTCCCTTAAAATAAAAAAAGCCCCTCAATCCCTAAAGGGACGAGAGACCCGCGTTGCCACCCTAATTAACCAAATGGTTCACTTAAAATTACATAGACTATGAGGTGGATTCATCTTAAAAACTTTACAAGTTTCCACCAGCCACCTGCTCTCTTAAAAACTTTTTAAAATTACTATTCTCAATTATCGCCTTTTTTAGTTTTTTTTATTATAACATAAGGAAAAATAAGTTCAAGCTTTTTGTATTTTAAAGTAGTTTTATTAATATGAATTGATGGAATTTTATAAAATATGTATAATAAGGTTGAGGACATACAGATGGTGGTTGCTCTTTACTTTTATGGTAAAGGGGGTGATTGCAATGTCAGATTTTGAAATTTTAAGCATCATGCTAAAATTTATTGGTTTGATTATTGCTGTATTAGCCCTGTTTCTAAATAAGAAATAGCACAAATAAAATACCACCTGTATTGCACTACAAGTGGTATTAAATAAATATCAACTTAGAGCAACCGTCGCTTGTGCCCGAATGGGTATAAACGGTGTCCTCTTTATCTTTATTATAACACAATATTTCTATTTTTAAAGGCTAGCAAGCCTTTTTTTTTTAGTTAATCATTTCCATTTTATTGAATTGATGGAATTCTCTAAAATATGTATAATATAGATGAGGACATACATTGGTGGTTGCCCAATTTAATTATTGGGAGGTGCAACATGAGTGATTATGAATTGATATCCATAGTGATAAAAATCCTAACACTTATCGTTGGCATCCTAACACTTTATAAAAAAGATTAGGAAATAAAAATACCACCTGTATCGACTTAGGTGGTATTTCTTTAATATTAAACCTAAGGGCGACCATCTTTCATGGTGTCCTCTTTATCTATATTATAACATAATATTCCTATTTTTAAAGGCTGCTAAGCCTTTTTTTATTTTTTAAGATACTTTATAAGGGCAAGGATTGCCAAGATTATAAGTACAAAAATTCCTATGTAAATCCCCAAGCCAAGAATTAAAGCAATAAGTGAATTAGAAGTAGTAAAAGCCATAATGATTCCTCCTTTATACTTTTTTATATTATAACAATATAATTAATCTTTTACAAAATTTATTTACGCACATAATTTTTTCTTTTTGTTATAATAGGCAAGAGGTGATGAAATGAGAGAGTTTTTACTTTCACAAGGCGTTTCAGAAGATCTACTTAAGGGAGTAGATGAATTTATAGAAAAACATGATTTAAATAAGGATTTTGAATATAGAATCCCAAATATAAAATATAAATATTACGGCAAAAAAACTTGGGAGAAGGCCATCGCTGCAATCTTATCTGGCGACAACATCCTCCTCTCTGGACCAAAGGCAACGGGCAAAAATGTTTTGGCAGAAAACTTGGCATATCTCTTTAAGAGACCACTTTGGACAGTCTCTTTAAACATTGCATCAGACCCATCAAGTTTAATTGGATCTGATACCTTTAAAAACAACGAAGTTACTCTTAAGAAGGGACCAGTTTATGAAGCTGCAGAGGAAGGTGGTTTTGCAGTCTTTGATGAAATTAATATGGCAAAGAACGAAGCCCTTTCTGTTGTCCACTCCACTCTTGACTACAGAAGAGTTTTAGACATTTCTGGCTACGACAGATTAAATCTTAACGACGCAACAAGATTTATTGCCACAATGAACTACGGCTATATTGGTACTCGTGACCTTAACGAAGCCTTAGTTTCAAGATTTTTGGTGATCGACATTCCAACAATATCAGAAAGTGACTTGGCAAAGTTATTTAAGGAAAACACAAAATTAAACAAGGATGCCATAAAGATTTTCACAAGACTATTCTTAGACCTTCAAGAGAAATCTCTTAACTCAGAAATTTCTTCCAAGGCCATAGACCTTCGTGGACTTATATCAAGTATTGAACTTATGAATCGTGGTCTTGGCATAAGAGAGTCTCTTGACCTGGGTATCGTTGACAAGACCTTTGACTCTTACGAAAAAGAAATTGTCAATGATGTCATTGACACTCTTTTTGTAAAAAATATTGAAAGAGCTGATCTCTTTGAAGGATGAAAATAGGCTAAAAAATATTTTTTGGACCCTTTCAGACTTCTATGACTTTGATATTTTTAAATTTTCACTAAAACCAGAGGACTCCTATGAGGCTGCCCTACTTGGTTATGCTGCTAGGTATTTTGATTTCTATGTACTTGACGACTTCTTCAAGAAGTATGTAAATTCTTTAAACAACAAAAAGGACTTGTGGGAAATTTCAAAATTAGTTTTGGAAAATATTTTTTCAAAAGAAATGATTTTGGAAAGACCTGGGACCCTTGATTTTAAAAAGGACCACGATGAAGAAATCTTAAAAAATTTAAATAGACGAAAAATTATAATGACAACAGAACTTAAAATTGGCTACATCAGAAAAGAAAGAGGCCAGTATCCCAAAGTTCAAAAAGTCTTGGAAGAGATGTTGGGAGAAATTTATAATTTTAAGGAAAGAGACACCTTCAAGTATCTTGACTTCCTAAGATATATTTTCAAAAAATATTTTCACGTAAACAAGGACCTTCCCCATGACACAGAAGAGTCCTATGAAGAATTCAAGAAAGAAGCTAAATCCAATTCTACTTCCAAGAAGAATTCTCCCTATCAGAGAAAAAATTTCAAGGACAATACTTTTCTCGAGAGGTACAACATTGAGTCAGCTGAGTTTACATTTTTTAACGACGATTTCAGAGACATTAACGTCATAGAAGATGCTCCCGTGAATAAGTTTGGAGACAAAAATATTTACAAGGCCCTAGTCAAACGCTATGGGATAGAAAAAATAAAAAGACACACTGCAGATAGGATTGCCCAAGAAATTTCAACAGGCATCCATGAGGAAATTAAATTTTTCTTCCCAGTAGGAGAGTTTGAAAATAAATCTTCATATTATGCTCAGGAGGAAAAGGGAAATTACTCTGACAACTTAAACTTCTATGAGAATAACAAGCTGCAAAATGCTCGTGCCATAAGAGAACTAGCTGGAGTAATAAAAAATTCCCTCTTAAAGGAATCTGAAGATGAAATATTAAAATCAACTTCTGGAAGAATTGTTCCATCAGAAATTTGGAAGACCAGAGAGTTAAATGAAGATAGGATTTTTGAAAAAATTAACAGAAAGGACTCCAATGAGATTTTTGTGGACATCCTCTTGGACTCCTCTGCTTCACAAAATGATAGGAAGGAAATCCTTGCGACGGAAACTTATATTATTGCTGAAGCCTTAACTTCTCTAAATATAAAAACCAGGGTTTTCTCCTACAACAATTTTTACAATTATCTTGTAATAAAAAAATACAGGGACTACAATGACCCGAGAATAAAAAATAAGGACATCTTCAAGTACTCCCCGTCGGGCTCCAATAGAGATGGACTTGCAATAAAATTTATGCGCCACCTTGTTTCTAAAAACAGGGATGCAAGAAGATTTTTAATTGTCTTGACTGACGGCCTTCCCTTTGACGAAATCGACATTGGAATAGTTGGTGCATCAAAGACACCTGGAGAAAATTATAAGGACGAGGAAGCTGTCATGGACACATCAAAGGAAGTTCTCTTGACAAGGCTCAAGGGGATCAACACTTTTGGAGTCTTTACTGGGGAAGAAGCAGAAAGCATGAACATCAAAAAGATTTACGGCAATGACTACGCCTATATAACTGACATAGCTCGCTTCCACAAGGTGGTTGGAATATTTTTAAAAACTTATGCAAATAAAATAGAGTAGGTTCAATGAGAAACCTACTCTATTTTTAATGCCTTTTCTATATTAAAGCCTGCCTTTACTAGGGTTATTGAATAAAATAATTTTAATATCAAATCTCCACTTTTTTGAGAGCTTGGAAGTAATATTGACGCTAATGCAAAGACAAGGACATTTAATACAATTATTAAAACTTTTTTCATTCTTTCACCTGATTATAAAATCGTGATTACTTACTTATTTAAAAAATGCTTACAAGCTTTCTCCATCCTATTTAGACCTTCGACTATGTCATCATAAGAAGATGCATAGGAAAATCTAACAAAGCCTTCTCCTGCACTTCCGAAAACTGTTCCTGGAACTATGGCAACACATTCTTCATCAAGAAGATAATTGCAAAATTCTTCTGAAGAAACTCCTAGGTCCTTAATGTTAATAAAGGCATAAAAGGCACCGTCTGGAGCATTAAGGCTAAGTCCTTCAATAGAATTTACCTTTTCAACAATGTAGTCACGTCTTCTCTTGTATTCCTTAACCATTTCTTGTGAGCCTTCATTTCCTGCCTTAAGTGCAGTGACTCCCCCATGTTGAACAAAGGAAGTTGCACAAGAAGTGTTGTGTTGGTGGATAATATTTAGGACCCTTATAAATTCTTCTGGAGCTGCAACATAAGCAAGACGGAAGCCTGTCATGGAATAAGTTTTTGAAAAACCATTAATTGTAATAGTCCTTTCCTTCATTCCATCAAGGGATGCCATGGAGATATGTTTCTTATTTCCATAGACAATTTTTTCATAAATTTCATCAGAAATTACTAAGATGTCTTTTTTCTTTGCAAAGTCAGCAAGCTTTTCCAAGGTTTCTAATGTGAACATAGATCCAATTGGGTTTGATGGGTTAATAATTACTATGGCCTTAGTTTTTTCTGTTACAAGACCTTCAAGCTCATCAAAATCAATTTGGAAGTCATTTTCTTCTGCAAGGCTGTATCTCACCGGCACTGCTCCCATAATGTGGGCTGTGTTAACATAGTTTGGCCAGCATGGGTTTGGAAGAAGAATTTCATCTCCTTCTTCTAAGATTAGTGAATAAGAATCGTAAATTGATTCAGTTGCACCTGCTGTTATCAAGACTTCCTTTGCAGTATAGTCTAAATTATTTTCATTTCTAAGTTTTTCAGCCACAGCTTCTCTTAGAGGCATAATGCCGTAATTTGATGTATAAAAAACATCTCCATCTTCGATGCTCTTAATAGTTGCATCTTTAATTACCTTTGGAGTGTCAAAGTCTGGTCTGCCTACTTCAAAGTGGTAGATCCTTTTGCCGGCTCTTTCCATCTCAATAGTTTTTTCATTTATCTTTCTAATACCAGATGGTCCCACCTTGTTAAACTTACTACAAATAAAATCTCTCATGATTTCCTCCCTACGAATTGATTATTTCTTCGATTTTGCTTCCTTCTACATTTCCACCTGTGATAATAAGAACAAGCTTGTCCCTGTCATCATATTCTATTTTGCCTTCTAAAATTGCACCAAGTCCAATAGCAGAAGAAGGCTCAACAATTAATTTCTCTTTATTATACAATAAATCTAAAGCTTTTTTAAGATATTTATCTTGGCAAGTAACTACATCGTCAACAAGATCTCTTACAATAGGAAATACATGGTCTCCTGGCTTAACAGAAAGAAGTCCATCAGCAAGAGTTTCTCCCCTCTTAACTTCACTAGGTTGACCTTCTTCAAGTGACAGAGTGTATCTGGCAACATTTTCTGGCTCAACCCCAATGACCTTAGACCATCTTGTAACTCCCTTGGTGTACATGGCAATACCAGAGATTAGTCCGCCACCACCAATGGGAACAATCATCTTCAAGTGGTCCATCTTGTTTAGAATCTCTACTGCAATAGTTCCTTGACCTTCAGAAACATCTAGGTCGTCAAAGGGATGGATGAAAGTCATGCCCTCCTTGTCAGCAATTTCCTTTGCCACTTCAAATCTCTTTTCCACAGTCGTAATTTCAATTTCTGCCCCAAGGTCTCTTATCATTTGCCTCTTTGTCTCAGTAGAAGTATCTGGCAAGACAATCTTCGCTGGAATTCCCAAGATTTTTGCACAAGTTGCAATCCCCTTGCCATGGTTGCCAGAAGAAGCAGTTACAACTCCCTTTTTCAATTCTTCATCAGAAAGTTTTCTAATTTTATTTAAGGCACCCCTTATCTTAAAGGAATTTGTCTTTTGCATATTTTCAAGTTTTGCATAGACAGATGTGCCAAGCATTTCAGATATGTGATTAAGTCTCACCAAGGGAGTTTCATAAATGTAGTCCCTAATTCTTTCTCTAGCTTTTATCGTTTCCTTGTATCCGTTTCTATAATCCATTTTATCTCCTTTATAAATAAACAATTAGTATACTATACCCTTTTTTTGATATTATAATATGCTAAAGTGAATTTGTAAAATTAATTTGGATTTTATAAAAATCAAATAAATTCTTTTCCAATAATACTTATAAAAATAGGATCCTCTTGTTAGAAGATCCCTTTTCTTAAACTAATTTTTTTACAAAATCATTTATATTTTTATTTTTTTCTTCCAAATATTTTTCAAGGTCAGATATAATTTCTGCTCCTCCATTGGGATTCATAAAGTTGTAAGTTCCAATTTCAACTGCGGTGGCTCCTGCCATTAAGAACTCTAAGACGTCCCTATAATTTGAAATTCCTCCCATCCCAATAATTGGAATGTTTACATTTTTTGCAACTTGGTGGAGGATCCTAAGGGCAATTGGTTTTACTGCTGGACCTGACAAACCTGCGTAGGTATTGTCAAAGGGAATCTCTTCTCTATCTAAGTCAATTGCCATGCCGAGAATTGTATTTATAAGAGAAAGTCCTGTTGCACCTTCAGCTTCCACTGCCTTGGCAATGCCAACAATGTCACCAGCATTGGGAGAAAGTTTTACAAAAACTTTTTTGTTTGTCACCTTCATGACTTCTCTTACAACACTTGCTGCTGAGTCCTTGTCCATGCCAAAGGCCATGCCACCTTCCTTGACGTTAGGACAAGAAATATTTAACTCAATGGCTGCAAAGTCGTAGTCATTTAAAATTTCTGCAGACTCAATGTATTCTTCTATGGTATTGCCACCAAGATTTACTAAAACTTCTGTCCCAAGCTTATTCATGTCATGGATTTTTGTCTTAACAAATTCTTCCACTCCTGGGTTCTCAAGTCCAATTGAATTTAAAATTCCTGATGGAGTTTCCCAAATTCTTATGCCATCATTTCCTTTTTTTGGATGTCTTGTGATCCCCTTAGAAGAAATTCCTCCTAGGATCCTTGGGTCATAAAAGTCCTTAAACTCTTCCCCAAATCCATAAGTACCACTTGCCATTATTATTGGATTTTTTAATTTTATCCCTGCTAAATCTATTTTAGTCCTAGAAGTCAATTAAATCACTCCCCTTAAATATTGGTCCTTCCTTGCAAGATCTTCTTCTGCCTCTCTTTGTCTCACAAGAACAAGATAGACAGGCGCCAAGGCCACATCCCATTCTCTTTTCTAGTGAAACATAAGTAATCACGTCATGGTCTTTTGCAAGTTCAACAACTTTTTTCATCATAATTTCTGGTCCACAAGTGTAAATTAAGTCGTGGCTTTCAAAATCAATTATATCTGTTATAAAGCCGCCCTTTTTAATTTTTATGTCACAATCAATATCCTTAAAGGCATTTTCAAGTTCAAGCTCTTCCCTTTCTCCAATATAGAGGGTGATTTTTGAAGAAGGTTTTAGT
The DNA here is from genome assembly GCF_016726485.1 of Peptoniphilus harei. GTDB lineage: Bacteria > Bacillota > Clostridia > Tissierellales > Peptoniphilaceae > Peptoniphilus_A > Peptoniphilus_A harei. Next base: position 560,026 of record NZ_CP068103.1, read on the forward strand.
TTTTGAATCTCTTTAATTAAATAGTGGAAGGGAGCAACTCCAACTCCACCACCTACTAGGGCAACTTCATCTACATTTGCATAGAAGGCATTGCCAAAAGGACCAAATAATTTAATTTCATCGCCTTCCTTTAAGCTTTCAAGGATCTTTGTTCCCTCTCCTCTTTTTTCTATTAAGAAGTCAACTCCATCAGTGACGTCATAAACTGAAATTGGCCTTGAAAGAGTTGGATAAGATTCCCAGGCCCTTAGCATAAAAAATTGTCCTGGATAAACTTTTACGTCTAAATCTGTTCTCAATATGAAGTAGTCCTTACATACATCAATATTTTCTATTATCTTTGCCATATCATTCTCCATATGTGGTTACTGTGTCACAATATTCGCACTTGTATTCCTTCTTATCCCTATCATATAAGAAAAACTTGTGACCGGGTACTTCTCTTTCAGAATTTGTTATGCATCTTGGGTTCTTGCAAGTCAAGACATCTTCAACAAGTTCTGGCATCTCCATGCGGATTTTTTTGACCCTTTCGCCATCTTCTATAAAGTTAACAGTTGTGTGAGGGGCAATAAGTCCCAAGACTGTGAAGTCCAAGTCGTAATCTGTCTCGATTTTTATTAAGTCCTTCTTACCCATGGAAGTTGAGAAAATATTTTGCATAAGTACAACTGGATCTGTCACCTTGTCAAGTTCAAGGGCCTTGTAAAGAACATGGGCCCTGCCTGCTTCTATATGGTCAAGTACAATTCCTTTTTTTATTTTTGAAACATTTATCATTTTCTAGCCTCCAAAAGTCTCATGATCAGTGCCATCCTACCATACATTCCAAACTTTGTTTGCTCAAAGTAAACTGCACGTGGGTCCTTGTCCACCTCAGGTGCAATTTCATTTACCCTTGGTAGAGGATGAAGAATAATCATGTCCTCTTTTGCATTTTTTAACTTTTCTTCATTTAAAATATAGTAGTCCTTTAATCTTTCATACTCATCTGAAGAAACAAATCTCTCCTTTTGAACTCTTGACATGTAAAGGACATCTAGGTCGTCAATTACACTTGCAAGATCCCTAGTCTCCTCGTAGTTTTCCTTATCTATAAAGTTTTTAAAGGGATCTGGCATCTTGAGTTCCTCAGGTGAAATAAAAATAAATTTCACATTTTCATACCTATTAAGGGCTCTCACAAGAGAGTGGATTGTCCTTCCAAATTTTAAGTCTCCACAAAGCCCCACGGTTAAGTCGTCAAAGGATCCTTTGTAGTTTCTAATTGTTATTAGGTCTGCAAGAGTTTGAGTTGGGTGGAAGTGACCACCATCTCCTGCATTTATAATTGGCATAGTCTTCACTACCTTTGATGCCATAAGTGCTGCCCCTTCCTTTGGGTGACGCATGGCACAAATATCGGCGTAGTTTTCTATAACTCTTATTGTATCGAGTAGAGTCTCACCCTTTGTCGATGAGCTTACTCCTGCATCAGAAAATCCTATAACTTGTCCTCCAAGCCTTAGCATTGCAGTCTCAAAGGAAAGTCTTGTCCTGGTAGAAGGCTCAAAAAAAAGACTAGCTAATAACTTATTGTCGCAAACATGAGAATAATCATCTGGCTTTGCAATAATGTCATCAACTAGTCTAAAAATTTCTTCGTATTCTTCAGTTGTAAAATCTAGTGGCTCAATTAAATGTTTCATCCTAACCTCCATCTAATATTTTATCTTATCCATAGTACTTCAAATTTTTATAATTGTAAAGTATAATAGAAAAAATATCTTATACTTACGAAATTAAAATTTAAGGAGCAATTATGATTTATTTAATACTAGGACATTCTGGTTCAGGCAAATCAACTATAAGAAATGCCCTGACTTCACACGGAATAAAAAAAATAATTACTTACACGACGAGATCGCCAAGAGTCTCTGAAGTGGATGGCATGGATTATAACTTTATCGACCAAGAGATTTTTAAGAAGATGGACCAAGACAATTTATTTATTGGGACAACTTGCTATGTGGGAAATTACTATTCAACCCTCAAGGAAGACCTTGAAAAAAATAACAACAAGGACAGTGACTGTGTAATTGTAGTTGATAAGGAAGGGGTCCTTGCAATAAAAAATGATTTTGAAAATGCAAGGTCAATTTATCTCAAGTGCTCAAGGGAAACTTTAAGGGACAGGATGATAAAGAGAAATGACCATGCAAATGATATCGAAAAGAGACTTGATGTCTTAGAAGACCTTGATCCCTATGCAGACTACATCATCGATGCTGACAGGGACATAGACTCTGTCTTTGAAGATGTTATTAGCCTAATCAAAAATATTAAAGAGGGAAAATGATTTTCTTTTCCTTGACAATTTAATTTCTAGTGTTATTATAAATTTATAAGTTAATAAAATTCTTCAGGGCGAGGCGCAATTCCTCACCGGCGGTAAAGTCCGCGAGCGAAAGCTGAATTGGTGCAATTCCAATACCGACAGTATAGTCTGGATGAAAGAAGATAATTTTTTTTGAATTTTAGAGCCCTGCATGGGCTCTTTTTTTATAGGTGATTTAATGTATTTAGAAGATTTTAACGATATCTTTTACATGGAACGTGCCCTTGAAATTGCAAGAGAGGGAACTGGCAAGACAAAGACCAACCCCCTTGTTGGCTGCGTGATTGTAAAAGATGACAAGATAATTGGACAAGGTGCCCACCTAAAGTTTGGTGACAACCATGCAGAAGTAAATGCAATCTTAGATGCCAAATCTCGTGGCGAAGACATAAGAGGTGCAACTTTATATGTAAACCTTGAACCCTGCTCCCATTATGGGAAGACTCCTCCCTGTGCTGAGAGGATTGTAAAGGAAGGGATAAGGAGGGTTGTCATTGGAACAGCCGACCCCTTTGAAAAAGTTTCTGGCAGGGGAATTAAAATTTTAGAAGATGCAGGAATTTCTGTCACAGAAGGTCTTTGCGAGGAAGAATGTTTAAACCTAAATGAGAGATTCTTCACTTACTTAAAAAATAAGAGACCCTTTGTTGTCTTAAAGGCTGGCATGTCCCTTGATGGAAAAATTGCAACAGAGACTGGAGAGTCCCAATGGATAACTTCAGAATTTTCAAGAGCTCATGGTCACGAACTCAGGGGCCAGCTTGATGCAATTATGGTGGGTATTGGAACTATCCTTGCTGATGACCCTACTCTTAACACCCGCCATGGCAAATATAAAAATAATCCCATAAGGATCATCACAGATTCAAGTTTGAGGATTCCTCTTGATGCCAAGGTACTAAGAGATGACTTGGAGTCAATCTGTATCATAGCAACAACAGAAGCTTGCGACAAAGAAAAGCTAGAGAAATTAAAATCTATGAAGAATGTTGAAATCCTAATTTGTAAAGACAAGGACAAGAAGGTTGACCTTAAAGACCTCATGGAAAAATTAAAGGACTACGACATCTCCTCCATCCTACTTGAAGGTGGAAGGACCTTAAATGCAGAGATGCTAAAAAATAAGTTAGTTGATAAATTTTACTTTTTTATTGCTCCAATCCTACTTGGGTCCAAGGGCATACCTGCCATAGGAGATCTTGAAATAGACGAGCTAAAGGATGCAATAAGGATTAAGGACATGAAGTCCGAAAAATTATTTGATGACATACTAGTCACTGGAAGGTGTGATTAAAATTTTCACAGGAATTATAGAAGAAATTGGAAGCCTTAGTGACATTAAAAGAGAAAGTGACCTCTACAGCTTGAAGGTTTCTTGCAGCAAAGTTTTAGAGGGCACAAAGAGAGGCGATTCTATTGCAACAAATGGAGTTTGCCTAACTGTCACAGAACTGGGCCAAGACTTTTACAAGGCAGATGTTATGGTTGAGACAATAAATTCTACAACTTTTAAGAATTTAAAAAGAGGAGAAAAACTAAATCTTGAAAGAGCCTTAAGTCCTTCCAAGAGACTTGACGGCCACATAGTCCAAGGTCACGTGGATGGACTTGGCGAGATAATTTCTATCCTCAACCACGGAAATGAAATTGTCTACAGGATAAAGTTCGACTCCGATAATTTTAAATACATTGCCCCCAAGGGGTCCATTGCCCTTGACGGTATAAGTCTTACTGTCTCAAAGGTTGGAGAAAAATATTTTGAAGTTTCAATTATTCCAACTACTATTAGGGACACCAATCTCATAAATAAAAAAGTTGGAGACATGATTAATATAGAGACTGATATAATTGGCCGCTATGTCTACAATTTTGTAAATACAAAAACAGAAAGCAAAATTACAAAATCATTTTTACTAGAAAATGGTTTTTAAATTGAGAGGAGATAAAATGAAAGTTAATTCTATTGAAGAAGTTGTTGAAGCTCTTAAAAAGGGCGAAATTGTCATAGTAACTGACGAACCAGATAGAGAAAACGAAGGCGACATGATCCAGGCAGCAGAGTTTGCCACTGGAGAAAGTCTAAACACCATGGCTTCCCTTGCCAAGGGCCTAATCTGTATGCCAATGTCAAAGGAATACGCAGAAAAATTAAAATTAAATCAAATGGTGGCAGACAACACTGACAACCACGAAACTGCCTTTACAGTTTCTGTTGACCACGTGGACACGACTACAGGTATTTCCGCTTGGGAAAGAGCCCTAACTGCCAACAAGCTTGCAGAAGATGACGCAAAGCCAGAGGACTTTAGAAGACCTGGCCACATGTTCCCACTTGTGGCAAAGAAAGATGGAATCTTCGTGAGACGTGGTCACACTGAAGCAACTGTTGATCTTTTGAAAATTGCTGGACTCAAGGAAGTGGGACTTTGCTGTGAAATTATGCAAGATGATGGTCACATGATGCGTGGCGAAGACCTATTTAAACTGGCACAAGAGCTTGACATGAAGATAACAACAACTGAAGAGCTCCTTCTTTATAGGAAGAGACATGAAAAAATCGTAGAAAAAGTTGCCGAAGCAAAACTTCCAACAAAGTTTGGAGACTTTAGGGCTCATGCCTACATCGACAGAGTAACTGGAGAACACCACATAGCCCTTGTCAAAGGAGAAATCGGCGACGGAATGGATGTATTAACGAGAGTTCACTCTGAATGTTTAACTGGCGACTGCTTTGGATCATCAAGATGTGACTGCGGCAACCAACTCCACCTTGCCATGAATCAAATCGACAAGGAAGGAAGAGGTATTCTCTTATACATGCGTCAAGAAGGCCGTGGAATTGGACTTGTAAATAAGATCAAGGCCTATGCCCTTCAAGACCAAGGCATGGATACAGTTGAGGCAAACTTGGCTCTAGGTTTCCCAGAAGATGCAAGAGACTATTCAACTGGCGCACAAATCCTTGAAGACCTTGGAGTTAAAGAGTTGAGACTACTCACAAACAATCCAGACAAGGTTTATTCACTTCAAGAATTTGGCATGAAGATAAAGGAAAGAGTGCCAATAGAAATTCACTCAACAAAACATGACGAGTTTTATTTGAGAACTAAGGCAGAAAAGATGAACCACATCTTATCAGAATTTAAGAAAGAAGATTAATTTATTTTATAAAATTTTTAAAAATTGGAGGAAATATGAAAGTTTACAGTGCAAATTTACAATCACAAGGAAAGAAATACGCAATAGTTTTGGCAAGATTTAACGAGTTTATAGTTTCAAAATTATTAGACGGCTGTCTTGATGGTCTAAAGAGACATGGAGTAAATGAAGAAGAAATCGAAGTAATTTGGGTTCCAGGATCCTTTGAAATCCCACTAGCTGCCAAGGCTCTTGCCCAAAGCAAAAAGTACGACGCAGTCATTGCCCTAGGCGCAGTTATAAGAGGAGCAACTACCCACTACGAACTTGTATCAGCTGAGGTTGCCAAGGGAATTGCTTCATCTTCACTTGAAACTGGAGTGCCAATTATCTTTGGAGTTATCACAACAGAAAATATTGAACAAGCCATTGAAAGAGCTGGTACAAAGGCTGGCAACAAGGGCTTCGATGCTGCAACAGCTGCTATTGAAATGGCCAACCTACTTGGTGAGATTCGTGGATAAACAATCTATAAGGGAAGAACTTAAAAATGTCAAAAGCATAATTTTTGACTTTGACGGGACCCTCCACGACACCATAAAAATTTACTACCCTGCCTTCTCAGAAGGAGTTAAAATATTAAAGGAACATGGTTATGCAAAAGACTTTGAACTTTCTGAAGACAATGTAAAAAGATTTTTGGGCGAGAAACCAAACTTTGCTTACGACCTCTTGGCAAAAGAGGCTGATGAAGACTTTAAGATAAAAGTCATGACCCATGTTGGTCAGAAGATGGACGAAAATATAAGAAATAAGGTTGGAAAGCTCTATGATGGGACAGAGGAAGTCTTGGAAAAACTTTCAAAGACCTACGACCTCTACATTCTTTCCAATTGTCGCGAGTCCTACCTAGACCAAGCCCTTGATATATATGGAATAAAAAAATATTTCAAAAAGTATTACGCAGCAGAAACTTTTGACTTCATACCTAAGGACGAAATCATAAGGCAGGAGAGAAAAAATCTCAAAGAAGAGATTATCTTTGTTGGCGACAGGCACCACGACATGGATGCAGCCCACAAAAATAATCTTAGGAGCATCTTCTGTACCTATGGCTTCGGACCAGAAGACGAAGGCAAAGATGCAAATTACAAGATTAATTCCATAAGAGAAATGTTAGAAATCCTATAATTCATTAAAAATTAAATCGTGAAATTTTATTTAGCCGAAAAAATAATTTAAAAATATCTTGTAAGATAAAAAAGATAAGGAAATAAATTCTTTTTTATTAACATTAAATTTTGTAAGATTAAATTCGACACAAATTAAAAATATTATTAACCCTAACAAAAAAGGAGGACTTCATTGTCCTCCTTTTTAATCCGTTAAATAAAGCTTCTGATAAACAAACCAAAATATATTTTTTATCTATATACAATATATATTTTATAATCGTTTTAAGATTCATTAATACATTAGAACCTTTTTTCAATTTAATTCCCTAATTTAATAAATATATTAAACTTTTAATTTGATTTTAATAAGATAAATTGAAGAAAGTATCAATATAATAGAAAAAATTAGACTTCTCAAATGTATATCATTGAATTCTTGAATTAATACTAAACTAAAAGTATAAACAGCACCAGCTATCATAAAGAAAACTTCATTATTTGAAAACTTTATATTATCTTTAAACATAGCTTTAAATATTTTTACAAAACCAACAACTATAAATACATAATATACAATATCCATTATAGCCATCAATGCTTTATTTCCAGAATATAAGTATAATTTAGTTCCCAAATAACTGAATAGTAAAGCAATTAAAGAAATTAAAAGTATATTCTTTATATCTAATTCTTTCTTCATATTAACCCTCCTATAATATAAAATTATTTTAATTATATTATAAAACAAATTATTTTTAAATCAATGAATATAAAATATTTTGTGATATCGTTATCATCTTATTATACCAAATCGAGTAGGAGGTAGATGATTAATTCATCTACCTCCTCTCACACCACCGTACGTACGGTTCCGTATACGGCGGTTCTACAGTTTAATATGAACTTTATTGTAATAGCTGACTAGGGATATATAGCCCCTTTCAGCTATTCTTTTATTATTTAAAAGACTCTGCCTTTTCCCTTGAAGCATTCCAAAGCTCGTTGGCCTTCTTATTCCAATTCATAGCATATGGTGTAGTCTTTTCTTGTAATTCTTCAGCACTTTCTGGCTCAATCATGTCAGTGTTTTTTGCACCAGAATCATTAACTATCTTAGTAAGTCTTCCAGGGTTTTCAAGCATTGGGCATGGCTTTAATAAGTTTTTATTAAAAGGTTGGTTGTCGTGGAATCCCATAAATAGAGGACTCATTAGACATTCTTTAATAGTTTTTTCTCTGATGTTTGAGTCAGAATAGTGGATGAAAACGCAAGGCTCCATGTCACCTAAAGAGTTAATGTGGAAGTAGTTTTTACCACCAGCTATACAACCATTGATGAATTCCCCATCATTTTGAAAATCAATTGTAAAAATATTTTGAGGATATTCAGCTGACCTAATTTCCCTAACCTTGTGGTAGACATATTCTCTTTGGTCTGGGTCAAGAAGAAGACTTGTGTCTGCTCCCTTTCCAACAGGCATGTAATGGAAGTACCAAGCAAGCCTACATCCATGATCTACAAGCATTTTTATAAATTCGTCGTCTGTCACATACTCATAGTTCTTACTTGTGTAACAAATAGAAGCTCCATAAAGAAGTTTGTTTTCCTTCATTAGGTCCATAGCCTTCATAACTTTTTTGAAGACTCCGTCTCCCCTTCTAAAGTCTGTTGATTCTTCTGTACCTTCAATACTTAGGGCAAAGGAAATATTTCCAGCTTCCTTAACTTCTTTACAAAATTCTTCATCAATCAAAGTTCCATTTGTAAAAACGTGGAAGGCAGAATCATTAAATTCTTTTGCAAGCTTAATTACATCATCTTTTCTCACGAGTGGTTCTCCACCAGTTAAGATAAAGAAATAAGTTCCCAGTTCATTTCCTTGTCTTACAATGCTTGCCATTTCTTCATAAGTTAAATTGTTTTTGTGACCATATTCAGCAGCCCAGCAGCCAGTACATTTTAAGTTGCAAGCAGAAGTTGGGTCAAATAAAATTGTCCAAGGTATGTTGCAATTATATTCTTTTTGAAGTTTGTTCCTCAAAGAATTTCCCTTGTATGCAGCATTGTAACCTACGTTTTTTACAGAGGTCTTTACAATGTTTTCGTCAATTCCATTTACAATGTCACTACCAAAGGAAACCCACTTTGAATTTTCATCTTTTAATTCATTTCTTACTCTTTCAAGCCCAGCTTTTGCAGAGTTTTCATCTTTTGATGATGGCATCATAAATTGGTCAAAGACATTTACAACTTCTAGCATCCCCTTTTGAGGATCCTTCTTTACCCTCTTGTAGGCAAGATTAAGAGCAGATGTAAATATTTTTTCATCCCTTTTGTCCTTTAAATTTTCTCTAAAAGATTTCTTATCACTTTTATTTTCTTCAGGTGGAGTCAATAAGCTTTCATTAGTATTTTCTTTATAATTAACTTTCATAATTAACCTCCTAGATGTTTTTAAGTAAAATATTTCTGAACAACGTTCAATTTATTTATATTTTACTACAAAAGGAGATAAATTTAAAGGTATTTATATTAAGTTATTAGAATTAATTCAATCTTCTTTAGATTTTTTATGTTTTAATTTAAAGAAAGTAATTTTTCTAATATTTAATTAAAAATAGATAAGGCATCATTGCCTCTTTTTAATGGAATTAATATTAAATTACTTTCTTCTTGAATTTTAGATTAAAATAAATATCCATATTAAAATTTCTAAGAAGATAAATTTGTTTTTAAATTTATTACAAAAAATCCCTAACAAAATAGCTAGGAAAATATTATTAAAATAATTTCAAAAATAATCGATAAATCTAATAAAGTTTTTTTGCTAATAATTTTTCCATGCAATCAACCCCACTTATATTTAAAGAAAATATATTATTAAATTAAGAAAGTGATTTAAGGAACTTACATAAAAGTTTTCATAAAAAAAGAAGGCCTAAGCCTTCTTTAAAATTTAAATTATTAATATTTGTAAAATCCTTCGCCAGTTTTTCTTCCAAGTAGACCTGCCCTAACCATTTTCTTAAGAAGTGTGTGTGGTCTGTACTTTGGATCGCCGAATTCTGTGTAGAGAACTTCCATGATTGCAAGAACAACGTCAAGTCCTACAAGGTCTCCTAGTGCAAGAGGTCCCATTGGGTGATTTGCACCAAGTTTCATTGCTGTATCAATGTCTTCAACAGATGCAATGCCTTCTGCGTAAATACCAATTGCTTCGTTGATCATTGGAATTAAAATTCTATTTACAACGAAACCAGGAGCTTCGTCAACTTCCACTGGAGTCTTGCCAATTTCTTTAGAAAGTTCAATAATCATGTCCTTAACTTTAGGATCAGTTTTCTTTCCAGAGATTACTTCAACAAGTTTCATAGCTGGAACTGGGTTGAAGAAGTGCATACCAATTACTTTTTCAGGTCTTTGTGTAGCTGCACCAATGTCAGTTATTGAAAGAGATGAAGTGTTTGATGCTAGAACAGTTTTTTCATCGCATTTTTCACATAATTCTGTAAAGATAGCTTTTTTGATTTTTGGATTTTCTGTAGCTGCTTCAATAATAAGGTCACAGTCAACTACATCTTCAATATCACTTGAATATTTAAGATTTGCTAGGGCCTTATCCATTTCTTCTTTAGTCATTCTTTCTTTAGAAACATTTTTTTCATAACCCTTAGTTATTTTATTTTTAGCATTTTCTAGTGCTTCTGGTGCAATGTCTCTAACTATTACTTCGTGATGAGTTGCAAGTACTTGAGCAATACCTGCTCCCATAGTACCTGATCCAATTACTGCTATTTTCATTGTTATCTCCCTCTTTTATTCCCCTGTAAATTCTGATTTTCTCTTGTTTAAAAATGCATCCATGCCTTCTTTTTGGTCATTAGTTGCAAAACATAGGCCAAAGTGAGTTTTTTCAATTTGCATAGCTGTATCAATGTCTGTTTGTGATCCATTGATAATTGATTGCTTAGCGTATTCAACAGCCTTAGGAGCGTGAGATGCAATTTTATTTGCCATTTCAAGAGCCTTATCTAAAAGTTCTTCTGGTTCGTAAACATGGTTTACAAGTCCAATTTGGTAAGCCTTGTCAGCACCAATCATTTCTGTTGTGTAGATAAGTTCTTTTGCATATCCTGGTCCAATTACCCTTGAAAGTCTTTGAGTTCCACCAAAGCCTGGTGTGATTCCAAGACCAACTTCTGGTTGACCAAATTTTGCCTTAGTTGATGCAAGTCTAATATCACAAGCGATAGAGATTTCGCATCCACCACCAAGGGCAAAGCCATTTACTGCTGCAATAACTGGAACTCTACATTTTTCTATTTCCATAAATGTATCCATACCAAGTTTTGCAAAGTCATAAGCTTCACTTGCAGTAAAGTTTGCCATTTCTGCAATATCGGCACCAGCAACAAAGGATTTACCTGCTCCTGTTATGATTATACATCTTATATCTTCGTCAACATTTGAGAAGAAGTGGTGAAGTTCTTTTAACATAGCAGAGTTAAGAGCGTTTAGGCTCTTTTCTCTACTAAGTGTTATAATAACAACTCCATTCTCTTTTTCTTCTACTATTAAATATTTATAGTCCATTTGGATTAGTCCCTTCCTACGATAAGAGCTGTTCCCATTCCTCCACCGATACAAAGTGTAGCAAGTCCTTTCTTAGAATCTCTCTTCTTCATTTCGAATAATAGAGTTATTAAGATTCTAGCACCACTTGCTCCAATTGGGTGACCTATAGCAATAGCTCCACCGTTTACGTTAACTTTATCTACGTCAAAGCCCATTTCTTTGTTAACTGCACATGCTTGAGCTGCGAAAGCTTCGTTAGCTTCAATTAGGTCAAGATCTTCTGCCTTAAGTCCTGCAATTTCAAGTGCCTTAGTTGATGAAGGGATTGGTCCAGTACCCATGATCTTAGGATCGACACCTGCTGTTGCATAAGAAACAATGTATGCAAGAGGTTCTACTCCAAGTTCTTTTGCCTTTGATTCTTTCATTAGTACAAGCATAGCTGCACCATCGTTAATTCCAGATGCGTTACCTGCTGTAACTGTACCACCATCTTTTTTGAAAGCTGGTTTAAGTTTTGCAAGTCCTTCTGCAGTTACTCCTTCTCTAATGTGTTCATCAGTGTCAACTACAGTTACATTGCCTTTTCTATCTTTAACTTCTACAGGAACGATTTCGTCTTTAAATCTTCCTTCTTTTCTTGCTTTTTCTGCATTGTTTTGAGATCTTGCAGCAAGTTCATCTTGCATTTCTCTAGTAATGCCGTATTTTTCAGCTACGTTTTCAGCTGTAATACCCATGTGGTAGTCGTTGAATGCGTCCCAAAGACCATCTTTAATCATTGTGTCAACAACTTTTTTGTCGCCCATTCTTGCTCCCCATCTTTCATTCATAAGGGCATATGGTGCCATTGACATTGATTCAGTACCACCTGCTAGTACGATTTCAGCATCTCCAGCTTTAATAACTTGAGCTGCTAAACTTACTGCACGAAGTCCTGATCCACAAACGATGTTAAGTGTAACTGCTGGAGTCTTGATATCAATTCCTGCTCCAAGAACAACTTGTCTTGCAACGTTTTGTCCTTGTGCTGCTTGAAGTACGTTACCAATGTAAGCTTCGTCTACCATATCAGGTTTAACATTCGCTCTCTTAAGTGCTTCTTTTGCAGCAATTGAACCAAGTTCTACTGCAGAAGTGTTTTTGAATTGACCTCCAAAACTACCTACAGCTGTTCTTGCAGCTGATGCTATAACAATTCTATCTTCCATGTTTTCCTCCTTATTACTACCATGTGGCATAAGCCACTGAAATAAATAATTTCTCCCTTTGATTTGTACAAGTTGTGCGAGTGAAAATATTATTTCTCTCTTATTTCAACTTTTGCTGAAAATTATCCTAACTTAAATCTTATGCTAAGTAGATTTAATATACTAAAATCAAATCATTTCTTCTAGTACATCAACAATTTTTTCTGCAGCGTGTCCGTCACCATAAGGATTTACGGCCTTTGCCATTTCATCGTATAGGTCCTTATCGTCTAGTAAAGAAACTATAGACTCGTAAACATCTTGTTCCTTTGTACCAACAAGCTTAGCTGTCTTAGCCTCTACTCCCTCCATTCTTTCTGTCTCATTTCTAAGAACTAGAACAGGTTTCCCTAGAGCAGGTGCTTCTTCTTGAACTCCTCCTGAATCAGTAACGACAAATTTTACCCTTGCCATTAGGTTTGAAAAAGGAAGGTAAGAAAGTGGTTCTATTAAGTGAACCCTATCTAAGTCAGCAAAATACTTTTCAGCAGCATCTCTTACTATAGGATTTAAATGTCTTGGGAATACAATTTCAAGATTTTCTCTCTCTAAGACCACACGTCTTATTGCCTTGAAAATATCTTCCATTGGCTTACCCCAATTTTCTCTCCTATGTGCAGTAAGTAACACTACATCTTTATTATAATCCAAATCGTTCAAAATTTCATCGTCAAATACAAAATCTTCTCTAACAGAATACTTTAGAGCATCAATGACAGTGTTTCCAGTTATGAAAATATTTTTTTCATCATAACCTTCTTCTATTAAATTTTGCCTGTTGGATTCAGTTGGTGCAAAATGATAATTGGATATTACTCCAGTTAGTTTTCTATTGGCCTCTTCTGGATAAGGTGAGTATAAGTTACCTGACCTTAAACCTGCTTCAACGTGGCCAATTTTTATTTTTTTATAAAAAGCTGCTAGGGCTGCAGCAAAAACTGTAGTAGTATCTCCTTGGACAAGCAAGATGTCTGGTTTTAATTCATCTAAGATGTTTTCAAGTCCTTCAAGAGTTTTTGTAGTTACATCTGTTAGGGATTGTCCCTTTTTAAAAATATTTAAATCATAATCCGGTTCTATATCAAAAATTTCTAGCACTTGGTCCAGCATTTCTCTGTGCTGACCTGTGACACAAGTATAGCACTCAAACTTATCTCTCTTTTGAATTTCCCTTATTATTGGTGCCATCTTTATACCTTCAGGTCTTGTACCAAATACAAATAATACCTTCAATTTATTCCTCCTTGTTTTTTAACATACCTGCTGCCACTCCCGTTGCAATTATTATAAGTAGAACTCCTAATGAAATCACGAGGGCTATGGATGAATGGAATCTTGAAATTAAATTTGCAAGAACTCCAAATATTGCAGATATAGAATAAAGAATTACAACAGTCTGTCTTTGATTTAGTCCCATCTTTAGTAGTCTGTGGTGGAGGTGACCCTTGTCGGCTTCCACCATGGACTTGCCTGATAGTTTCCTCCTTACCATGGCAAAGGCTGTATCAAACACTGGAACTCCTAAGATTAAAACTGGCACAAATATCATTAGTATTGCCGCCTGTTTTAAAAATCCTGAAATGCTTATATAGGAAAGCATAAATCCTAGATATAGAGCCCCAGTATCTCCCATAAAAATCTTTGCTGGGTTAAAGTTAAAGGGCAAAAATCCTAGACACGCTCCTGCTACAAGAGCGCAGACTATACTCACCTCGTACCTTCCCATCCTATAAGTTATAAAGAACATGGATATGGCACATATCATTGAGACACCTGATGCCAGTCCATCTAATCCATCAATTAGATTTATTGTGTTAGTTATTCCACAAACCCAAAATATTGTCACGGGTATGGACAAGATATTCAAAATAAGTAGGGCATCATGTGAATCAAAAGGGTTTGTGACAAATTCAATCTTCATGCCTCCAAGTACCAATAGGACTCCAGCTAAAATTTGAAAAAGAAATTTTAACTTGGGGCTTAGATTCTCTTTGTCGTCATAAAGTCCTGATAAGGCTATGACAAGAGAAGCTAGAATAGTCATTATCAAACCTTTATTTATTGGCAGGTAATAAAGAATGAGAATTGTAACAGATATTACCATGGCAATGCCTCCACCTACTGGTATAGGTCTTTTGTGGACACGTCTCTCATCCTTTGGTACATCTAAAAAACCCTTCTTTTTAGCAAGCTTTATAGTAAAGGGCATTTGAATAAATGTCAGTGCAAAAGCTGCTAAAAAAGGAATTATATATTTATACATATTTACCTCTTATTTAGTTCCAAATAATCTGTCTCCTGCATCTCCTAGGCCAGGTACAATATATTTATCTTCGTTTAATTTTTCGTCAAGAGCTGCAAGATAGATTTCCACGTCAGGATGGGCTTCTTGAACTGCCTTTAATCCTTCAGGTGCTGCCAAGAGATTTATTGCCTTAATGTTTTTTGCACCATTTCTTTTTAGTTCATCAATTGCTTCTATTAGGGATCCACCAGTTGCAAGCATTGGGTCTACAACAAGCATAAGTCTTGATGAAACATCTTTAGGAAGTTTTGAATAGTAGGTAACTGGCTTGTGAGTTTCTGGATCACGATACATTCCAATGTGACCAACTCTCGCTGCAGGAATAATTGTAAGTAGTCCTTCTACCATGCCAAGACCTGCTCTTAGGATTGGAACTATCCCAACCTTCTTACCAGAAATAACTTTTCCTGTAGTCTTGCAAATAGGAGTTTCTATTTCAATTTCTTCAGTTTCTAAGTCCCTAGTAACTTCATAACCCATAAGTGTTGCTATTTCATTGGCAACTTGTCTAAACTCCATGGAGCTAGTTTCTTTTTTTCTTAGGATTGTCATCTTGTGATCAATTAGTGGGTGTTTTATTAAAGTGTATCCCATTTTAGTCCTCCTCGATTTTATTTACTCTATTTATGTGTCTGCCACCTTCAAATTCTTCATCTAAGAAGGCATCTACTATTTCTATTGCCATATCATGGCCTATAAGTCTTGCTCCCATTGCCAAAACATTAGCATCATTGTGGCGTCTTGCAAGCCTTGCTGAGTAAGGTTCAGAGCAAAGTGCTGCCCTGATTCCCTTGACCTTATTTGCTGAGATTGAAATTCCAATTCCAGATCCACAAATTACTATTCCAAAGTCTAGACCTTCGTCTATGACAGCATGACCAACAGCGTGACCATAGTCAGGGTAGTCAACTCTAGAGTCATCAAAAGGTCCTAAGTCTTTTACTTCAATTTGTTTTTCTTCAAGATATTTGATTAGGTCTTTTTTTAAATAAAAACCTGCGTGGTCTGAACCAATTCCTATTTTCATATTTCCTCCTAAATCCTCATGACTACCTTGCCACCGCAAGCCTTCAAGAGTCTATTCATTATGCTAAGTCCCATTCCCCTAAGTTCAAAGCCTTCTGCAAAGATTAGGTCTACATCTTCTTCGTCACACCTTCTCAGTGCATCAAAAAGATTTGTAGCCACTTCTTCTAAGTGGTCTCTTGATCCAAGGTTTATAAGTAATTCTACACCTGTGTTTTCATATTCATCATAGGTTTCATCAGTTGCAAGGACTGCAATTTTCTTGTTCTTATTTTCTTCTATGTTTTTCTTTATTTCATTTACGACCTTATCAAGCCTTCCACCAAAGCAAGTTGCATCAGCCTTTGGGGCATAGTGCCTGTACTTTTGTCCTGGAGACTTTGGCACTTCGTGAGACTCTGAATCAATTGTTGCTGAATCAATTGTTATTCTTTCATCAACTTCTTGCAGGTCCTCAAGCGTAATCTTGCCTGGTCTTAAAATCATTGGTGGATCAACTGTCACGTCTAAAACTGTTGATTCGATTCCAACAACAGAGTGGCCACCATCTACTATTATGTCAACTCGACCGTCAAGATCTTCTATTACGTGTTCTACCTTTGTTGGTGATGGCCTGCCAGATAAGTTTGCTGATGGAGCAGCCACTGGAAAGTCCACTGCCTTTAAGATGTCGTGGGCAATCTTATTGTTTGGCTCTCTTATAGCAACTGTGTCAAGACCACCTGTTGCTTCATCAGGCACCCTGTCTGACCTCTTAAAAATTAGTGTTAGAGGTCCTGGCCAAAATTTTTTAATACATTTTTTTGCCACTTCAGGAACTTCTACAACTAAATCATCTAGTTGTGAGTTGTCTGCTATGTGGAGTATTAGTGGGTTGTCGCTAGGTCTACCCTTGGCTTCATATATTTTTTTACAAGCCCTCTTGTTAAGTCCATTTCCACCAAGTCCATAAACTGTTTCTGTGGGTAGGACAACGAGGCCTCCATCTCTTAAAGTTTGGCTTATTTTTTTAAGATAAATCTTATCTTTTCCATTTCCTTTAAATTTTATTATGTCTGTTTTCACAAAAAAACACCTCTATTCTTAATATTATACCAAGAAGAGAGGCGTTTTTTAATACCTTATAGTTATTTAATTACTTGTGAGGGATAATTTTACCAGATTTTACACTTTCTTTAAATTCATCAGTGATTTTTTTATAAACTTCATCATTTTGTAAAATTTCTATTCCAACTTCGACAATAGCTGCAATAGTTTTTTTCATTTGATCAAAGGCGTAGTCTGTCATAGTTGCATCCCTAAATTCAACTGTGTGAGAAGGAGATCCTTCTTCAATAATTTTAAAGTATCCATGAAGGGTTGGGACTTCGTGAGAAATATCTCCAGCATCTGTTGAACCAGTAAGTAGTTCTATGTCCTTAACCTCTTCATCAAAATAAATTTCCATTTTTTCCTTTAGGACTTCGTTAAAGGCAAGATTTCTAACTGTGTTGTCATTTCCCTTTTCGTATTCAGAAATTTTAACTTCACAACCTGTTGCAAGGGCAGCACCCTTGGCACAAGCTTCTAGTTTTTCTAAAAGTTCTAATAAATATTTTTTCTCAGGGCTTCTAGCATAAAATCTTGAATCAGTGTAGTCAGGAATAATGTTGGCAGCCTTGCCCCCGTCTTTTATAATTCCATGAATTCTTGATCCATCTTTAGTTTGCTGTCTTAGGGCATTGATGGCTGAAAATAAAACTATTTGGGCATCAAGAGCATTTACACCCTCGTGAGGTGTGTCTGCAGCATGGGCAGTCTTGCCAAAGAATTCAAAGCGTCTTGTGGCAAGAGCAAGAGAATTTGGAGTAACTGCATTAATATCACCTGGGTGCATTTCTATTGCCACGTCAACATCCTTTAATTCATCTGATCTTGCAAGTTCAATTTTTGTCCCACCAACTTCTTCTGCAGCAGTTCCAAAGACAATGACCCTTCCACCTATTTCATCAATTAACTTCGATAAGACTATCCCTGCTCCAGTAGCACTTGCACCAAGGATGTTGTGGCCACATCCATGACCAATTCCTGGTAGGGCATCGTATTCTGCTAGATAAGAAATTGTCCTGCCTTCTTTTTTGGAATCGTAAACTGCCTTAAAGGAAGTTTCACATCCAAGATAAGGACACTCAACCTCAAAGCCATGTTTTTCTAATAAATCAATATGGGCCCTTGAAGACTTGTATTCTTCAAAGCCAATTTCTGGATTGTCATAAATAAATTTTCTTAAAGTATCAAGTTCTCCTGATATTTCTTCAACAATTTTTAAAATATTTTCCATAAGTCACCTACTTGTTAATCCTATAGTATTGATATCTCCTGTAATCATCATAATAAGCCTTGGCATTGCCCTTGACTTCTTGTCTTGGATAAGCCTCATTTCCATCATAGATAAAGTTTCTTGAAATAATTGGAAGCCTCTTCCTAAGTTCTGAATTGTAGATAAAGAAGTTATCCACCTTATTGTAGTCTAACATATCAAGAACCATAGAAGAAAGATAGTTAGCAGAAACTGGTTGGCCATCTTCTACTTCAACCTTCTGCCTATCCATAAGGGCCTTCCCCTTATCATTTGCCACAACTATATAAGGAGTTGAGTAGTATTCTATTTCTTTTTCCAAGTTTTCATTAGTAAGGTGCTTACCAATTTCATCAAAACCTGACTGATTTGTGCCAAGTCCCGGTAAGTGGTCCCCATAAAATACCATAATAGTTGGTTCGTCAAGTCCTTCCATCATCTCGTAAATATCACCTAGCATTAGGTCCATGGCCTTTACCCCCAAGAAATAAGAACCAATACTATTTTTCACTTCTTCAGAAAGTTGTGAATCGCAAGAGAAGGGTAAAACTTCTCCATATTTACCTAAATCGTAAGGTCCGTGGTTTTGGATGTCAACTGCATAAGAAAAAACTGGGTCTTCAGATTCTTTTATGGCCTTTAAGAAGTTTTCCTTATAAATTTCTGTAAACTGCTTTTCATCTAAGTAGCCCCCCTTAATAAGAGGGTCCTTAATATCTTCTACAAACATGTTATCATCAAGTCCAAGCTTTGGATAGACGTCTTGTCTTCCATAGAACCAGGCAAATCCAGGGTGGAATCCCATAGTCTTGTAGCCTATAGATTTTAAAAGATTTGGAAGGGAC
Source organism: Peptoniphilus harei (assembly GCF_016726485.1). Taxonomy (GTDB): domain Bacteria; phylum Bacillota; class Clostridia; order Tissierellales; family Peptoniphilaceae; genus Peptoniphilus_A; species Peptoniphilus_A harei. Next base: position 579,056 of record NZ_CP068103.1, read on the forward strand.
CCAACATCCCTTTTAATTGCATTGAAGGCATAATTGTTATCAGGTGCACAGTTAATTGTCATTGCCCCTGTCAAGACATCAAACTCCGTGTCTCCTGTACCTCCAATATAAGCAGGGACTACAATTCTTCCATGCAAAACAGACTTTTCTTGCAAGATTTTGAAATTTTCGTTGGGGTCATCGCCCTTCTCAAATTTAAATTGTGGGTCTTGAGATAAGTCTGTAAAGGCCTCTCCCATTATCCAAATAATATTTGGCCTTTCCATATTTTTTATGGCTGCAATACTTTCGCTATGATCTAAAACGTCTCTTTCTCTTATTTCCTTATCATCATAACCTTCTGGTGGCCTGATAAAAGAATCTTTTATCTTGTGTAAAAAAGAATAGTTAAATCCCTTGGCATTAAATTGGTCAATGGAATTATAAATATTTCCCTCCATTGGAATATTGTTGTAGATAACATCCTTTGAGTAGACAAATAAAAGTAATATAGCTGATGAGATTAGGACTACAAGGACAGAAATCAACCTGTCCCTTACTTTAATTTTTTTACTTTTAAATAAAAAAGCCAAGATAATTAAACAAACTATACCAAAAATACTCGCAAGACTTCCCTTTAGGTCTGGATAATAGGAATTTGAGGTCATGTTTAGGGCCTCAACTGCTAACTTAAAGTCCGAAATCTTTAGTGGAAAATTCCTATAAAAAACCTTAGTCCTGTGGACAAGGAAGATTACAATATAGAGAATTGAATTTAAAATCAGGGCTGGCCTTCTCCTTCCAAGTAGACCTTGGAAGAAAATTCCCGTAAGTACAATTGGCAGAATATTTAAAATTATAACAAGGGGACCCCTAATTAATTTTCCAGGCAAGCCTCCACCTGGTGCCAAGAAAAACATGGCGAGACAAATCAAAAGTCCAAAGAGTCCTTGGATCAAAAGATCATAGATATTAAAGGACTCAGCCTCTTTAAATTTATTTTTATTAAACATATAATCACCTTCTAATTTTCAATTATATAATATTATTCAATTTTTGGGGACTTTTTGTAAAGTTTATGTAAATATATTCTTAGATTAATAAAGTTTCTTTATAAGCTTAAAATTTTTCACCTATCTAAATGAATTTATTTTTTATAAATTATATTTTTCTCTAGTCAAAAGTGAATTAATTTCTATGACTTCACTTTTATTTATCAAAGAGTAATTCCTCCGTTTTAATTTTTTCAAATTAATTTTTATTTTCTATAAATTAATCTTCCTCTTTCAATAAATTTTTCTAAATTACAAGCCCACAAACAATCCGAAGACATTTTTATTATTTAATTTCTTATTTTAATCAATTTAATAGTTTTCTACAACAAAAAAAGACTGCCGAAGCAGTCTTCAAATTGTAGACAATCCTAGTGATATTTTCTAGATTTGTTGTATCTTTAATTTATTAAAAGTCCCTTAATTTATTCAAAGTTAAATCCTTATTAGAATCCAATTTATATAGTAACATTGCTAATTTTTTCATATATATATGCATACAAATGTAAGAGATAAGATTCAACTTTATCTAATAATAAAAATGTTAAAAATTTTATAATATAAAAAATTATCTAGCCCATTGTTTTCTCTTTAGTTTGAACTTTCATTATTATATAATAGTAGGTTTTCTTTCATAATCTATTTTGTTTTATAAAAATTTTTCCAATTAAATTAAATCTAAAATACCTCTTATGTCCTTTATGACATAATCTGCCCCTGCTTCTTTGAAAGAATTCTCTACTCTATTTATTTCTCTTTGCCTTTCATCTTCTGATAAAGCTTCATATTCTTCTTGCGAAAGACCCATAATAGAGCTTCCTTCAATTACACCAACAGAAATAAGTCCTGCGTTCTTTCCTTCTTTTATGTCTGAAATCGTGTCTCCTACTTTTATTACATTTTTTACAGAAGATATTTCAAGTTTCTCCAAATTTCTGAAAATCATATAGGGATAAGGTCTGCCAAAATTATTTACACCATTGGGGCTAATCCAAAAATCTGGCTTATATCCTTTTTTGCTTGCAATTGGAAGTACTATACTCATCATTTCGTCTGTATAGCCAGTTGTTGATCCTATTTTTATTCCCTTTTCTCTTAGTTTTTCTACTGTCTCTAAAAGACCTGGCTTTAATTCTACAAAATTTGGTAAAATCTCTAAAGTTTTCCTTTCCATGACTGAATAAATTTTTTCAACATCATCTTCAGTCCATGGCCTAGCATGTTTTTCTTGCCATAAACTATTTATTCTTTCCATACCAAGCATAGTTCTAATATGGTCTATTTTTAACATTCCCATTGGTTTTCTAACTTCTTCAATACTTGGCTCTATGTCATATTGTTTGAAAGCTTCTATAAAGGACTCAACTGGTGCAAAACATCCGTAATCAATTGTAGTACCTGCCCAATCAAAAATTACTAATTCTATTTGTTTCATTATTTACTCCTATTTGATTCTAAAAACTCTTTAAATATACTTACGACCTTTAAAATATCTTCTCTGTAAATTTCGCCAATGTTTCCTATTCTAAAAGTGTCAGCTTCAGTTACCTTTCCAGGATAAATTGCATATCCTCTTTCCTTTATAAAGTCATACATATCTTGGAAATTAAAATTGCTGTCTTTCGGATAAAAGAAGGTAGTAATAATTGGTCCTTGATGTTTTGAATCAATATAAGTTTCTATTCCAAGCTCTCTCATCTTTTCAATTAATAGTTTATTGTTTTCTCTGTATCTCTTTGCTCTTTCTGGAATGCCGCCTTCTTCTTGCAACTCCTTTAAAGCTTTGTAAAATGCAAGGACGACATGAGTGGGTGAAGTAAATCTCCACTTCCCATCAATTTCCATAGTTTTCCATTGTTCATATAAGTTTAGTGATAAAGTTCTTGCCTTTTCCTTACTTTTTTCAAGTTCATCTCTTTTACAAATTATGAAGGAAAATCCAGGGACGCCTTGAATACATTTGTTGGCACTACTAACTAAAAAATCTATCCTAAGATCTTCAACGTCAATGTCAACTCCAGCAAAGCTGGACATGGCATCTACTATAAAAACTTTTCCTGCTTCCTTTACAACTTTTGCAACTGCTTCAATGTCATTTAAAATTCCAGAAGTTGTTTCGCTGTGAATCATGGATACATGAGTAATTTTAGAGTCATCTTTTAAAATCTTTTCAATTTTTTCAGCAGATGGTATTTTGTCATAGTCTTCCTTATAAATTACATAAGGAATTTTATTTAATTTTGCAATTTCTTCCATCCTATTTCCATAAGCACCATTTGCTGCAATTAAGAGTTTGTCCTCTTCACCAACAACACTCGATAAAACTGATTCAACTCCAAAAGTTCCACTTCCTTGCATTAAAACTACTGTATAATTACTTTTATCTGCATGAGCAAGTCTTAAAAGTTCATTTCTAATTTCTTGAGTAATTTTTTTGTAGTCATCATCCCAAGTGCAGTGGTCCACCATCATTTCTTTCTTTACCGTCTCTGTTGTAGTCAAGGGACCTGGTGTCAATAATTTATATGTTTTCATCTCTACATCTCCTAAATAATTTTATTTACATTCTTCTGAAATATTTTGATGCTTTTTCAATAAGTCAACAGTAAGTGCCTCTGAGAATAATTTTGGGTTACCTGATTTATTTTTTTCATCAACCTTTTCTCCCTCATAAAGAGCAATTGGATAAGTTTTTAAAAGTTCTTCTCTACCATTTTTAATAACACATTCTGCCATTTTCATAGCTTCAGGATTTGATTTTTCTCCCTTGTCAATTACTGCAACTGATTCTGTAAGAGTAAAGTTACCTTCACTTGGGTCTACAAAATCAATTGGAAGTCCTTCTTCTTTATCTCTAACTGCTTGGTGTCTTAAACCAAATCCAAGAGCAACTTCTCCTGCACGAACTTTTTTAATAGGTCCTGAGCCTGACTCCTCAATATGTGCTCCTGCATTTTCATAAATTTTTTTTAGTGTTTCTCTTGTTCCATCTTCACCATACTCATTTATTAGGGCTTGGATTAAAAGCCAAGCAGTTGATGAACTGTTAATATCTGTTACAGAAATCATATCCTTATATTCAGTCTTTGCTAAATCTTTTATAGACGTAGGTATAGTTAAATTATTTTCTTTTACTGCTTCTGTATTGTAAATTATTGCACCTTCTTGTGCTGTAATTGGTGTGTAATAAGATGGATATTTATCCAGCGTACCAGTTTCAAAATCTAAATCTTTAAACATTTTATTTTCTTCTTGGGCACTGTCAATATAAAAAGAGCTCATTGTTATTAAATCTGCTTCTATATTAGAGCCTTCTGCCAAAATTTTCCCTCCAAGTTCAGAAGTTCCAAAAGTTTGAATAATGTATTTATCCTTGTATCCATTGTTGTCTAATGCATTTTGCATTGCCACAACAGCTTCATCGTCTGCATTTGTGTATAAAACAACCTTGTTATCATCTGCTGCTTTATTTTTTCCACATCCCGTTAAAAATACTGGTAATAATAAAATTAATACTAATCCTATAATTGAAATATTTTTATTTTTTTCATTGTTAATCTCCTTTTTATAAACTTAATTATTTTTTCTACTCAAAAATTTAGCTAATACTTGAAAAACTACCTTAGCAATTAAATTTGTAAATAAAATTAATAGTGACAAGACAAAAATTTCATTAAACTTTGCAAAGTGTTGCAATTCTTTTATTTTTGTTGTTATTACCATAGTCCTTGCTCCTGCAAGAAATATTACCGCACTTACTGTGACCATGGCATTTATAAAATAATAACTGAAAACTTCCACAAGGGAAGGGAGAGCATTGGGAGTTATTATTCTAACCATTGTCTTAATCCAATTGTCTCCCATTAATTTTGCTGTTTTTTCCCATGATAAATTCATCTTTGAGAGAGAGTTTTTCATCATCATATAAGGCGTTGCAAAAAAGTGTACTAGGTTACATAAGATGATAATGGCAAAAGTATTCTGTAGCGATGTGCCTGTAAAGGCTAACATAAAAGCTATACCAAGAACCATGCCAGGTACTGTGTTTGTGACAGATGCAATACTTTCAATAACACTTCTTGCTTTATTCGAAATAGTAGATCTATCAGTTACAAGAGCTGAACCATAAACCATAATTGTTCCCAAGATAGAAGTTAATATGGCAACAAATAGTGAATTTTTATAAACCATTGAAAGGGATGAGTTCCCTAAAACTTTTTTTATATTGTCTAATGTAAAAGTCATATTATAAGGCCAACCTTTTACAAGGGGAACTATAAAAATTACTGCGAAAACTGCCAAAACTATTAAAATTATTAAAGCTGACACTAGACCACAAATAATATCACGCAAAGTATTCTTTTCGTTGTCCATATTCAATATTCTGTTGTACCTAACATTAAAACGATCCAAATATTTTATTACTAAAAAACTTATAACTGATGGCAAGAGCATAATGATTGCAACTACTGCACCATTATTAAAATTAGGCACACTGCCTAGCATCTCTGTGTACAAAATAGAAGCAATAACTTCAACTTTTCCACCTACTGAAGCAGGAATTCCAAAATCTGTGAAACTTAAAAAGAAACATTGTATGAAGGAAACTGCTAGAGTACCTATTAAGGGTCTTAATATTGTTTCAACGAAAGTTATAAGTGGTTTATCTCCCATAACTTTTGAGACTATAGAAAACTTTTTGTCAATATAAATCATGGTGTTATTTATAAGCATAAAGGAAGTGGGAAGAGTGTAAATAATGTATCCAATTAAAAGTCCCTTTATACCATATACATCAAAAGCTTGTCTTCCAAAAAGTCTTGTATACAGTCCTTGTTTCCCAAAAGAATAAATTATAGCAAAACCATAAGTGATTGTAGGTAAAAGCATTGGCAGTAATGCAAAAACTCTTATAAATTTCTTAAACGTTAAATTTATATTGGTGAAGTTAATTGTATAAGCCACGATAAATGCAAGAATAGTCGTTATTAAAGCACCGAGAGCAGATATTAAAAAACTATTTTTTAAAGCTTCTCCAAATCCCTTGCCCGAAAATACTTCCACATAATTTGCAAAGCTAAAAACATCTTTAGTCTCAAATGATTTTATTAAGATTAAAAGCAATGGATAAAATAGAAAGACTAGAAATACTAGAATAACTCCTGCCCAAATCACCCAATTCTCAGTGTTTTTTTCTTTAGCCATGTCATACCACCTTTAAAAAGGGATTGCTCTCATTTTCTTTTTGAAAAAGACTGAAAATATTATCTTTCTTTATCTCCAATTGTTTTAAAATAAATTCTTTAACAAAATCATTTGCTGGTTCATTAATTATTTCTTTAGGACGAGCATATTGTGATATTTGACCTTCATTAATAATTAAAACTTTGTCTGAAAGCGTAAGAGCTTCCTCTGGATCATGAGTAACTATAATTGTTGTTAAGTTATATTCCTTGGCAATAGTTTTAATCCTACCTTTTATAGACTCTTTAATAACTCCATCTAATGCACTTAAAGGCTCATCAAGTAGTAAAATTTTTGGTTTCATAACCATTGTCCTTGCCAAGGCAACTCTTTGCTTTTGTCCACCAGATAATTGGTGTATTTTTTTATTCAGGTGTTCTTCAAGTCCTAATAGTTTTATTAAATCATCAACTTCTTCTTTAGTAGAAATATTAGGATTATTTCTAAGTCCGTAGCATATGTTTTTATAAGCATTTAAGTGTGGAAATAGTGCATAGTCTTGAAAAACTATATTAAATCCTCTGTCTTCCATGGGAGTTCTAGTTAAGTCTTCACCATCGTAAATAATATTTCCACTTTCAACATCAATTAGACCTAAAATAATATTTAGTAGCGTAGTTTTTCCACCACCTGAAGGTCCAAGGATAGAAACAATTTCTCCCTTTTCAATCTCAAGGTTGATATTTTTTAGAACCTCAACACCGTCAAAGGACTTACTAATATTTTTTAATTGCAGCATTAATTAATTCCTTTCAAATTTAAATTTAATAATTGTTTTTTTCTCAACTTCTTTTTTGCACCTAAATATTAACGAGTATAGCTCTAAATACGATAAATAAACCGTAAAAAATCAGTAAAAAAAGACAGGATCTCTCCTGTCTTCTTGTAAAAATTCTACTAAATTTCATAAATTTTATTTCTAACTGTTCTTGAATTTTTATCTAAAATTTTTGTGTAACCATGATAATCAGTTAGAAGAACTCCCATATAGAGCATATCAACAATTGCAAGTTGCGATGACCTAGAAAAAATTGCATCTCCATATAAAAATTGGTCTGTACTTGTACAAATCTTGACATCTGCATACTTAAGAATTGGAGCATCCTCAAAGTTAGTAATAACTATTGTTTGTGCTCCAGATATTTTCGCTTTTTTCATAACTTCAACAGTGTTTCTAGAACTTCCTGAATAAGAAATTCCAATCGCAAGATCTCCTTTTTTTAGACTTCCTGAACTGATATTTTGCAAATAATAATCATCGTAAGTTCGACAAGGAAGACCTAAGTATAAAAATTTTGTCAAAAGATCTGTAACAGTGCAGAGTGAATTTTCAACTCCATAAACAACAATATTATTTGCCCCTGTAATTAAATCAATAGCTTTGACAAACTCCTTTAAGGACAAACCTTTTATTACCTCTTTTAAAACATGGACCGTAGTTCCAATAACTTTTGAAGGAACATCTGTCAAAAGGTCATCCTCTCCAATAGAAAATCCGTAAAGTGGATTAATCTTCTCATCTTCCATCTTTTTTCTAATTTTATCTTCTACAATTGCACTTTTTAATTCTTTAAAACCTTCATAGCCCATGCCCCTTGCAAATCTTAAAACTGTGGGCTGACTTACACTTGCCTTTGATGCGACTTCAGTCAAAGTAAGCTTTTCCAACTCATCTTCACATTGAAGAAGAAAGTCAGCAACTTTTTTTCTCTGATGGCCTTAAGTTTCTATAATTTCTCGTGATTTCCCATTCCAATAAATTCATGATTTATCTCCTTTTTGTAGTAATTCTACATAACTTTAATAATTTCAAAAGAAATTAACTTTAAAAAACTCATAAAATTTCAAATAATATTTCAAAAAATTTTAAATTTTATATTAAAACTGTATTAAAAGTAATTTTATCACACTAAACTCAGATGGTATTTAAATTTCTTGTAAAGTCTACATTAATATGTAGTAAAAAAACATAGTGATTTGTTTTATTATAGACCTTAAAACAAAAAAAGACTGCCGAAGCAGTCTTAATTTTCTCTTTTCAGAGTGAAGATTGGTATAATTTTATTATTAATCTTAGGAGTTATGGGGTTCCCAAAATCAAAGTAATTTTTGTTAAATGACATTAACTATCATTAACTGTCTTTATTATAGTATAGGATTTGAAATTTGTAAAGGGTTTTTGATAAAATTTATCAAAATTATTTTATGATAATTTATTTAAAATTATTTGCTCTATTCTCCATGACTTTTGAATTTTTGTGACCCTATAATTTCTTGTAACTTATGATTTTTTTAACTTTATTTTTATAACTTTTAAAATAACTACAAACTCATATATTTTTAAGGCTTTCTAGATAATTAGAAGTTCAGGTATTTTTATAAATTCAAAATAATTGCAAGTTTATATGTTTTTATAACTTTATAAATTTTTATAAAATCACTTTTTCCCATGACTTATTAAATTTCTATGACTTCCCAAATTATTATGAAGTCTCACTTTTTCATAAGATCATAAATTTTTATTAAGCATCATTTTTTCATAAGATCATAAAACTTTATTAAGTCCAATTTTTTTGTAAGATCCTATTTTTTTATCAGGTCTAAATTTTGTGTAACCCCTTAAATATTTATAAAGTCACAATATTCTACAACTTTTAATTTTGGGCATAAAAAATGCACCCAAGGAGGTGGGTGCAAGGGGATTCCGGTAATTGTGATATTAAGGAAAAAAAGCTGGTAAACTATAAGGGATTCTTAATATTTATTTCACAATTAACTTATACTTAGTATATAATAAAAGTACCACAAAATAAATTAATAAAAATTTGTATAAATCACAAAATATATTTGATAGGAGGAAATATGAATTTCGAAAGTATTTACTACTTCACAGAACTTGCAAAGACCTTAAACATGAATGAAACCGGAGAAAAACTCTACATTTCACAACAAACTCTTTCAAATCATATAAAAAGACTGGAAGAATATTATGGGACAAAATTCTTTTTTAGAAAACCTAGACTGATGCTGACACCTATTGGAGAAGAGTACCTGGCCTATGCAGAGAAACTCCTCACAAGTGAGGCTGATATGATAAACAAGATCAGGGACCTAGAAAGCGAAGAGATGGGTAAACTCATGCTAGGTGCCTCTTCCCCTCGTGCTGATATGTTCATACCATCTATTATAGAAAAATTTACTGAGGAATTCCCCCAAGTTGGTCTTGTCCTCCACGAAAAGCAATCTCATGAACTTGAAGAGATGTGTCTTGAAAACAAACTAGACCTTGCCATTTCCATTGACGAAAACAATCAAAATGAAAATTTAAAATCTAGTCTTCTCTTAGATGAGAAACTTTATCTTTGTGTCAGTGACAGGCTCCTAAAAAAATATTTTAAAAATCTTGAAGACTTAAAGGAAAAATCAATTGATAACTTAGATTTAAGGGACTTTGACGAGGTTCCCTTCCTCCTTTACACCCAGGACAATAGGATTAGGAGCCTTATAAATCAAAGCTTTAAGGAAGCTGGGGTAAGGCCAAATGATTATATAGAGACTGGCTATTCTAGAATTGCCCTTTCAATTTGCAACAAGGCAATAGCTGCTGTCTTCATTTCTCAAATGAATATCAAGAGGTGGATGGACGAGTTTGAAGATGACATCAATATCTTCCCACTATACTCCAAGGGCAAGCCTGTAAGCCTTGGCATCTACGCCATAAAAAATAAAAACCGATATATCACTAAGTACGCCAAGAGGTTTGTAGAACTCTTGGAAGAATATTTTAATTCTTTTCATGCAGAAAAATTAGAAAGAATTGCAAAAAAATAAAGCAAGAGTGGCACCAGATGGTGTCACTTTTACTTTATAAAAATTTTTTATTTAAAATTTTATAAGCTATCTTTAGACCTTAGAAATTATTTCCAAATTCTTGTCTAAACCTATTAAATAATTCTTCTTGTCTTCTTGCTCTCACTTCTTCTTGGGCAGTTCTTTCCCTTACTTGTTCCCTTATATCTTTTTGGGCCTCCTTATCATTTTCTATGGAGTAATCAGTAAAAGTTGCTTCAGCTGTCATCTTTTTGCCCTGCCTAATATACTCAACCTCTACCTTGTCGCCAACTTGGTATTTGTAGAGAATTGACTTCAATGCGTTGTTATCAGACACTTGGTCCTTGCCAATTCTTGTCACAATATCTCCTGCTTCAAGTCCAGCAGTTGCTGCAGGTGATCCATCGTAAACCTTATAGACAAAGATTCCCTTGTCAACAGGTGACTTTTGATTTAAAACTTGAGATGCTACATCCACATTCATTGTAAGCATACCCATAGACATTTCCTTGTAAGATCCTGTTTCAATAACTTGTTTTATAATTGGCTTAATAAAGTTAATAGGAATTGAAAATCCAAGTCCCTCTGCTGATTGAACCTTGACTGTGTTGATTCCAATTACTTCTCCTTCGGCATTTAGAAGGGCTCCACCAGAGTTACCACCATTTATTGATGCATCAGTTTGGATAAGCCCAGTCATATAGCCTCCACCACTTACTGCCCCAACATACCTGTCAAGTCCAGAGATGATACCTTGGGTTACAGTTTGAGAAAACTGCAATGATATTGGGTTACCAATGGCTATGGCAGTATCCCCTATTGAAAGGGCATCAGAGTCACCAAGGCTTGCCACATTTAACTTCTTGTCTGTGTTAATTTTTACAATGGCAAGGTCAATCATCTCGTCTGCCCAAATTGTCTTGCCTTGAATATCCTCTTCATTGTTTAGTCTAACTGTCACGTCCTTTACTACCTGGTTGTTTAACTTAACAACGTGGGCATTAGTAAGGATATAACCCTTTGGATCAACTATTACACCAGAACCCACACCTTGGACTTCAACTTGTCCAAAGAAGGATTGTTGAACTCCCTTAGTTGTTATACCAACTACAGAGGACATGGACTTCTTGGCAACGGCTGAAGCCACTGTCATATTGTCCTTGGCAGAAATAGTTATATTTGAATCGCTATTTGTGGTTTTACTTTCTCCCTGTGGCAAGAGCTTGTAAGTTGTTATTGCTGAACCAACAATTCCTCCAATTAGAGAAAAAACTAGGGCAATTATTATTACAATCTTACCCATACCAGGGTTTTTATTTAAATTCTTCTTCATACTTTCCTCCTATACGAAAATTTATGACTTTATCTTAGTATGAATTTGTGAAAGATAAATGAATTTATAATAAAAGCTTTATGATTTTGCTTTTTCATTTTTTGTTTTGATCTTTTTTATCTCAGTTAATGATTTTTTAGAAATCAGAACTCAAAAAAAAGAGACCCCTAAGGATCTCTTTAAATATTTTTAGTTTTCGAAAGCTGGTATAACTGCTCCCTTAAATGTTTCTTCTATAAATGTCTTAGCTTCTTCAGAGTTAAGAACCTTTAAGAATTTTTGGAATTTTTCCTTGTCAGCGTCTTCTTTTCTAATTGCAACTAAGTTTGCATATGGTGAATCCTTAGATTCTAAGAAGATTGAGTCCTTAGTTGGGTCAAGTCCTTGTCCAATAGCAAAGTTGGAGTTAATAACTGCTGCTCCTGAATCTTTATAAACTTGTGCAATTGAAGGTGCATCCATTGCTGTGAACTTTAAGTTCTTAGGATTTTCTGCTATATCTTTTTCTGTTGAGTTAAGATTTGTCTTGTCCTTTAACTTAATTAGTCCTGCATCTTCAAGTAGGATTAAGGCTCTTGCACCGTTACTTGGGTCGTTAGGGATGATAATTTCTGCGCCATCTTCGATTTCATCAACTGACTTATACTTTTCTGAATATAAAGCCATTGGTTCAATGTGAACGTAACCTAGGACGTCAAGATTGTCAATGTTTCTTTCTTCTGTAAAGCTGTCAAGATAAGGTTTATGTTGGAAGTAGTTGGCATCAAGGTCGCCTGCTTCTAGTTGAAGGTTTGGTTGGATGTAGTCATCGAAGTTTACGACTTCTACATCAAGTCCTTCTTTTTCAAATTCTGGCTTTAGACCTTCAATGATTTCTCCATGAGGTGTAGGTGATACACCAATAACAATCTTGTTGTCTCCATCTGCTGGAGCTTCTGCCTTTGCGTCATCTTTCTTTGCACCGCCACATCCTGTTAGGGCAAGTGATAGGACCACTGATCCTAGTAAAAATAATTTTTTAAAATTTTTCATATATATCCTCCTCTAAAAAAAATTATTACTTAATTAATATTAAAATGTTGGAAGCACTGCTCCCTTGAAAGTATCTTCAATATATTTTCTACTTTCTTCTGATTGTAAAATTTCTACAACTTTCTTATAAATTTCCTTGTTTTCTTCGCCAGATCTTGCTGCCACAATGTTTGCATAAGGTGAATCCTTTGCTTCTGTGATTATCGCATCCTTTGGATCTAGCCCATTTGCTATGGCAAAGTTTGGATTTATAAAAGCAAGGTCTGCATCTTGGTAAACTCTTGGAATATTTTGTGCATCAACTGCTGTAAATTTTAAATTCTTTGGATTTTCAACTATATCAACTTCAGTTGAGTTTAAGTTGTCCTTGTCTTTTAACTTTATAAGTCCTTCTTTATCAAGAATTAATAAGGCTCTTGCTCCATTTGTTGGGTCATTGGGAATTATAATTTCTCCACCATCTTCAAGGTCTTTTATGTCCTTTATCTTTGATGAAAATCCAAGAAGGGGTGTGATAAATATTTTTGAATCTTCTAGGGAAACTATATTTGTCTTCCTGTCCTCATTAAAGCTGTCGAGGTAGGGTTGGTGTTGGTAAAAGTTTAGGTCTAAGTCTCCTGATTCAAGTTGTAGGTTTGGTTGCACATAGTCTGAAAAAACTACTAGGTCAAGGTCAATGCCTGCTTTTTCAAATTCTGGCTCAAGGGCCTTTATGAGTTCTCCATGGGGAGTTTCCGATGCCCCTATTGTAACCTTAGTTTTTTCTCCTGCCTCTGAGCTTTTTTCTTCTACTTTGTTGTCTTTTCCACAAGCTGTTAAAACTGCAATAAGTCCAATTAGTGTCAATAAAATTTTTGTCTTCTTCATCTTTTTTCTCCTTGTTGTCAAATATTATGTCTTTTTTCTTCTTTTTTCTTTCTCTTCTCTTATTTTCTCTTGTCTATCTTCTTAGTCAAAAAGTTACCAACAAATTGAACTATTTGAACCAAGATTATAATAACTACTACTGCTGACCAAAGGATTAGGGGCTCATTTCTTTGGTAACCATACCTATTTGCCACATCTCCTAGGCCTCCTCCTCCCATGACACCAGCCATAGCAGAGTAACCAATTACGTTAATTATTGTCATTGTAATTCCTGTCACTATCATTGGCATTGCCTCTGGTATAAGGACCTTAAAGATTATTTCCCTCTTAGATGATCCCATGGACTTGGCTGCCTCGATGATGCCTGAGTCAACTTGGATAAAGTAACCTTCCATTAGCCTTGCAACAAAGGGTGCTGCTGAAACTGAAAGGGGAATTATCATTGCTGCAGTTCCGTAGGACTTTCCAACAATTAGTCTTGATAGTGGGAATACAACTATCATCAAGATTACGAAGGGAAAGGACCTTAGGATATTTATTATTCCATCTAGGATTGAGTAAACTTTTACTGATTCTGTAAGTCCTCCAGGTCTTGTTGTTGTTAAAATTATTCCCAGTGGAAGACCAATTAAGAGGGCAATTATTGTCGAAGCAATTACCATTATTAAAGTTTGTGGAATTGCTGGTAAAACTATATCAATTATCCTATCCATTTAAAGCACCTCCACAATTACATTATTTTCTTTTAAGAATTCAATGGCCCTTGCCCTTTCATCATCCTTACCTAGGATTTGAACTGTAAGGTAACCAACATTTGCTGCATTTAGCTTGTTTATATTTCCAGATAAAATTGAAAAGTCTATATCAAACTTCTTGACACATTGGGAAAGAATTGGCTTGTCGTAGTTGTTGTCTGCATAGGAAAGTCTCAAGACGTCTCCCTTATAGTCGCTGGCTCTCACATAGCCTTCTTCCACATCATCTTCAAGATTTTTAATAAAGGATCTTGTAACTGCAGTTTTTGGATTTGTGAAGAGTTCCTTTGTGGTGTTCTCTTCAATAATTTTTCCTGCTTCCATTACTGCTATCCTGTCACAAATTTCCTTGGCTACCTCCATTTGATGGGTGATCATTATAACTGTCATGTCAAATTCTTCTACAATTCTCTTTAGAAGATTTAAGACTGACTTTGTGTTTGCCGGATCAAGGGCTGATGTTCCTTCATCTGAAAGTAGGATTGATGGGTTTGTGGCAATGGATCTTGCTATTGCCACTCTTTGCTTTTGACCACCAGACAATTCTGCTGGATAAGAATCCTTCTTATCTTTAAGATCAATAAATTTTAAGAGCTCGTCCACCCTTTTTGATATGTCTTCCCTAGACACTCCAGAAATTTCTAGAGGGTAGGCAATATTTTCTGCCACAGTCTTTTGCATGAATAAGTTGAAATACTGGAAGATCATTCCAATATCCTTTCTAGCTGCCCTAAGTTCCTTTTCATTTAGGCCAATAATAGATTTTCCATCAACTAGGATTTCTCCTGAGCTTGGTTCTTCCAACCTATTAATACATCTAACAAGGGTTGACTTGCCGGCACCAGATAAACCAATTACACCGTAAATCTCTCCCCGATTGACCTTGAAAGAAACATCGTTTAAGGCTCTAAAACTTCTATCTCCAGTTTTAAATTCTTTAACTAAGTTTTTTACTTCAATCATTTTTCCTCCAAAACAATAAAAAAAGAGCTTCCATCCATAAGGACGAAAGCTCGTGTTACCACCTTAATTTATCACTTTCTCACGAAAGCAACCTCTTCAAGTACTATCATACTCTACTTCTGTAACGGGAAGACCCGTAAATACCTAATATCAGTATTTCCTAGAGAAGGCCATGTTCACAAAAAATCTTTCTACTTCTTTCACCAAAACGAAGCTCTCTTTAATCAAAATTTTAAGTTACTCTTCTTCTCAAAAGTTTATTTTTGAATTACTTATGATTATATTAGCTTATATTTTAAAAGTCAAGCATGTTTTTTATTTTATTTTTAAATTTTTCATATCTTCTTCAACTGTTGAGTTTCCAGCAATTCCAAAATTTTCAACTAGAACATCTACAACATTTGAAGATAAAAATGCAGGAAGAGTTGGTCCAAGGTGAATATTTTTTACACCTAATGATAGAAGTGCAAGTAAAACAATTACTGCTTTTTGTTCGTACCATGCAATATTATAGGCAATTGGAAGATCATTTACACTTTCAACTCCAAATGCATCAACTAATGCTAGAGCAATTTGAATTAATGAGTAAGAATCATTACATTGTCCTGCGTCTAATACTCCTGGAATTCCATTAATATCTCCAAGATTTAATTTGTTGTATCTGTATTTTGCACAACCAGCAGTTAAAATTACAGCAGATTCTGGCAATTCTTCTGCAAATTCTGTGTAGTAATTTCTTTCATTCATTCTTCCATCGCAGCCAGCCATTACAACAAATTTTGTAATATCACCATTATTTACAGCTTCAATAACTTTATCAGCAAGCTCTAATACTTGAGAGTGCGCAAATCCACCAACTATTTCTCCCTTTTCAATTTCTTCTGGAGACTTGCAAGTCTTTGCCATTTCAATTACTTCTGAGAAATCTTTGTGTCCATTTTCATCTTCTTCTATATAAGTGCATCCTGGATATCCTGCTGCGCCAGTTGTAAATAATTTATCTTTATAAGAATCCTTAGGTGGAACTATACAGTTTGTTGTCATAAGGATTGGTCCATTAAAGGACTCAAACTCATCTCTTTGCTTCCACCAAGCATTACCATAATTACCAACAAAGTTTTCATATTTTTTAAACTTTGGATAGTAGTTTGCAGGTAACATTTCTGAGTGAGTGTAAATATCCACACCAGAATCTTTTGCTTGTTCTAAAAGCATTTCAAAGTCTTTTAAGTCGTGACCTGAAACTAGTATACCTGGATTATTTCTAACACCAATATTTACATTTGAAACTTCTGGGTTTCCATAAGTTCCTGTATTTGCAGAATCAAGAGTTGCCATTGCCTTATATCCCATTTCACCAGTTTTAAGTGTTAATGAAACTAATTCATCAACAGTTTTTTCTGTTAGAAGTTCTGCCATTGTATTTAAAATAAAGTTATTTACTTCTTCACTTTCAAATCCTAAAACTTTTGCATGTCTTGCATATGCAGCCATACCCTTTAAACCATAAGTAACAAGTTCTTTTAAACTTCTAATATCTTCATTATCTTCTACTAAAATAGAAACTTCACCTGAATTTATTTTTCTTTCGATTTCAGAAAATTCTTCAGTTGACCACATAGCAGCTTCACTGTATTCTTTATCTTCTCTTAAAGAATTCATAAGCTTAATAGTTTCTTCAATTCTCTCTTTTATTGCAATATCATCAAAGTTTGCATTTGTAATTGTTGTAAATAAATTTAAAACAACTCTATCTACTGCTTCTTTATTTTCTTTTCCACTTTTTACAACTATTTCAGAAAGTCCCTTTGATGTCCAAATTAAAAAGTCTTGTAAATTTGCAACAACTGCAGATTTTCCACATACTCCTCTTTTAGTACAACCAGTGTTTTTAAATGTTTCTTGACATTGAAAACAAAACATATCCATGATCTTCATCCTCTCTCTTTAAATTATTCCTATAAATTCATTACTTCTAAATATATTTTAATAAATAAAGATGAATTTTTCTGTTGCAAATGCAACAATATAAAAATAAAAGAGACTCCCTCTCGGGAGTCTCAATTGGTGTATATTAATGAGGAATCACTAAAAGTGATTAATAATCTAAATAAATTAGATTATTTTCCGTCATTAGCAATAATTTGGTCAATTTTTTCATAAAGCTTGTTTAGCTTATCCTTATCATCAACTGAACCTACACTTGCATCTCCTACTATCTTTCCATCTCTATTAATTAATAGAGTTGTTGGGAAGGCAGTTAAGTTCTTGAGGTAAGCATCGATTTCTTCAGAAGGTTTAACAGCAAGGTTAGTGTATTTTACTCCCTTAGCCTCTAAGATTTTTTCTGCTTCAGCCTTAATTTCTTTATTTTCATAAGTGTCAAGGCAAATTGACATAACCTTAACATTTTTATCCTTTAAGTCTTCACTAATTTTTTGTAGGCCTGGCATTTCATCAATACAACCCTTACAACCTGTAAACCAAATACTCAAAATAGTTACAGGATGGTCTTTAAATACATCACTACTTACTGGATTTCCTTCAAAATCTACTGCATCAAACTTTGGAAAAGTATCTCCACCAGAAAGTTCAGTAGTTTCTTGTGACTTACTTGAGCAAGCCGTCATTGACACTAATAGGATCATGAGAACAAACAATTTACTTATCTTTTTAAAAATTTTATTCATAACTTACTCCTTCATTGGTCTTAGGTTTATTAATTGACGTGGATATAGCTGATGTTGGACAAGCCCTTAGGCAGTCACCGCATCTTATACATTCTAGGGCATTTTGATTTGTGGACATATCAACATCCATCTTGCAAACTCTCTTACACTTGCCACAAGAAATGCATGAATCGTCCACATGATATTTATAAAATGAAAATTTATTAGTTATAGCGTAAAAAGCTCCAAGGGGGCAAATATATTTACAGAAGGGCCTGTAGAAAAATATTGACATTAAAACTGTAACAGCAAGTATAGCAAATTTTAAAATAAATAAATTTCCCAAGGCTCCCCTTATAGATTTATTAGCAAGTGAAAGAGGGATTCCACCTTCCAATATTCCCTGTGGACAGATGTACTGGCAGAAATATGGAGAAGCTCCACCAAGTTCATCAGTTAAAAATACTCCAAAAAGCCAGACTACAAAAATTAAAATAAAATACTTTAAGTATTTTAAAAAAGAAAATTTTCTTGTAGAGATTTTTTTTGTAGGAATCTTGTAAAGGAGATCCTGAAAAAATCCAAAGGGACACATAAATCCACAGATAAGTCTTCCAAATAAGGTTCCAAATAAAAGCATTAGTCCCGTCACATAGTAGGCAAAATTAAATTTTGACGAGCCAACAAGTGCTTGAAAGGAACCTATTGGACAAGAAAAGGCAGCTCCAGGGCATGAATAACAATTTAGTCCCGGAACGCAAAGGTTCTTAGTCTTACCTGTATATATTGTTCCTTTAAAAAAGTTTGGAATATGTAA
Source organism: Peptoniphilus harei (assembly GCF_016726485.1). Classification (GTDB taxonomy): domain Bacteria; phylum Bacillota; class Clostridia; order Tissierellales; family Peptoniphilaceae; genus Peptoniphilus_A; species Peptoniphilus_A harei. The sequence goes on from NZ_CP068103.1 coordinate 597,598, forward strand.
ATTTGTAAGAAGGGCAAAAGTCCCTTGAAATAAGTTTCGTTTTTTACCAATATTTTTTAGAAGATTTATTAAACTAACCAATTCCAACACACTCCAAGCAAATTCTTATGGCTTTGGATAGGACAGTATCCACTTCATGCCTATAAGCTCCATAAATTATGAAGGCAATAGACAAAAGTAGCATAAGATAGGATAATTTTTTTTCTGCAAAATCCCTCATGTTTTCACCTCACAAGTAGTATAGCATTTTAGATGTAAAGATAAAGTTAAGAAACCTTTATTTAATGAAATTTTTCAAAAAAAAAGCTGTGAAAATTAATTCACAGCTAGTATGGTGACCCATGCGCGATTCGAACGCGCGACACCTTGATTAAAAGTCAAGTGCTCTACCGACTGAGCTAATGGGTCTTATTCAGTTTCAATAAAAAATCTGTGTTAACCACAGATTAAAAAATGGCGGAGAGGAAGGGATTCGAACCCTTGTGGGCTTGCACCCTAACGGTTTTCAAGACCGCCCCGTTATGACCACTTCGGTACCTCTCCACAAATATAAAATTTAAAAATGGTGACCCATGCGCGATTCGAACGCGCGACACCTTGATTAAAAGTCAAGTGCTCTACCGACTGAGCTAATGGGTCTCACTTGGCTGGGGTGGCAGGACTCGAACCTACGCATGCCAGAGTCAAAGTCTGGTGCCTTACCGACTTGGCTACACCCCAATAATTGATTGGCGCACCTAGGAGGATTCGAACCCCCGGCACACGGATTAGAAGTCCGTTGCTCTATCCTACTGAGCTATAGGTGCTTATATGGAGCGGGTGAAGGGAATCGAACCCTCGCAACCAGCTTGGAAGGCTGGGGCTCTACCACTGAGCTACACCCGCATAAATAATTTTTTATAAAATTTTTGGTGGAGGAGAGTGGATTTGAACCACTGAAAGTTAAACTAACGGATTTACAGTCCGTCCCCTTTGGCCAACTCGGGAACTCCTCCATGTAAGTCCCTAATAATAAGCTTTTTTGGAGCTGGTGGGAGGACTTGAACCCCTAACCTACTGATTACAAGTCAGTTGCTCTACCAATTGAGCTACACCAGCATCTCACTTATTAAAAATAACTTGAAATTTTAATTGGCGACCTGGATCGGGTTCGAACCGACGACCTCCAGCGTGACAGGCTGGCATTCTAACCAACTGAACTACCAGGCCCAATTTTGGTGGACACAATAGGGCTCGAACCTATGACCCCCTGCTTGTAAGGCAGATGCTCTCCCAACTGAGCTATGCGTCCATCTGGTGACCCTGCCGGGAATCGAACCCGGGATACCACCGTGAAAGGGTGGTGTCTTAACCGCTTGACCACAGGGCCTAATATGGTTGCGGTTTATGTATAACAAAAACCGTTATTTTGAAAATGGTAGCGGCGAAGAGATTTGAACTCCTGACACTACGGGTATGAACCGTATGCTCTAGCCAACTGAGCTACGCCGCCATATTTTTATGGTAGCGGGAGAAGGATTTGAACCTCCGACCTTCGGGTTATGAGCCCGACGAGCTACCATGCTGCTCCATCCCGCGTCATTTGTACCCGGCTACTATTTCTTTTGGTGCCGAGAATCGGAATCGAACCGATACGGTGTTTAACCACCGCAGGATTTTAAGTCCTGTGCGTCTGCCAGTTCCGCCACCCCGGCTTGTTTTTTAAATGGCTCTCAGGGTGGGACTCGAACCCACAGCCTACCGGTTAACAGCCGGTTGCTCCACCATTGAGCTACCTAAGACTATTGGGGACTTTTGTCCCTTACTGGCGATAACTTACTCTCCCAGGTCGTTGCCAACCAAGTACCATCAGCGGACTAATGCTTAACTTCTGTGTTCGGTATGGGTACAGGTGTGTCCATTGTCCTATTCTCACCAGATTAACTTAAAAACTAATCTTACCTTAAATCTTTGGTCAAGTCTTCGACCTATTAGTACTCGCTAGCTGAATGTATTGCTACACTTACACCTTGAGCCTATCTACCTCATTTTCTTCAAGGGGTCTTATCTTTCGAGGGAAATCTCATCTCGAGGGGGGCTTCGGGCTTAGATGCCTTCAGCTCTTATCCCTTCCAAACTTAGCTTCCCAGCTATGCACTTGGCAGTACAACTGGTGCACCAGAGGTTTGTCCATCCCGGTCCTCTCGTACTAAGGACAGCTCCTCTCAAATTTCCTACGCCCACGACGGATAGGGACCGAACTGTCTCGCGACGTTCTGAACCCAGCTCGCGTGCCTCTTTAATGGGCGAACAGCCCAACCCTTGGGACCTACTTCAGCCCCAGGATGAGACGAGCCGACATCGAGGTGCCAAACCTCCCCGTCGATGTGGACTCTTGGGGGAGATAAGCCTGTTATCCCCGGGGTAGCTTTTATCCGTTGAGCGATGGCCCTTCCACTCGGTACCACCGGATCACTAAGTCCTGCTTTCGCATCTGCTCGACTTGTTGGTCTCGCAGTTAAGCTCCCTTCTGCCTTTATACTCTGCGCACGATTTCCATCCGTGCTGAGGGAACCTTTGAACGCCTCCGTTACTCTTTCGGAGGCGACCGCCCCAGTCAAACTGTCCAACTGAGAGTGTCCCTTCCCCAGATTCATGGGGTTAGGTTAGAATTCTAGCATTAAAAGAGTGGTATCCCAACGGTGACTCCCAAGATACTGGCGTACCTTATTCTCTGTCTCCCACCTATTCTGTACATTTAATCCCAAAATTCAATCTCAGCCTACAGTAAAGCTCCACGGGGTCTTTCCGTCCTGTCGTGGGTAAGCGGCATCTTTACCGCTACTACAATTTCACCGGATCCTTTGTTGAGACAGTGCCCAAATCGTTACACCTTTCGTGCGGGTCGGAACTTACCCGACAAGGAATTTCGCTACCTTAGGACCGTTATAGTTACGGCCGCCGTTTACTGGGGCTTCAGTTCTAAGCTTCGCTTACGCTAACTTTTTCCCTTAACCTTCCAGCACCGGGCAGGTGTCAGCTCCTATACTTCGTCTTTCGACTTAGCAGAAACTTGTGTTTTTGGTAAACAGTCGCTTGGGCCTTTTCACTGCGGCCCCCTGTTACAGGGGCTCCCCTTCTCCCGAAGTTACGGGGTCATTTTGCCGAGTTCCTTAACAAAGGTTTTTCCGCTCGTCTTAGGATTCTCTCCTCACCTACCTGTGTCGGTTTACGGTACGGGCGATACTTCTCTAGTAGTGGCTTTTCTTGGCAGTGTGGAGTCATAAGCTTCTCTACTTGTTTTCGATCCGCATTACGCTTCAGACTTCTCGGAAAGCGGATTTGCCTACTTTCCATCCTTTGCGCTTGCACGCCTCACCAACTGGGCGCTCTTATTATCCTTCTGCGTCCCCACTTCCTTTAATGATTGTATCGGTACAGGAATTTCCACCTGTTGTCCATCGACTACGCTTTTCAGCCTCGCCTTAGGTCCCGACTTACCCTGAGTGGACGAGCCTTGCTCAGGAATCCTTGGGTTTTCGACGGGTGAGATTCTCACTCACCTCTCGCTACTCATGCCAGCATTCTCTCTTGTATGATGTCCACAGTGCCTTACGGCTTCTGCTTCGTCCTTCATACATTGCTCCTCTACCAACGTTATACGTTCCATAGCTTCGGTATATAGTTTAGCCCCGGTTATCTTCGGCGCAGAGTCACTTGACTAGTGAGCTATTACGCACTCTTTAAATGAGTGGCTGCTTCTAAGCCAACATCCTAGTTGTCTCAGTAACTCCACATCCTTTCCCACTTAACTATAATTTTGGGACCTTAGCTGATGGTCTGGGCTCTTTCCCTTTCGACTATGAAGCTCATCCCACATAGTCTGACTCCCTAGTGCATGATATGGTATTCGGAGTTTGATAGGTCTTGGTAACATATGCATGCCCCTTGACCAATCAGTGCTCTACCCCCTTTTCATGTCTTACTAGAGGCTAGCCCTAAAGCTATTTCGAGGAGAACCAGCTATCTCCGTGTTCGTTTGGCTTTTCACCCCTATCCACAAGTCATCCGATAACTTTTAAACGTTACCCGGTTCGAGCCTCCATTGAATTTTACTTCAACTTCACTCTGCTCATGGATAGATCACACGGTTTCGGGTCTACAACCACTAACTTCCGCCCTATTTAGACTCGCTTTCGCTTCGGCTCCGCATCTTTAATGCTTAACCTCGCTAGTAATCGTAACTCGCTGGCCCGTTCTACAAAAAGTACACGATCGTGGTGTTAAACCACTTTCGCTGCTTGTAAACACTAGGTTTCAGATTCTATTTCACTCCCCTCACGGGGTTCTTTTCACCTTTCCCTCACGGTACTTGTTCGCTATCGGTCACCAAGTAGTATTTAGCCTTAGGGGGTGGTCCCCCCATATTCCCACTGAATTTCTCGTGTTCCGTGGTACTCTTTTGTGTCGGATATCTTCGCTTTCGCCTACAGGACTCTTACCTTCTTTGGTTAATCTTCCCAGATTATTTGGCTGGCTATTGTCTCTTTATACACATCGGGCTCTTCCCCGTTCGCTCGCCGCTACTTAGGGAATCGAGTTTTCTTTCTTTTCCTCAGGTTACTTAGATGTTTCAGTTCACCTGGTTCGCCTCCTATAGTTATGAATTGGCTATAGGATACCTCTTACGAGGTGGGTTTCCCCATTCGGATATCTACGGGTCATAAGATATTTGCTCCTCTCCGTAGCTTTTCGCAGCTTGTCGCGTCCTTCTTCGCCTCTTGGTGCCTAGGCATTCACCTAGTGCTCTTTTTAACTTGACCTTTGTTAATAAACATTTCTGTTTATTTCCAGTTTAATTGTTTTGTTTAAGAAATTTTGATTAGTTTTTAAGTTGTTATGGTTCAAAACTTAGCATAAACTAAGTTATGGTGGACCTGGGTGGACTCGAACCACCGACCTCACGCTTATCAGGCGTGCGCTCTAACCAGCTGAGCTACAGGTCCATATATATAATTAAAATAGTGTGAAGATTTATTTTCCTTAGAAAGGAGGTGATCCAGCCGCACCTTCCGATACGGCTACCTTGTTACGACTTCACCCCAGTCACCTATCCTACCTTCGACTGCTGCTTCCCTAAGGTTCGCTCGCAGGCTTCGGGTATTACAAGCTTCCATGGTGTGACGGGCGGTGTGTACAAGACCCGGGAACGCATTCACCGCAGCATGCTGATCTGCGATTACTAGCAACTCCATCTTCATGTACTCGAGTTGCAGAGTACAATCCGAACTGAGAAAGACTTTTTGAGGTTGGCTTAATATCACTATCTCGCTTCCCTTTGTATCTTCCATTGTAGCACGTGTGTAGCCCAGGGCATATAGGGCATGATGATTTGACGTCATCCCCACCTTCCTCCGATTTATCATCGGCAGTCTCTTTAGAGTCCCCATCCGAAATGCTGGTAACTAAAGATAGGGGTTGCGCTCGTTGCCAGACTTAACTGAACATCTCACGACACGAGCTGACGACAACCATGCACCACCTGTATTGAGGCTTCCGAAGAAGAGGGTATATCTCTATACCGGTCCTCAGTATGTCAAGCCCTGGTAAGGTTCTTCGCGTTGCTTCGAATTAAACCACATGCTCCGCTGCTTGTGCGGGTCCCCGTCAATTCCTTTGAGTTTCATGCTTGCGCACGTACTCCCCAGGCGGAGTGCTTAATGTGTTAACTGCGGCACCGAATTATTCCGATACCTAGCACTCATCGTTTACAGCGTGGACTACCAGGGTATCTAATCCTGTTTGCTACCCACGCTTTCGTTCCTCAGCGTCAGAATGAGCCCAGTAAGTCGCCTTCGCCACCGGTATTCTTTTTAATATCTACGCATTTCACCGCTACACTAAAAATTCCACTTACCTCTACTCTTCTCAAGATATGCAGTTTCAAATGCTTACAGTAGTTAAGCTACTGCCTTTTACATCTGACTTGCATTTCCGCCTGCGAACCCTTTACGCCCAGTGATTCCGGACAACGCTAGCCCCCTACGTATTACCGCGGCTGCTGGCACGTAGTTAGCCGGGGCTTTTTCTTATGGTACCGTCATTATCTTCCCATATAAAAGAACTTTACGACTCGAAAGCCTTCATCGTTCACGCGGCGTCGCTGCATCAGAGTTCCCTCCATTGTGCAATATTCCCCACTGCTGCCTCCCGTAGGAGTTTGGACCGTTTCTCAGTTCCAATGTGGCCGTTCACCCTCTCAGGCCGGCTACCCATCGTCGCCTTGGTGGGCCGTTACCTCACCAACTAGCTAATGGGACGCGAGTCCATCTTAGACCACCGGAGTTTTGATCATTAGTGCATGGGCACCTATGATTTCATTTGGTATTAATCCCGGTTTCCCGAGGCTATCCCAATGTCTAAGGCAGGTTACTCACGTGTTACTCACCCGTCCGCCGCTAATCCATCTTATCTTCACCCCGAAGGGATCTGTCAAGATTTCATCGCTCGACTTGCATGTGTTAAGCGCGCCGCCAGCGTTCGTCCTGAGCCAGGATCAAACTCTCAATTAAAAATTTGTATGACTCATTAGTTTTCTCAAAACTAAACGAATATCTGGTTTGCTTGTGATTCTTTAAAAGAATCTGTGATTAAATCACGAATTGTTTATCTATCTTCACACTATTTAATTATCATGTTTCATGCGCTACTTTTTTGAAGTAGCTTGTTTATTATACTACCGTGTTTTTTCTTTGTCAAGTATTTTTTACAATTTATTTAAATTGTTTTTACTTGAAACTCGGTAATATTTTTTGCTGTCTTAAGTGACAACTTCTATATATTAGCACCTAGAAAATCATCTGTCAACTGTTTTTTTTATTTTTTTAAATCTTTTTTTCTAAAAAATAACAGCTGCATTTCTTACAGCTGTTTTATATTACTATTTATATTTTCCTTTGTCAAGCAGTTTATAAAAACTTTTTAAAATTAATTTACACTGCCTTTACTTGATAGTCTAAATCCTTAATTCTCTTCATATCATCTTCTATACTTATGCCCTTTGTTGTAAGAAGTACTCCCGATATAGCTGCATTGGCACCAGACTTAAATGCTGATTTACCAAATTCTTCCATTAGTGATCTTCCACCAGCTAATCTTATTAGGGCCTTAGGCATAATAAATCTAAAGGTCGCACAAGTCCTATTTACTTCTTCCATTGGCAGTGGTTCATTATTTTCTAAGGGAGTGTTCTTAATAGGATTTAATAGATTAATAGGTACTGAGTGTACATCTAGGTCCCTTAACTGTAGTGCCATGTCAATTCTATCTTTGAAGTCTTCTCCTAATCCTATGAGTCCTCCTGAGCATATTTCCATTCCTGCTTCTTGAGCTGCCTTTATTGTTTCTATCTTTTGATCGTAAGTATGTGTCGTGCAAATTTCTGGGAAGAAGTTTCTTGATGTTTCAAGATTGTTGTGGATTCTTGTTATACCAGCTGCCTTTAATTTTTCAAAGGATTCTTCTGATATTATTCCTCCTGAAATACATACCTTTATTCCCGGTGCTTGTTCATATATCTTTCTCGTAATGCTGCATATCTTGTCTATATCTTTTGGTGTGAGTCCCTTTCCACTTGCTACCATTGAGTATCTTGGAATTCCCCTATTGTATTTATCTAGGGCATCCTTTACTATTACGTCTTCATCTAGAAGATCGTATTCTTTTACATTTGTATGATAGTGACCTGATTGGGCACAAAATTTACAGTTTTCTGAACACTTACCACTTTTGGCATTTATAATAGTACAAACATCAAAGTCATTGCCACAGAAATATTCTCTAAGTTCATCTGCAGCCTTTGTTAGTTCATCGTAGTCGCTATTATAAACTTCTATTGCTTCTTCTCTTGTTATTACGTAACCATTTTTTATTTTTTCTTTTAAATTATTTATGTCCATATCTTCAACTCCTGAAATTCATTATATATTTCAGGAGTTTTATTGTCAATTTATTTTAAATTTTAGTTAACGTAATGTTCAAAGACTCCAAACTTTATTTTTTCTCCCAGTCCTCTAAACTTGCTTTCGTATTCTGTCACAATGTTTTGTGGATATTCTTCAAGCTTCATGTCAAATTCTTTTACAAGTGTAGAGAAGCCTTGATCTTTAAAGTAATCTAAGCTTTCTTCAAATAGTTCTAAATCATCTGTCTTAAAATAAATTTGTGATTTTGGTTTTAATATTAGCTTATACTTTTCTAAAAATCTTGGGTAAGTCAACCTTCTCTTCTTATGTCTTAACTTTGGCCAAGGGTTACAGAAGTTTATATAGATCCTGTCTAGTTCGTTTTCGTCAAAGTAGTCTAAGATGTTTTCAGCATTAATGGGCATTGCCCTAACATTGGTAAGCTCTTCGTCTAATATTTTTCTTGTTGCATAAATAAGTGCATTAGTTTCAATATCTACCATTATATAATTTATATTTTTATTTAATTTAGCTGATTCGATAGTAAAAGTTCCCTTGCCAGCACCAATCTCTAAATAAATTGGATTGTCGTTGCCAAAGACCTCTTTCCACTTCCCCTTATTCTCTTGTCCATTAAAAAATACATAAGGATTTTCAGCCATTTCAGGTATTGCAAAATGTTTTTTTCTAAGTCTCATTTTCATTCTCCTTTTTGTCCTATGGAATTATAACATAAGCTATCTTAGTGTCAACAAGATTTGTATTTTCTTTTGATTATTTTCAAATATAAACAATAAAAAAAGCCAACCTCTTTGGCCGACTCTCTCCTATAAGAATATTTCTTTCTATATAATAATGAATTTATATTTTCCATCTACTTGGCAAAAATTTATGACTTCATAATTAATATCTAGTTAACAAAAAACTATAACTTCATATTTTTTTATTAACTAACAAAAATTTATTACTTTCCTAAAATCTATAAGTCATCATTTCTTTTTAGCTATCCTAGTCCTTCCTGTCTTGTAATCTATGTCTACGCCTTCTTCAATATTTTTTGCAAAGACCCTGAAGTTAATTTTCTTGCCACCATCTTCAATGCTATAGGCTTCCATAATAACTCCCCTTGCCACAAGTTCGTCACCCTCAAAAACTGGAGTCACCCTATACCTTACCTTCTTGCCAGTATCCTTCATGTAAGAAGCAACAGCATTCTCAAAGGGGAGCATCCCCTTGGTATTAAAGGATCTTGTCCCAGTCATGAGGTTCTTCCAATTGTCATTCTCTCCAGTCATTTGATAGGCAATGAGATGGCACCTGTTGTAAACTGCTCCACCCTCAACAAAGTCATAAAACTTTTGATGCCATCCTGAGGGATACACTTTCGATATATCGCCCCTTGATTCTTTAGGCATTGACTCACGACTTAATAGCGCATTGGCAGGCCCAACCCTATTTAAGTGATCTAGGTTTGAATAATGAGCAAAGTCTGGACCCATCTTTAAATCCTCTTCAGAGAAATTAGGCGGATTTTTATCTATCTCATAGTAGATGCTTGATTCATTGACCTCGTAGGGGTTATCAAATATTGATAAAAATCTTTCTAGTTTATTTAAGTATGGTCCATTGTAGTTTACGTCAAAGTCCTGAAGTTGCTCTTGTCCAAATAAAAATCCAATTAGGGTAAGGACTAGGGCTCCTATGACTTTAAAGTTTTTATTTTTCTTCAATAATATTGTCCCCTCTCTAAATTAAATTTTTTTAATTTAAATATGCTGTCAAATTGTACAGTATTTTTCATTATATATGATAAAGTCAATTTAAAAAAGTTAATGAGAGGCCAGAAATCTTAAAAATGCTTAAAAATAGGACAAAAGACTTCACAAAAAATTTTTTTAATAATATAATATCCTTGCTTTATTTATAATTATTATGTATTTTACATAAAATATTAGGAGGAAAAATGGAAAATCAAAATAATAAACCTAAGCCAAGTTTGGCAGCTCTGCTTCCCTTTCTTGTCTTTGTACTAGTTTACATGGCTACGGGAATTGTCCTAAACCACCTAGGTGTCGAAATGGCATTTTACCAAGTGCCAGCCCCAGTATGTATCTTGCCAGCAATTATACTTGCCTTCATTATGTTTGAGGGAAGTGTTGACGACAAGTTTAACGACTTCGTAAGAGGTTGCGGCGACGAAAATATTATTATAATGTGCCTCATCTACATATTGGCTGGCGCTTTTGCAACAGTCTCTAAGGAATCAGGAGGAGTCGACTCAGTTGTTAACTTTGCCCTATCAATTATTCCCCTTCAATTTATAACAGGTGGAATCTTCTTAATAGGCTGTTTCATTTCTATATCAACAGGAACTTCTGTGGGAACAATCTCTACAGTTGGCCCAATAGCAGTTGGACTTGCTCAAAAGGGAAACCTTCCACTAGCCCTAGTCTTGGGTTCTCTTGTTGGAGGAGCAATGTTTGGAGACAACTTATCAGTTATTTCTGACACAACAATTGCTGCAACAAGAACTCAAAATGTAGATATGAAGGACAAGTTTAAGGCAAACATAAGGATGGCCCTTCCTGCAGCTATTATTACCTTTATAATTTTATTGGTAGTTGGAAAACCAGAAGCCCTTCCTACATTAGAAGACCGTCCCTATAATCCAGTCTTAATTATCCCCTACTTATTTGTACTCATCTCTGCAATAGCAGGCATGAATGTATTTTTAGTTTTAACAAGTGGGATAATTTTATCAGGAGTAATTGGGATAGCAACAGGTGCCCTTGACCTAATGACCTTTGCCCAAAATATCTTCACAAGTTTCTCTGGCATGTTTGAAATATTTTTATTATCCATGCTAACTGGTGGGCTTTCCTATATGGTTTCCAAAAATGGAGGAATCGACTGGCTAGTCCAAAAGATAAGGAGCTTTGCAAGAGGACAAAAATCTGCAGAAGTTTCCATCGCCCTTCTCACAGCCCTAACTGATGCTGCAACAGCTAATAACACAGTGGCAATAATAATCGACGGACCAGTTGCAAAGGAAATATCAAATGATTTTAAAATTGATCCAAGAAGATCAGCTGCTCTCTTGGATACCTTCTCCTGCGTTATGCAAGGAGTCATCCCTTACGGGGCACAAATCCTAATAGCAGCAGGACTTACAAAAGAGCTTGGTGCCGGCGCAGTTTCACCTATGGAGATAATTCCCTTCTTGTGGTACCAAGGAATACTTGCAATCTTTGCAATCGCATCTATCTTTATTAGATATGCAGATCCAAGTGGCGATTGGGACTTTGAAAAAGATGAACTAAAAGAAGAAAATTAAATCACAAAATAATGTAAGAGAACCCCAGACCTAAGCCTGGAGTTCTTTTTTCATTTCATTATAAAGTTTATTTATCTTTATCCTACATTCTGTAAAATTATCCATATAACTCATCTCTGCGATTACATCTTGCATCTCATATCCTAAGTCAGATACCCTTTCACTTTCTTTAAAAATCATCTCGTTGTTATCTATAAAATAGTCTTCTAAATCATTAAATAAATCCCAATCATTGTTGGAAGCTTCAGCAAATAAGACCTTCTCTATTTCTTTAAAAAAATCATCAATTATACTCATAAGCTTATTGCACTCCTCCCTGAAAACAAAATTTACTATATAAGCTTTAAAACAAAAACACCCCAACTTAAATGTTAGTGTACCTTATTAGCTTCTTTTATCTTGTCTAGTATCCTCTCTATCCTGACTAATCTTTCTTGATTATCTCCACCTGATTCTAGTTCCACTATTTCTGTTTGCAGATCAAAACCTAGTTGAGCCACCTCGTCGTTTTTCTTATTAATTTCATCGAAGTTATCTAAAAAGAAGCTTTCAAGCCCGCCAATGCTACGGACTGCATCTTCATTATCAAATCTTTCCAGACCGCCTTCTATTTCCTTTATGAACATATCAATTATTTTTTTCATAATCTTTTCTCACCTTTCTTTTTTTTTCTTTGGAGATAACTTTAACAACTTCCATTTTTGTAAAATTAACCCTACATATGCGGGGACTACTATCATTTCTACCGCCTATTAGAGTATGGGGTGAATCACCCCCGCATGTGCGGGGACTACATGGATTGGCTGTTTGTACTGGCTACTCTAACAGAATCACCCCCGCATGTGCGGGGACTACTATTCTTTCTCCACCAATTCATCTTCAATTTCAGGATCACCCCTGCATGTGCGGGGACTACAACTTGGGGTCGCTGTCAAGTATCAAAGTTATAGGATCACCCCTGCATGTGCGGGGACTACAGGATCAGGCGCAGGGAAATAGTTTATATTTTGGGATCACCCCCGCCTGTGCGGGGACTACTGTGTTTCTTTTATCCTCTTCCTTAGCTTGGGAGGATCACCCCCGCCTGTGCGGGGACTACGATGCTGGTCCCATCACTATTCGGTCTTTTAAAGGATCACCCCTGCATATGCGGGGACTACCTACGATGTCGAAGCACCCACAATAAGATATCAGGATCACCCCTGCATATGCGGGGACTACTCTTCTCCATCAAATCTTACTTTAGCAGTCCCAGGATCACCCCTGCATATGCGGGGACTACTCATAGTGCCTAACTACTCTATTTAATGGTATAGGATCACCCCTGCATATGCGGGGACTACCTGTCAAATCATTAACCCTAGTATTTACACCAGGGATCACCCCTGCATATGCGGGGACTACCAAAAATCTTCCTGTATTTAAAAGTACCATCCAGGATCACCCCTGCATATGCGGGGACTACATTAGGATTGTACTTGCAGATGAGGTTGACAGGGGATCACCCCTGCATATGCGGGGACTACAACAATTCATTATTTTCTTCTAAATATAACCTAGGATCACCCCTGCATATGCGGGGACTACACAAGGTTGAGTTTGGCTTATCAAATGTACACGGGATCACCCCTGCATATGCGGGGACTACTTTCGTTCACACTTGGAGATGATATGCCACTCAGGATCACCCCTGCATATGCGGGGACTACTAGTTTTTTCTTTATCTCCCTTACCTTCGAAGAGGATCACCCCTGCATATGCGGGGACTACTCCCAGGCTTCTCCAGTCTTTTCAGAAAATTCAGGATCACCCCTGCATATGCGGGGACTACGAATATTCTAAAAAAGAATCAAAGGAAGAATTAGGATCACCCCTGCATATGCGGGGACTACATAAACAAGATATCTTGATGTCCGTATCCATCAGGATCACCCCTGCATATGCGGGGACTACCACCAACTCTTCTTTCAAGTTCTGCCACTGTCAGGATCACCCCTGCATATGCGGGGACTACCTATACAAGTGTGCCCAGAACTTTCTAATCCCAGGATCACCCCTGCATATGCGGGGACTACCTATTCTTTTAATGGGAAGTTATATCAATCAGAGGATCACCCCTGCATATGCGGGGACTACAGACACTATCCCGCAACCATCGTTATTCATTTGGGATCACCCCTGCATATGCGGGGACTACCTATCCTGTAAAGCATCAACTGTATTTGAATTGAGGATCACCCCTGCATATGCGGGGACTACACTTAAAAGATCCCGTAACTATCTCATTTCCATTATAAAATATCCCATAATTTATTCACTTTATGAATTAATTTTTCTTCCAGAATTGCATCTTCAAGAGCTCTGTGAGGAACTTTTTCATCAATGCCATAGGATTTTAAAACAGTTTCTAGCTTGTAGTTATTCAAAAATAAGTTATCTTTTTTTACAAACTGCATGATATCATAAACTTTATTATTTATTTTTGCCAAGCCTTCTTTTTCTAATGAGGAGTTTAAAAATTTTATATCGAAAGCAACATTATACCCTAGTATTATTGTGTCACCAATAAAATCAATAAACTCTTCTAATGCTCTTTTTAGTGGAATTCCTTTTTCCTCTAGCATTTCATCGTCAATTCTTGTTAAACTTTTTATTTCTTCTGGTAATTTTCCTTCAATTCTTATAAATCTTTGAAAGTTTTCTTGTTTTTCTCCAACTTTTACTACTCCAATCTCTATTATATTATCATTGAAAGGATTTAGTCCATCGGTTTCTAAATCCAAGACTGCATATTTTTTTATCTCTTTTTTATCAATGGATTTTTTCACTTTACTATGCTCTATATTTTTTATTTTTTTTAAATTGATCTGCTTTTGAAAATCCTTCTTTTAGACTTTTATCTTTTTCTTTAATTTCTTTTTTTATTAATACTAAAGGCAAGCCTTCAGAATCTAAAACTTCCCTGTCTCCATTAATAGTCTCAAATTTATAACCAATTTCATTTCTATAATAGTAAGATATTGTTGCTTCTCCGTCTTTTAAGTTATCTTTTACTCGATCCCAGAGCTTTTCTCTTACTTTTGTATTTAAGTTACCAACATAGACTCCACTTGCAACTTCTTGGAGCCATTTTGTTAAATCTCCTCTAAGGGAACTTGGAACTTTGGAAAGAGTTATTACTGTAAAAGGCATTACAAATCACCTTCTGTATAATTAACTCCATATTTTACCAATTTACCTTTCTCATCCCAGAGATTTATTGTCTCTATTTTTATATCATCTTCTGGATTTATTTCCATTAAGTACTGCAGGTCTTTCACGATTTTTTTCATTAATTTTCCATCTACACATTTATCTCTAAGTCTAAGTCTGGCCAGTCTTCCTATATCCTCATCTTCTGTGACTTCACTTGCTAATTTAAATGCAAGGGGTATTGTGTATTCAGCTTTATAGAGGTCGGCTATATCATATACAAAGGATTTGTCGTGTCCTGTATGAACAAATCCTAATCCAGGTGACATTCCCAAGGCAACAATTACACTGTGACAAATGCCGTAGAGAGCTACATTGGCGGCAGAGAGTGCTTTATTAACAGGGCTCCCATCTTCGTAATTGTTTGGATCATAGTCTCTTTTTGTCCAATCAATTTCATATCTCTTGGCTTCTTGTCTATAAAGATTTCTTATTCTAGCTCCTTCTCTTCCTCTTAATTGTTGCATTGTTAGTTTCATTACATCTTCACCAGGAAATCTTATTTGATACATCTTTCTTGCAACTAATAGTCTTGTATTTCTATTAGAAAATAGGACTGCTTGTTTCTCTAGATATTTAGTTGAATGGGCAAGGGGCCTACCATTGGCATAGAACCTAACTCCTCTTTCACCAACCCAAATAATTGATGTTCCTGTGTCTCCTAATAGTTCTACTGCCCTATGGCTTATGTCTGTACCAGGTCCTAATAAAAGTATTCCAATTATGGCAGCAGGTATCCTCACAATACCTTTGGAGTCCATAACAGTAAGGGCACCATCTTGCCTATTAATTTTTGCGTGCTCTACATAAATAAAACTAACCCTATCTTCAATACGTGGAAGCTCAGTGAGTTCTGGCTTTTTTGGTCCAATTAAGTCTGTCATATCACTTCACCGGTATAACTGTAATCATTCCAAATCCGTAAGCTTTTTCTCTACCCATTCCATGGGTAAGAATTTTTAAAAACTTTTCTTTATCAATAATTTTTAGTTTACCTTCATAAACTACCTTATTTAATTTTATATGTCTTGTACCCTTCCTTCTGAGTATTGGATGGGATTTTTCTACAATTTGAAATCCATTTTCCTCAAGTTCAAATCCATTTTTTTCTGACCTATCAAGTAAAAATTTCATTTGATCCTCTGTGTTATAGCAAGGGTAAATTTTTCCTCTTTCTCTTTCTTCTTCTTTTTTTGAGACTATTGGATTAAGTGTTGCCCTAAATCTTAAAATCTGTCCTTCCTTCAAACTTTCTAAAAAAGTTTCATAATCTTTTGTTCTTGCTGAGTTAGCTACTCCATACTTTTCCAATATTTCTAAATCGGGTTTGCTCTCCGATACGACCAATAAAAAACTTTTGCCATTGATTTTATCAATCCTCCAAAGTTTTCTACTTCTATTTTCTTTTTCTATTTCATCTGGAAAACTCATTTCTACCCAATTATGGTAGGCTCCCAGGTGGGTTAGGTCTCTAGTTTTTCTTCTGTTATTAAGGTCAATTTCAACTTGTGATATATACATATTAACCCCCAACTGCTCCAAAAGCATCATGATCAGTTTCTCCAACATCCCTATCAACTTCAACATATATAGTTGACTCGCCCCTATACTGGAACTTCCTTTCTTTTTGAGAGAATGAAACCACATCATCCTTTTTAAGTTTTTCTTTTCCAGTTTTTAAAATTTTAGAATCTCCATAAATTTTTAAATTATTATTCTTATTTTGTCTATAAAATTTGTTGGCCTGCCATTTGGTCTTTTTTAAAAGTTCAAGTGGATCATCTTCAAAACAACCTATAATAAAATCATAATTTACAGGGCAAGATCTTCTTCCAAGAAAATTTTGGAAATATGGTCTCTTTAAAGCCTCATAAACTTTATCGATGAAGTCATTATCTTCGTGACTTAAGACAACTAAAAATATAGCATCAGATAGGTAATATCTATTTGTAACATAATTCCTTTCGAGTCTTCCATTCTTTTTATATTTCTTGGCAATCTGATAGTCTCTTAAAAGAATCCCTGCTTGATCAACCCTAGTTGCAAAGTTTATTTCTCTTAATCTATTTATTTTTTCGTCTTCATGTCGTCTATAACCAAGGGCAGCTGCTAGCATCCCAAGGACTCCACTTTTTGAAGGGTAGTCATCTGTATGTCTTGTCTCAAAATTCGAGCTTGTCCCCCAGGACTGTAAGGGACCTTGAAATTTTAATAAAATACTTTTCAATTTACTCACCCAATTCGTCAGGTATTATTTCACCAAGTTTATCTCCTAATTCTTTTAATAGTTCCTTAAAATTATCTTCCTTCTTTACGCCTTCTATCAATTCAAAATCATCTAATGATATACAGAAAGTAGCTATAGGTTCTTCAACAAATTTTTCAGCCTTCTTATATTCTTTTAAAAGCTTTTCAACAGATTCTTTGACAAAACCTTGATTTTTATATGCTTTTACTGGATTTTCAAAGGCACTTACTAGGTTAACTGGTCTGTCTTTTCTCAAGCTAACCATAATAAATGATGGAATTGTAGTGTTTGCAAAAGTGTTTACCTTGCCTGTTGGAAGTGACTTTGCAAAAGCTTCTACAAAAAGTTTTATGGCATTAATTGTTTCTTCTTTATCTGATAATTGTTTATAGAATTCATGAACTGCCACATTTGCATACCTGTAAAGGGTTGATGAATTATATTCTATTGTTCCAAGCATTCCTGCACCTGCATTGTCCTCTTCTTGTAAGTCATCTACAGCAGTGAAAAAATCAAATTCAGTTTCAACTGAGTGAGTAGAAATTGCATGTGCAACTTGACATGAAGCGTCTTCATTTAGTGATGGATCGTCTGCGACCATTCTTCCAAAAAGTGCAATATCAACAGCTGGGTCATCTTTTAACATTTCTTTAATAAGATTTTTATCCTTTACTCCATCTACTGCTGCCCTTGCTAATTTTTCTGCCTGAGTATTTCCCATAAAGAAAAGAGCTGTCGTTTTATTATCTTTCGTTTTTAGTCCACCAAGTTTTAGAAGGTCATTAGCCATTTTTATAGCATCTTCTTCTGAGATGTTTCCATCTATTTTTTCAATCTTTGATCCTATATATTCTGGGATTTTATAACTTCTTATACCTACATTACTATTTTTTGAATCTTCCAAGAAGTATGACCTAATTGCCCTTTTCCAACTTTGGGAACTCACTCTTGCTCTTCTAACTCCACCATATTGTGCAGTTTTTGGACTTCCTGTATCATCTCTATTAATGTTTGATGGTGGCAATGTTTGAATCGCATTTACGTCTAGATAGATATTGTTATTTTTCATTTTTCTTTTCTCCTTCTTTTTCACTATTAACAAAATAATACCTGCTTGCCCATGAAAATTTTACTTCTTCTCCATAACCTCTCAAGTACCTATATAAATCTCTAGATAGCCTTGGATAGTCCACCTTTGCATCAGTTTTTGACTTTAATAGCTTTATCATTTGTCTTAGATGGTGAGAAAGTTCTTGAAAGGTTGTTGATGTTACCATACTATTAAATCTTCTATCCACAGCTACAGAATCTCCATCTTTCCTTAAAGACCTAAGCGAATAGCCCAAATTTTTCCACTTTTCACTATTCTCTTCTAGGAGTACACTTTCTGTTTTAGACTGTTGGTGTATTGCGTATAATTGAATAGTTGTTATAACTGCTCTCTCTTCATCAGATATTTTCCCATCAGTACTTAAAAAGTCCTCTGGCATGTATCTGAATAGAAGGGTTAATAAATCAGTTGACTCTGTAAGTGGTCTATTAACTGAATTTCTAATATTAGCCATTGTTGCCCTAGCATTTGCAGAGCTAGTGTCAGAGTTAATTTCTTTGATAATATTTCTTGTAACTGACTCCACTCTAAAAGTTTTATTACTAGTTCTTGTCATTTTCTCCTCCTATCCTATTGTTTTGTTTAAAATATTTATAAACTTATTATAAATTGTGGCGATATTTATAATTTTTCCATCTTTTTCTATTCCCCTATAGTCCCTTGTGTTGGCTTGCGATACCATTTCTCTCGCTTCATTTATGACAAGAGATTTTAAAGTTACCTTCCACTCTCTTATCTTTTTATTTTTTTCATCTTCTTTATTTATGCTGGCAAGCCAATCTTTAAAGGGTTCGTTTAATTTATAATAAAGTTCTTCAACTTTTTGCTTTTTAAAATCCTTGCTCTTGTCATTTCTAACAGTCATTAAATCAGAAATAAAATATCCATAAATTCCACCCACAACTTTCTTAGCCAAATTAACTTCAGAGTCTATAAGAGGAACCCATCCTTCTTTATCGATGTCTGTCAAAACTTCTTCCTTGATTGCTAAGGAGTCAAAAACTTCATCCACTGGAACCCATGAAGTGGCATTTCCATCATCTTTCATGCTTATTGATTTAATAATTAGATTATATTCACCAATTTCTTCTTTTCTTTTATTGACATACTCAATAAGTCCTGGAGCTTTCACTTCATTATTATCTTCACTTATATTTGCTACTGTTCCAAAGGATCTCCAAAGTGCTTCACCCGAATTGTGTTTTTTTGGCTTAAATTTATCTTTTTCCGGTCCATTTGTATCTAATCTCCAAAGAGTCATGGGTTCTAAAAAAGCATCCAAGTGATTTATCTCAGGTATTTTTACAATTTCAAAATTAAAAGCATCATTAAAATCTTTTTCACTATCAATATATATTGCCCTAGACCAGTTCGTATAGAGTTCTGCAAGATTGTCTGGATCTCTATAAGATAAATAATTTGATATGATTTCAGAGCTATCAAATTCCCAACAAGGTTTTTCAACTATCCCAATATATTCTTGTATAGGATTTGGCAAAATTAAGTTCAACATTAAAGTATCAAATAAGTTATTAGCTTCAAAATAAATCCCTCCTATATCAAAAAGCCAGCCCTTTGAATTTGGTATTTTATATTTTTCTTTTCCAAAGATTACCTTATCTGATAAACCCGAATAAGCTTGAAAAGTCAAAAGCCATCTCAAAGCCTCATCTTCTTTTAATATTTCTTTGTTTTTTCCCTTGTCATACTTAGGTGAGAAGAGAGCAACTTTATTCCCACTTTCTGAAATCATACGATTAATATTTTTCCCACTAACAGAACTTGGATTTACCTTATTAATTTTTGATCCATCTATTTCTTCCTTCCTAACTTGATAGAAGGGATATTTGTCATCAAGAAAATAGAAGTGGTCCTCCCACATTCTCAAGTAGTCACTGACAATTTCAGGGAACTTTTTAGTCGACCAGAGTTTCTTCCATGTCTCCTCTAGGCTGTTGGTATATTCATCATCTAAGTAATCTTCATCTACATCGTCAACCTGCATAAACTTTTCATCTAGGACAATACCAGGATGAGGCTTCCCATGATAATCAAACCTTGAAAAGACTGTTTGAAGGACTGCCAGAAGAAGTCTAGTCATTGCAAAGTCTTGGGTCTTCGTATCTCCAGCCAAGCCCTTAAATTTTTCTGCATTTTCAAAAATATCAATGAGGGAAACTTTTTTGTTTTTCAAACTTTCATTTTCAATAACAGGAATCCACGACTCATTTAGTAAATTGTATTTTCCCAAAATCTCTCACCCTTTCATAAAATAAGCCAAATTTTTCATCATATGTTAGCTTATAACCATTTAAAACAAAGCTATTATCTTCATCAAAAATAACTCCCAATGACCCCCTTAACCAGGTCTGCCTTTGCCAGTCTGATAAATTTTTCCTATTATATTCTTCAAGTTCCTTTATAGTCTCTTCAAAAACTTTTGGATACCTGCTTAACGCTAAAGGAAGTCTTAAAGATTCTCTCGCAATAATTTTTGCTGTACTTGGATTGTCTATATCTTTTGATAAATCGAGGCATTCTGAAAAAGTCCCATAACCTTCCGAAAGCTTCTTTAAGGCTATAACTTCTATAGTGTCCTCAATATCTCTTACTCTTGCATAACCAACTTCTTCACTATCTATTGGAACTGGAGTCTCAAGCAAACCAACTAAAGTCCTCTTAAAATTCCTGTCTGGCTTATCTAGTCTGTAAGTCTTAGCTCTTTGCTCCTTATTATTTATTTTTACCTCTCTCTTTTTACAACTTTCTTCCATAAGAATTAGTAGCTCATCGTCTAACTTAACTTCTCCATCTTCATAAACTTTGTTGACTAAGTTAGGTATATCACTTGGGATCATTATAGAATCCGGTAAAAAATACTGACTTCTCATAAGTATGTACTCATCATAGATTGCTTTAGACTTCTCTTCATAATTAAATTTATCATTAGTTCCTATTACATAAAGAGTAGGACTTTTATAAACATCACTTCTTTTTATTTCATGCCTTTGAAGCCTGCCAACTCTTTGAATTAAAAGATCTATGGGACAAAGTTCACTGATCATTACATCAAAATCTAGGTCCAAACTTTGCTCAATAACTTGTGTTCCAATTATAATTTTTCTTTTGGGTCTTTCTGCATTTTTTGATACCAAACTGAGAAGTAAATTTTCTTTTTTAACCCTATCTGTTGCGATAAAATTTGAGTGCAGAAGTTCTACTGCGTCTTCTCCGAAGTGTAGCTCACATTCTTTTGCTAGGTCTTGAGAGTCCTTCACTGTGTTCATAATAACCCCTATTACTCCTTCATTTTTATAGAGTTCAGAAATTATATTAATTAAATTTTCCTTTTCTTCTCTAATCACTTTTATCTCTTTATCAACAGATATATTGAAGTAATTTTTAAATTTTATCTCATCACCATCTGTAAAAGTAATTAGTGGATAATCAGTAGATTGAACTTCTTCTGGTTTTTTCACTTCCTTCCACTTAAGTCCTCTTCCTCTCATATAGTTTTCGATTAACTTAATTCTACTATTAATAGGAAGAGTTGCTGATAAAATAATCACAGGTATCTTATAGGCACCCATCCAACGTAGTGCTTGGTCTAAATATTGCATCATATAGCTATCATAGGCATGCGCCTCATCTATAATTACAACTTTTTTTGTAAATCCAAGATGCCTCAAAGCCAGGTGCTTTTGTTTTAAGGAAGTAAGTAAAAATTGGTCAACTGTCCCAACAATAAAATCATCTAGGGCAGTTTGCTTTCTACCTGAGAACCATTCATTTGTAATTACACTTCCCTCAATACTATCTTGGTCAATATTTTTTGCTAAGCTAGTGAAATCTTCATTTAAAGCAGCTTTACTATGTACCAATCTTAAACTAGTATTGCTGGCTAATTCTCTTGATAAATTTTCCAGCCAGTCTTCAACTCTAGAAAACATACCATTAGAAGTTGCTTGCGTTGGTAGACCAAAGAATAAACCACTTCTACTCGTCTTATACATTAACTCTTCTGCTCCTACCAAAGCAGCCTCAGTCTTACCAATTCCCATTGGGGCTTCTAATATTATAAGTCCCGGATCTTTAGATTGATCAATAGCTTCTACAAGGCCTCTTTGTATATCATTAGGTGCATCGAACCCAAACCTATTTTTAAAAATTTCTTCTATACTTTCCAGATTATTTATTTCTATGCAATCGTTTTTGTACCACTTATACCAAGCTTTCTGGAATCTACCTATCATGTCATCTACTTCAAAAGACTCAATATCTATTAGTGGAAAATATTCTTCATTGCTTGCAATCCAATCCGCCATAATTAATAGACCAGATAGGATAAATGCTCCAGCCTGGGAAATTTTTGGGATATCTTCAACTCCAGAAAACCCGGCTTCATCTAAGGCCCAATCAAAAATCTTTTTCTGTTCTTTTTTCCACTTTTTATGTACTTCACTCTCTTCGTCTTCAACTTGAAAATAATTTACACCATAGGAAGTCTTTTGAGTCTCAATAAGTCTTACACTGTCAATAGGCTTACCGTGATGACCTCCAACAATTGATGCTACATCTTCTCCTACTCCAAAAAAAGAAAGTATGGATTGTCCAACAATAGTATGGTGGCTCTTGTTAGCAAGGACTCTGTCAAAATTTTTCAGATTCTTGTATCCACTTGACTCCAATCTTTCCATTAAATAATCATCAAGATCTTTAGAATTATTATAACCCCTCATCGTTTGGAAGGCTGGGGTACACTTACCTATATCATGAGTTAAGGCTAAAAAAATAGAGAGGTTCTTTGCTACTTCCTCTCCACTCTTTCCATTATTTTCAAAAATCATGGAGTCTACGATAAATCTTTTCTGACCTCTACTTAAAAAATGCTCCCAAAGGCCATTCATAATATTTTTTGTGTCCTCTAAGTGTTGTCTTAAAGGAAGCCATTTAAAAAGTCCATTCTTCTCTTCTTTCTTCGCCCACAAAAATTTATTTATCATATTTTACTCCTGTCAATAAAAAATATTATTGTCTATAATAAAAGTTTAACACATTAATTTCTTATTTCAATTATTTGCTTTGATCTTTATTTGCTTTTTCTCATTCAAACTTTTATTTATATAAAATTTTTTTTGAAGTAAAAAATAGTTTATCAATCCCTATTTTTGTAATTTTCTTCTATTTAAAGTACAATATTATTTATCGTTAATTAAGTATTTGTATCAAAATTTAGGATGATTTAAAATTGAAAGCTAAATCTATATCAAATGTTGAAAAAAATTTAATGACTTCGGGATCTATTTGGAAGACTATTCTTTTATTTTCCCTTCCCCTAATTTTTGGAAATCTTCTCCAACAAACCTACAACACAATCGACTCCATGATTGTTGGAAATTATGTTGGGAGTAACGCCTTGGCAGCTGTTGGGTCAAGTACCCATCTTATTAATCTCTTAATTTCTTTTAGCCAGGGGATTGCTGTTGGTTGCGGAGTTCTAGTTTCGCAATCCATGGGTGGATCAAATCAAAAGAATATGAGACTTGCCGTCCACACTTCTCTTGCTCTTGCAGTTGCCTTTGGACTTTTAATTTCCATAATGGGCTACATCTTTGCACCCTGGCTCCTAGAAAAAATGGACACACCAGCTGAGGTTATGGGAGAGTCGATTGCTTATCTTAGGTTTTTTTCCTTTGGACTTGTTTTTAATATTATTTACAACATGGAGGCAGGAATTTTAAATGCCGTGGGAAATTCTAAGAGGTCTCTTCTCTATCTTGGGATTGCTTCTTTTACCAATGTAATCTTAGACTTTTTACTTATTAAAAGATTTGGAATGGGAGTTAAGGGAGCTGCTATTGCTACTAATATTAGCCAGGCCCTTTCAGCCCTTCTTGCCCTCTTGTTCTTAATTAGGGTTCCAGATATTTACAAGGTTCA
Organism: Peptoniphilus harei; assembly: GCF_016726485.1. Taxonomy (GTDB): domain Bacteria; phylum Bacillota; class Clostridia; order Tissierellales; family Peptoniphilaceae; genus Peptoniphilus_A; species Peptoniphilus_A harei. The sequence continues at coordinate 621,426 of NZ_CP068103.1, forward strand.
TCTTTCTAGAATAAGAATACATAAGGACATGGTCTTAAATATTTTAAAGGTTGGGGTTCCAACTGCAATTCAAAACACAGTTATTTCTCTTTCAAATGTCATAATGCAATCCTCTGTCAACGTCTTTGGCGCCTTGCCAATGGCAGGTTTTGGTGCCTTTGTAAAGATTGATGGTTTTAACATCTTACCTGTCTTAAGTCTTAGCATGGCAATCACAACCTTTGTTGGGCAAAACTACGGTGCAGGTCAAATTGAAAGAATTAAAAAGGGTATGTGGACCACTCTTGCCATGACAGTTTTTTATACAATCATAAGTGGGACTCTCCTTTATAATTTTGCACCAAAATTAATCGGCCTTTTTACAAACGATGTAAGGGTTATCGAGGCCGGTGTTCTCGCCAGCAGGTTCTTCTGTCCCTTCTACTTCTTACTTGCCATTATGCATTCACTTGCCGGCACAGTGAGAGGAACTGGAAAAACAATTCCACCTATGATAATTCTCATCTTGTCACTTTGTATCTTTAGGATCCTAGCAGCAAAATTTGTAATTCCACACTATAACACAATAGAAAATGTTTATAAACTCTATCCCATCTCCTGGGTTATTGGGGTCATCTTAATGGTTGCTTACACCCTTAAGGCTGACTGGCTTGGTGAAAAATAAATTTTATAAAAATAAAAGCATTGATTGAATTTTCTCAACCAATGCTTTTTTGTTTCTCTAATTTTTAATTTATTAGTTTTCTTTGAAACCTTCGTAAAGATTTCCTTCCATTTCATCAACATATTTTTGAGCGTTCATAGCTGCAACTGCACCATCGCCTGCTGCGTTTACAACTTGACGAACTGTCTTCTTTCTAATGTCTCCAGCTGCAAAAACTCCTGGCACATTAGTCCTCATTTCTTCGTCAGTCTTGATATACCTGTCATCAGTAAGTTCAACCTTACCTTCAAACATTTCTGTGCTTGGGATATAACCAATAAAGACAAAAATTCCAAAAGGATCATCAGACTTAATTGACCTATCTTCTCCTGTCTTTGTGTCATGTAAAATCATTTCATTTACAATCTTGTCGCCCTTGATTTCCTTAACTGTTGTATTCCAGATAAAGTCAATCTTGTCGTTGTTAAAGGCTTGTTCTTGAAGAACCTTTGAAGCCCTAAGCTCGTCTCTTCTGTGGATAATGTAAACTTTCTTTGCAAAGTTTGTGATGAAAAGTGCTTCTTGAACAGCAGAGTCACCGCCACCAACTACATAAACAACTTCATCTTCATAAAAAGCTGCGTCACAAGTTGAACAATAGCTTACACCACGGCCCTTGTATTCCTTTTCTCCAGGTGCACCAATTTCTCTTGGAGATGCTCCTGTTGCAATAATCACAGACTTAGCTTCGTAAGAATCTACATAGCACTCGATCTTTTTGACTTCTCCATCAAGTTCCATGTCTTCAACTTGGTCCATTACAATTTCTGCACCAAATTTCTTGGCTTGGTCTGCCATTTTTTTACCAAGTTCCACACCATCTATTGAATCGATGCCTGGATAGTTTTCCACTTGAGTAGTTTCAGCGATTTGACCGCCTTCAATTCCCTTTTCTATTATTAAAGTTTTCTTTTTACTTCTTGCTGCATAAAGACCTGCAGTTAAACCTGCTGGACCTCCACCAATTATTATAATATCGTACATTCTATCCCTCCAATTCTTATTATACCCAAAAATATTTTTTTGTATATAATAGAAGATAGGTGATTAAATGGAATTAAAAATGAATTTTTCAACGACATACTTTTTGCTAATAAATATTTTGGTCTTTGGCCTATCTCTTATTATGTATTATCTCTTAAACAAGAAGGGAGCCAAGACCTATGAAGAGAAGCTTGACTTAAATTATTATGAGAAGGCCTACCTATATAAGGGCCCAAACTTTATCTATAACTCCATCATAGCTATGATCCTAAGGGCTCATGCCTCTGGAAATATTAAAATGGAAAAAAATTACTACAAGACAAAAAATGGCCAAGATAAGGTAGAATTTATTTTAAAAAACTTAAATGTCTCTGGACTGGATAAAGGAGAAAGAAAACTTTTTGAGATACTCTTTTCCCTTGGAGATGGGTCTTCGGTTTCAACAAGGCAAATGGACAAACTAAGAAGAACTGAAGCAGATAATTACAACAAGAAGTTCAACGACTTTATCTACTTTTTAGAAGATGAGATGGTGGCAAAAAAACTCTTCACAAGAGAAAAAAATACCCTAAAGATTTTTCTCTCATTTGTAGTTTTTTCAATTTTATTTTTTGTGGGAATAGTGACAGTTTATAACGAAAGATTTTTTGGAATCGCAAGTATTGTGGCCTCCCTTTTCTTTTACGCATCACTAATAACCACTTTCTCCAAGATGACAGACCTTGGCAACAAAAAATTTAGAGAACTAGAAAAAGTAGAAGAAGAATTAAAAGCTGGAAGAAGAACAAGTGAAGATGACCTCCTGCTTGCCCTTGGCCTTGGACTCAAGTACGAGAACATAAAAAATATTTATGAAAAACTGGGTGATGAAGCCTACGAAATTTATCTCGATGAGGACTTTTATAAGACCTTTAAGACAGCCCTAGTAGGCGACCATCTTTTAGTTAGAAATTAAATAAATTTTCCATTAAAAAAACTGTGATTTTTATCACAGTTTCTTTTTTTATTTAAAATTCGCAAATTATTATTTTTCCCTGGCCTTCTATTTTCACTTTTTCTTCTACTAGATAGATTGCTGAGAATTTTTCAAAGTCCTTACCTTGAACTTTTAGGTCTGAATCGTAGTTAAAGATTACTGCTCTTTTGTCTGCCTTAAATTCAAGATTATTAATATTTAAAGAGAACATCTTGGCATCTTGTCCCTTTTTATAGATTAGGTTAAAGTCTCTGACGTCTCCTGATGATTTTGTTGAGTCATCTCCATCAAAAAATAATACTTCAAAGGGATCTAATGTAAATTTATTCCCATCACTTTCAATATTCATCACATTGTCAATTGGTGTGATGTACCTATAAAAGCCTGTGTAAGGTGTGTAGACTGATTCTTTGTCATTGCAAGTTGCTGTTGAAATCCTAAAGTCAAAGTTTTTTTCACCAACGCTTGCATCTTCTGGGTAGATAAAAACTTCTGTTGTTACACCTGCAGACCATTTTGAATCTTTAAATTCTTCTTTTTTTATAAATTTCATTTAGTCCTCCAATAATTCTCTAAGCTTTCCTGTCACCTTGTAATCAACTTTTTGAAGTTCAGAAATATTTTTTGCTCCATTTAACATCATTAGCATCTTAGTTTTTTCCATTAGACCGTCAATATATTTTAAGGTGTATTCGTATCCACCACGAACTATATAGGAAAGAATTTCTCCACTAATTGCTGTCATGTCTGCTCCAAGGCAGATACTCTTCACTATATCCAAGGAAGTTTTTATTCCACCTGATGCTATTAAATACATGTCATCATAATTAAGCTTCTTTGCTTCAATTAAACTTAGGGCAGTTGGTATTCCCCAAGAAAATAAATCTGATATATCTGCATTGGGTTCTCTTAGATTTTCGATTTCAAAAAAGTTGGATCCACCATAGCCAGATATGTCTACATATTTAACTCCAACATCATGAAGCTTTTTCACTGTCTTTTGCGACATTCCAAAGCCAACTTCCTTTACTATTACAGGGACTTCAGATTTTTTTACAATCTTTTCTATATTATTTAAGATTCCACAAAAGTTTCTTTCGCCCTCAACTTGGACAAGTTCTTGGGCTGGGTTTAAGTGGATTTGGATTGCATCTGCCTTTAAGAGGTCAACTGCTAGTTTTGCATCTTCTGTACTAGAGAAACCAGATAAGTTTGAGATGACAATTCCATCTTTTATAATTTCTCTTACAATTTCAAAGGACTTTCTTGAATCTTCATCTTCTAGGGCAATGGTTTGTGAGCCAACTGCCATGGGAAGGTCGTACTCCACCGCAACATTTGCAAGAGATCTATTTATTTCCTCTGAAAGATTTGAGCCGCCAGTCATGGCGTTAATCATAAGGGGAAACTTTACTTTTTTATCTAAAAAATTAATGCTTGTATCAATTTCATCATAACTTATCTCTGGAAGAGAGTCATTATACAAAAAGATATCAGAAAAAAGCGGGTCGCCAACATAGGTTGAGCGAAGGAAATTTTCTATATGTTCTGTCTTTCTATATTTCCTCATTACATCCTCCTTTATAACAAATAAATAATATCATCTTTAAATTTTTTTTACAAGAAAGGACTATTAAAAATGCTGGCCCCAATCTTGTCTCCATCATGCCTTATAAATCCATCTTTGATTTCTATAAATTCCCCTTCTGTTAGCCTTACATTTTTTTCTTTGAAGTATTTTCTGTCTTCTTCTGTGGCAAAGATGGGTCTCGATTCATCCTTATTGTAATAATTTTGGTAAATTTCTTCTGTTGCCCTTAGGTCATTGGCTATGACTTCATCAATAAATTCATAGTTTGAATGTTTTAATATGGCCTCGAAGTGGTCCTTCAAAGAATAGTCTTTTGTCTCTCCCTTTTGAGTCATGGCATTGGCAATATAAATCACTCTGGCCTTTGTATCTCTTAGGGCTTCATTGATTCCTCCAACTAAAAAGTTGGGGATAATTGAAGTGTAAAGAGATCCTGGACCAATAATGACAATGTCAGATGATAAAATCGCTTTCACAGCTTCATCATTTGCCTTTGGATAGTGGGGAATCATAGACATTTTTTCAATTTTCGTGTTCAACCTATAACACATTTTTGGGATGTAGGACTCTCCCACAACCTTATCCTTAGACGCAAACTCTGCAACAAGATGAGTCTCATCTAGGGTAACGGGAATTACCTTGCCTGTCACATTAAAAACACTGGACATTTCAAGCAAGGCCTTATCAAAGGACCCAAAAATATCAGTCAGGGCAGCAATTAAAATATTTCCCACATTTTGATCCTTCAAAGATCCCGATTTGAACCTATAATTCAACAAGTCCCTCATAGTCTTGTCGGTATTGGAAAGAGCAATGAGACATCTTCTCACATCTCCTGGTGGAAGAATATTTAGTTCCTGCCTTAATATTCCACTTCCTCCACCGTCATCAGACATGGAGACAACAGCCGAAATATCCTCGCTATAATCTTTTAGTCCACGCAAAATAGTGGAGATACCTGTACCTCCACCTAGGACTACTATCTTTTTTTCCATAAATTTTTCTCCATATCTCTGTGAGTTACATAGGTAGACTTGTACTCTTCCTTTAGAATTCTACCTATCTCCTCAGCTATAGCAACTGACCTGTGAAAGCCTCCAGTGCAACCAATCCCAATCGTAAGAACTCTCTTTTGCTCTGCCATATAATTTGGTATCAAAAACTTCAAGAGGTCAATAGTCTTATCAATAAATTCTTTTGTCACATCCCACTTCATTACATAGGACCTCACTTCTTCAGTCTTTCCATTTAAGTCCTTAAGTTCTTTAATATAAAAAGGATTTGGCAAAAATCTCACATCAAAAACAAGGTCAGCATCCCTTAAGATGCCAGACTTAAAGCCAAAACTTGAAACCTCAATGGCAAAGTTGTCCTTTTCATCATAGGACACAAAGGCCATTAATTGCTTTCTCAGATTTTTCGTAGAAAGTCCTGTAGTGTCAATGACAAAATCAGCGCTGTCTTTGATTTTTGAAAGAGTTGCTTCCTCAAAATTATAACCATCAACAATGGACCTGTTCATTGGGTGAGGCCTTCTCAGTTCCTTGTACCTTGCAATAATAGTTTCCATATCGGCATAGAGGAACAAGAGCCTGATTTTTAAATTCATTCCTTTTAGCTCTTCATAAGCAGAATAGAAATCATTAAAAAGCTCCCCACTCCTCATGTCTACAACAGCAGCCACCTTTTCAAAGTTTTTGCTCTTTGCATCAAGGGCAATGTTGCAAAACTTTGGCAAAAGGGCTGGTGCTAGATTATCCATGGCATAATAGCCAAGGTCTTCAAAGACATCTAGGGCATAGGATTTGCCCGATCCACTCATTCCCGTAATAATTATAATTTCCATTTTATCACCAACTTAAAGACTCCTAATCACCAATAATTTTAACTTCCCTCTCCAAAGTAACGTCAAACTTATCGTGAACGACCTTTTGTACAATTTCTATAGTTTCAAGTATATCTTGGGCAGTAGCCTTATTCTTATTTACAACGAAGCCGCAGTGCTTTTGACTAATTCCTGCTCCCTTATGAGTAAATCCCCTTAGGCCTGAATCATCAATTAGCTTTCCAGCGAAATAACCTGTAGGCCTCTTGAAGGTAGATCCAGCAGAAGGCATATCAAGAGGTTGCTTGTCAGCTCTTCTTTGGTCAAATTCTTCATATTTTTCTCTTATTTCATCTTTGTTTCCATCTTCAAGAGAAAAAGTTGCACCGAGGACAATTAAGTCCCTCTCTTGAACTAGAGAATGCCTGTAGGCAAAATTCATCTCATCACCAGGAATTTCAATAACCTTTAAATTTTCATCAAGAAGCCTTACGCTCTTACAAACATTTTTAATTTCGCCATCATAGGCACCTGCATTCATGACAATGGCACCACCAAGAGAACCTGGGATACCGTGAGCAAACTCAAGACCAGTAAGAGAATTTTTCATGGCAAACTCACTAATCTTTTTCATGCTGGCACCCGTTCCTGCAAAAATTTCCTTGTCAGAAACTTTTTTCACATCATTTAATTTATTTTTTAACTTTATAATAATCCCGTCAAAACCCTTGTCCTTGACAATAATATTAGTACAGTTTCCAAGAATATAATAATTGTAATTATTTTTTCTAATAGATTTTAGAATTTCTATAAGAGACTCTTCATCATTTGGTTTAATGAGAAGCTTAGCAGGACCACCAACACAAAAAGAAGTGTGGTTCTTCATTGGCTCGTCATAGAAAAAATCTCCCAAATTTTCATTTATATCAAATAACATAAAACACCTCAATTAAATACTAGATTAATTATATCATTGAAAGAGGGGAAAAGAAAAAGAGAATTGGTATCCTCTTTTAGATCTTCAAAAAGATGATGAAAAAGTTTTTAAAAGCTGACGCTTTTATATTTCTTTATAAGGAGGGGGAGCCAGGGGCGGGCGAGGCCCCTGACCCCCTCCTTAAACCTCCCCCCTAACCCCATCGCCCTGGCAGGGGCCCGACCCATTAATACGCAAAAAGCTCTTCGACTAAAAATTTCAAACTCACTTCGTTCAAACAATGAAATTTTTTTAACGTCTCCGAACTTTTTGCTTACTGCTTTATAAGCTTGCAGTTTATTGGCAAGCTTTACGACCTTATAATATTTCGACGAGCTGGGGCACTCCATCAGCTCACTGTTTAAGTATGAAGTTGTAATTTGTTGTGAAGTCACAAAAAATTACAAGCTCACATTTTTTCTTAAGTCATAGTTTATTATGAAGTCAGAGTTTTTTATTAAGTCATAAAAAAAAAAAAAAAAACAACTTCACAAATAATTATGAAATTATAAAAAAAGCTTAACAATTAACAATTTAAGCTTCTTTTAATAGAAAAGTTTATTCAAATCATAAGGTAGGCTCAAGTAACTCAAAATAAGTTTGAATTTGTGTAATGGTAAAACCGTGAACTAAGGTTGAAGAACCCCGTAAGGCAAGACAGCCGTTAAAAAATTCAACTGTTTGAGTTAAGCGATTAAGTAAACAAGTAATTGTGATTCAATCCTAATTGATTTATAGGTTTTTTAATCGCAACTATTTAAGCTTAACGAGTTTTGAATTTTAGGCTGTCTGCCGCTCGGGGTTGTTGGCAAAGGCCCCCGCCAGGTCGTTGAAGGTGTTGGGGGTGCCCCGGAGGGGGAAGGACCAATCGAAAGGTCCTAGCCCCCTCCGGAAAGGGAATAGTAAAGCATAGCTTTACAAAAACTTATTTAAAATAAAAAGCTTATCAAAAAATAAGAATTATAAAAGCGAAGCTTTTACTAAAACTTTTCACTAAAAAAGCAGCCTTTTTCTCGGCTGCTTTCATTTTTCTTAAAATTTATTTTTCTAAAATTCTATTTTTCTTTTAATATCTCTAGGGCTTTTTGAAGTTGTGTATCTGTCTCTTGATAGTCTATACCTATACCCTTAATATTTTCGGGAAGGTCTACTTCCACGTCTGGCTCTATTCCCAATTTATTTATTGAGTCGCCACTTGGTGTGAAGTATTCTGATGTTGTCAGTTTTAATCCGTCTCCTTCTGGCAAAGCAATTACATTTTGAACTACTCCCTTGCCATAGGTTTTTTTGCCAACAATTTTTGCCCTATCTAGGTCACTTATGGCTCCTGCCAAAATTTCTGAGGCTGATGCTGATCCTTCGTTGACGAGGACTACCATCTTGATGTCATTGTACTTGTCATCTGTCTTGTAGTCTTCTATGACTTCTCCCTTGTTGTTTTTCAATGTAACAAAGCTTGTCTTTGGAAGTATTGCGTCTCCAATTTCATAGGCAGCGTCAACTACTCCTCCAGGGTTACCCCTCATGTCTAGGACTATTCCCTTGACTCCATCGTCAGTGAGTTCTTGTAAAACTTTTTTGAAGTCCTTACCTGTCTCTTCGTCAAACATTGTTATACCAATGTAGCCATAGTCTCCGATTTTATTTTTTAAGACAGAGTCGATTTTTATCTCTTCTCTTTTGATTTCAACTTCTTCTGTCTTTAAGTTTTTCTTTTTTAAAAGTAAAATCTTGACGCTTGTTCCTGCTTGACCACGCATCTCTTTTGAGGCCTGATCAATTTTTTCTGCTGAGAAGTCCTTGCCATTGATTTTTAAAATCTTATCTCCAGATTCAACCCCAGCCCTATCAGCTGGCGATCCCTTTATAGGCGAAACTACAGTTACGCTTCCATCCTCTGCAGGAGAAATTATAACTCCAACACCTTGAAACTTACCCGTAGTTTGTTCTGACAATTTTTTCATCTCATCTTTTGTAAGATATTGTGAATAAGGATCTTCTAACCCTGCAACTAATCCCTTTAAGATTCCTGCCTCAAGATTTTCTTCTTTTATATCCTTATTGTAAAGATAATTTTCTTTTAAATATTTCTCAAGAAGAACTACCTTTCCAAAGTTTTCATTTGTTCCTAAAATGCTTTTTACTGTGTATATTCTCGTAACAACAGCAGTTGCCAATATTAAAATTGCAACTGCTGCCACTTTTAAAAATTTATTCTTTTTCATTATACATATCCCAATGGATTTACTGGCGATCCATTTACCCTAACTTCAAAGTGAAGGTGAGGTCCTGTTGATAGACCTGTGGAACCTACAAAGGCCACAACGTCTCCTGCTGAAACAGAGTCACCTACTGACTTATTAAGTGCTGAACAGTGAGCATAGACTGTCACTGTGTCTCCGTGATCTATCATAATAACATTTCCATATCCACTCATAAGTCTTGATAAAATAACTGTACCTGACTTAGCAGCAACTATAGGTGTTCCACTTGGTGCTGGTATATCTACACCTGAGTGGAATTTAGAATAACCTAAGATAGGGTGAGTTCTATAGCCAAATGGTGATGATATTGAGTAATGACCTGGAACTGGCCAAGTATATGCTTGTCCATCTCTTGGTCTTGATGCAACGCTTATGTTGCTGTTAACTCTATTTGTCCTGTTGGCAGATGCTCTTTCAGCCCTCTTCTTAGCTTCTTCTTCTCTTTTCTTTTGGACTTCAATTTCTTTTTGAAGTTTTAAAATTTCAAGGTCTAGGTTTTGCCAGTCTGATTGAGCCTTTTCAAATTCAATCTTGTAAGCATCAATGTTTTTTTCAAGAACTTTCATGTACTCATTCTTTGCATTAACTGCATCTTGGTAGCCTTGTCTTTCAGACTCAACTTCTGCCTTAGTAACTGTAACTTTTTCTCTATCAACTTTTAATCTTTCTTCAGTCTTTTTTATTGTGTCAATTTGAGTTTTTATGTACTCAATAAGTTCTCTGTCAGCCTTTGCGATTGAAGAAATAATTTCGTTGTTTCTAAGTAATTCTTCTATATCCTTGGAGTTTAATAAAACTTCAATATAGTTGACATTGCCCCTCTTATACATTTCTCTAAGTCTTGATCTTAGGGATTTTGTATTGGCCTCAAGATTTGCTTGAGCTTCTTCCAATTTCTTTTGGTTAGCAGCAATATCTTGATTTAATTTATTTATTTCTTTTTCAAGAGACGCTATCTTATTAGACTTCTCTTGAATCTTTGCATCAAGGCCTGCTATTTCATCAGTAACAGACTTTTTTTCTGATTCTGTATTAGAAATATTAGCCTTTTGCTCCTTAATTTTTGAATTAACCTGTTTTCTTTGTTCAATTTTTTCATCTTTTTCAATAGTCAGACTCTTAGAAGACTTGGCAAAACTTGCACTTGGAGCCGCCATTATGGCAGCAAGGCAAATTGCAAGAATCTTTCTCTTACTATACATTCTTTCACCTACACATCTAAAAACTTTTTAGTTGAGAATAGGGATCCAAAAAATCCAATTCCAACTCCAATGCATAAAAACATTATATACAAGTCAGCCCTAACAGACAAGGCACTTATCATATCCACGCCTGTGATATCGTTAAGTTGAGGATTTAACCTATCAAATATTATTCCGTAAAGTCTCAGTGTCAAAAATCCCGAAAGGGCTGAACCTAGAATTCCGAAAATAATTCCATTTATTAAGAAGGGTCCTCTTATATAAGTATTAGTTGCTCCAACATACTTCATTATGTTTATTTCCTTTTCCATGTTTGAAATTGCAATCTTAATTGTATTGTGAATAATTAAAATTGAAATTAAAACTAGGATTAGGACAATTGCTGCTCCCACATACTTAACTCCATTTTGAAGTTTCATCATTTGAGTGACAAAGTCATAATAATAATTGTGGTCTTCAACAATTGGGAGGTCCTTGTACTTATCTTCAATTTCCTTTCCATAGGAAAGTTCCTTCATTTCTACTGTAATGGAAGCTGGTAGGGGATTTCCTCCAGGAATATTTTCTAAAATTGTGGAGTTTTCTCCAAAACCTTCTTTAAACTCTTCTAGAGCCTCTTCTTTAGATACATAGGAAACTTTTTTTACCTTTTTATTGCCGTCAAGTTCATCGATAAATTCATTTACATCCTTGGGATTTACATCATCCTTTAAGAAAAATACAACTTTATCGAGCTTTTCTCCTGTTTGATAGACCATTCCATTTATATTTAGAATCATAAGTATAACTACGCCAAAAAGTGTAAGCATAGCTGTAATAGAAATTACAGAAGTAAAGGACATAGTCTTGTTTCGCCAAAGGCTGGAGAAGGATTCTCTCAAAAGATTAAAGAACTGTCTTATTGCCTTCATAGTAACCTCCTTCTCTTATATCCGAAACAATGGAACCATTATCAAGGGTAACAACCCTCTTATTAAATTTATCAACAATATTAACTGCGTGAGTCGCCATAATAATAGTCTTGCCATCATCATTAATGTTTTTTAGGGCAGACATAATGTCCCAAGCAGTGGATTCATCAAGGTTACCTGTTGGCTCATCACAAACTAGGTAAGGAGCATCGTTTACTATTGCCCTTGCAATGGCAACCCTTTGTGATTCTCCACCAGAAAGTTCTGATGGATAGTCCTTTACCTTGTCACTTAGGTTTACAAGATCAAGTGCATATCCCACTTTCTTATTAATTTCTTTTTTCGATTCTCCAAGAATTTCTAGAGCAAAGGCCACATTTTCAAAAACAGTCTTTTTCTCTAAAAGTCTGAAGTCTTGGAAGACAACAGAAATATTCCTCCTAAGTTTAGGAATCATATATTTTGAAATTTTAGTTATATCATCGTCGCCAATAAAAATCTTTCCACGATTTACCTTCTCTTCTCTAATGAGGAGCTTTATCATAGTAGATTTTCCAGCACCTGATGGACCAACTAAGAAAACAAAATCGCCGCGGGGCACTTCAATATTAATATTAGAAAGTGCAGCAACGCCGTTGTTGTATTCCTTATATACATTTTCAAATTTTATCATAAAAACACCTTTCTATAATCTTAATCAATTATATTACAAAGCGGTTACAAATGTACAGTCCTTTTGTTAATTTTACCAATTAAGCTCACAATATAGTAATATTTTTAAGACTTAAAAGCAAATTTATAAAAATAAATAAAAAAATATTTTACATTTCCTTACACTTCGTGTATAATTTTGAAGTAAAAAAGTAATTTATTTAAATGTAGGAGGAATTATGCAAAGATACATTGGTACAGTAGTACGTGGAATCCGTACACCTATTGTAAAAAGTGGAGACAATCTAGTAAATATTGTCGTTGATTCCCTAGGAAAAGCTCTTGAATCAGAAAATATTTCTGTTAGAGATAAGGATATTGTTGCAGTAACTGAATCACTAGTTGCTAGAGCTCAAAATAACTATGCAACAATTGATGATATTGCAGAAGATATTAATAAAAAATTCGACAAGGAAATCGGAATTGTGTTCCCAATCCTTAGCCGTAACAGATTTTCAACAATCCTTAGAGGAATTGCAAAATCAGGAAAAAAAGTACATTTTCTCTTCTCCTACCCATCTGACGAAGTTGGAAATTCACTAATGGATCCAAGTCTTCTTTATGAAGCAAAGATAAATCCATTTGCAGATGTCCTAGAAGAAAAAGATTACAGAAGAATCTTTGGCGAAGAAGTTAAGCACGAATTCACAGGAATTGATTATGTGACACTTTACAAGGAAATTTGTGGTGGTAACTGCGAAATCCACTTCTCAAATGATCCTAAGACTATCTTAAACTACACAGACGAAGTTCTTATTGGATCAACTCACACAAGATTTTCAATAAAAAGACTTTTAAAAGACGAAGGAGCAAAAGTTGTTCTTGGTCTTGACGATATATTAAATGAATCCATCAACGGAAGTGGCTACAACGAAGAGTTTGGTCTACTTGGCTCAAACTTTGCATCTGACACAAGATTAAAATTGTTCCCAAGAGATGGAGAAACTTTTGTAAATGAAGTTCAAAAGAAATTAATCGAAAAATACAACAAGCAAGTTGAAGTTATGATCTACGGCGACGGTGCCTTCAAAGATCCAGTTGGAAAAATCTGGGAACTTGCAGATCCAGTTGTCTCACCTGCTCACACTGATGGACTTGCTGGCCAACCAAGCGAACTTAAAATCAAATACATTGCAGATACTGACCTAAAGGATATGGATACTGAACACGCAACTGCTGCTATGAAAGAAAAAATCTCTCATAAGAACAAGGACCTTGTTGGTAAAGACGAAACTCTTGGAACTACTCCAAGAAGAATTACTGACTTACTTGGAAGTCTCTGTGACCTTACAAGTGGTTCAGGAGACAAGGGTACTCCAGTAGTTTATATCCAAGGTTACTTCGATAACTTTGCAAGCGAATAATATATAAAATTTATGCCACCCATGAGGGTGGCTTTTTTTCTTACAGATTTTTAATTTTTGTTTAAATTCTTTTTTCATCTCTATCACGTTTTTAATCCTTTACTTTCTCTAAAACTTATTAACTTATTCTTATCCTACTTCTCTTTAGTAAAACTCTTACTATAACTCAAGAATTTTTTCTATAATATAAATTAAATCTAATAAACTTTCCTAAGATATTACTCAAATTTTTACGACTTCACAATCTTTTACTACTTCATAAAAAATTGTAACTCTATAATAAATTTTTAATTCATAGGACTTTTTCGCTTAAAAATAATAAAAACATTCTCTAATAATAAAAATAATCTAGCACAAGGATAAATAAATTTTTGCAATAAAAAAAACAGGTGTCATAAACACCTGCCACATTTCTAATATAAAAAGATTTTATGAAATCATCTTTGCGTCTTTATATGTTACATCTTCATCTAAAACTGTAACTTGAACTGTTGATGTCAAAACGTCAGAATAAGTGTAACTTGCTGTCACTAATTCTTCTCCGTTAAAAACCTCAAGTACAAAAAGACTTGGGTAAGTTGCCTTTAGAATTCCCTTTCTAGTTACAATTTTTTTCCTGCCCTTGTTGGCCCTTACGATAACTTTCTTTCCTATGTGGTTTTCAAGTTCTTTCTTGATTATTTGCATTTGATTCATTCGATACCCATTCCTTCCAGACCTATTAATATTGATTAATTATACATTAAAAAAGTCCTCTTGTCAAATAAATCTATAATTTTACTCCATAAAAAAAACTTTGTCAATAAAATTTTACAAGAAATTTTATAATAAGTTAAAAATATTTTTATGACCTTTAGAATAAACTAACAATATTTTTTACACGTTAAATTTTTTTACATAATTTTTTTATTTCTTTCTTCAAATGCCTTGCAAACTTGTATTTTCTTAAATAAAGGTGGATTTTTCTAAACAACTATTGTATAATTATGTATTGTTATTGAGTGGATTGGAGGTATTGATGCAAGAAAAGAAAAAAGTCATTCTTGGAATGAGTGGCGGTGTTGATTCATCTGTCTCTGCAATTCTCTTAAAGGAAGCTGGCTACGACGTTACAGCAGTCTTTATGAGGAACTGGGCAGAAGATGATGGCATGTGCACTGCCCGAGAAGATTATATAGATGTTGTCTCTGTATGCTCTCAACTTGGCATTAAATATTTTACTGTCAACTTTGAAAAAGAGTATAGAGATAGGGTTTTTTCTTATTTCCTAAGTGAATATAAAAAAGGCAGAACTCCAAATCCAGATGTTATGTGCAATACTGAAATAAAATTCAAGGCCTTCCTTGACTATGCAATGGATTTTGATGCTGATTATATTGCTATGGGTCACTATGCCAGGACTAAAAAAGTTGATGGCAAGACTTACCTCTTAAAGGGCTTAGATAATAATAAGGACCAATCCTACTTTTTATCAAGGGTTAAGTCAGAAGCACTTGAAAAAACTCTCTTCCCTGTTGGCGATTTAACTAAGGATGAAGTAAGGCGCATCGCAGAAAAATATGAACTCTCTACTGCTTCTAAGAAGGATTCGACTGGAATCTGTTTTATTGGAGAAAGAGATTTCAATGAGTTTTTAGATCAATTTCTATTTACCAAGCCCGGTAAAATTGTGGACGAAAAGGGCAAGGTATTGGGAGAACACTCCGGCCTTATGCACTACACTATTGGTCAAAGGCGTGGAATTGGCATTGGTGGCGTAGGAAGTGGAGAACCCTTCTTCGTTGCTGATAAGGATTTAAAAAACAATCTTTTAATTGTGGCTCAAGGGATTAACAACCCCGTTCTTTATAAGGACAAGTTTGAAGTGGAAGATATTTTCTGGATTACAGAAAATCCTTCTCTTCCAGTGGACTTATCTGTTAAAATAAGATACAGGGCAAATGATCAGGCTGCCACATTGGAAAAAGTAAATGATAAATATGTTGTTAAACTGAAAAAACCACTTAAGGGTGTCACACCTGGTCAAGTGTGTGTTTTTTATCAAGGCGATGTTTGTCTTGGTTCAGGTATTATAAAATAATTTTTGGAGGTATATATGAAACTAGTTTTAAACAAAAGAGATGCTAAGGGTAAAAACAAAGTTGATAAACTTAGAGCAAATGGTGAAATCCCAGGAGTTCTTTACTCAAAGGGTAATGAAGCAAGAATGGTAAGTGGTCTTGAAAAAGATCTTCTAAAGGCTTATAGCCAAGAAGGATACTCAAACATTTTCGAAATCGAACTTGATGGCGAAACTGTATCTGTACTTTTCAAGGAAGTTCAAATGCACCACATTAAAAATGCTATGGTTCACTTTGACCTATACGAAATCGACATGAACACTGAAATCACTGTTGAAGTACCAGTTGTTCTTGAAGGTAGAGATGAAATTAGAGTTCAACCTTCTTCATTAATCCAAGTACTAAACGAAATAGAAGTTATCTGTCTACCAAAATATCTTCCATCAGAAGCTATTGTAAATGTTGCTGAAATGCAAATTGGTGACGCTAAGACTGTTGCTGACCTTGACATTTATGGCGACGAAAACATCAAAATTGATCTTGAAGCAGATGAAACTGTTGCAACTCTTGTTGAACCAACTGAAGAAGAAGAACCAGAAGAAGAAGCAGAAGAAGTTTCTGCAGAAGTTCCTACTGTTTCTGAAACTGAAGAAAAAGAAGAAGAGGAAGAATAATTTTAACTATTATAAAAAGGGCTCATGGAGCCCCTTTTTTTTGCCCTAAATTAGGGCTTATTTATTTTTTATAAACTTCTTAAATTATATTTCTAAAATTTTAATAATCTTTTTATAAGCCTACAAAAATTTCAAAATTTCACTTGGATCATTAATTATATTATCTGTGTAGGCTTCTAGCATTTCTCTTGACCCAGTCCCACAAAGGACTCCTATTTTCACTGTGTCTTCTCCAAAAACCATATCAACCCTTGAGTCTCCAACAATTATTATTTCTTGGTCCTTAAGGGAATACTTTTCTTTAAAGACTTCGAGGCTCTCTCTATTAGGCTTCTTCTCATAAATATCTGCAGCTGCATAAAAATCTATATAAGAATCAAGATTTAAGTACTCCATAGAATACTTGGCCTGCCTATAGTTGTCCGATGTGAAAATCCCAATTAAGATTTCTCTTCTCTTCAAGACTTCAAAAAGACTTTTTAAGTCACAAGTTTCTCTTATAAAATTATTGTTTTCCTTTAGATAATTTAAGAGGTGATCATCAATCTCTTTATAAATTTTCCCTAAGTCTTCGTCAAGATACTTAGAAAAAATTATTGCCAGGTCCATAACAGTTTCTGATGAGAGAATAGAATTTTCCTCTACCCCACCATCTTCTCTTATACCAATTTCTTTAAAAAGTTTTTTCTTCTTATCCTCACCTATGGTTTTTTCTTCCAAAAATTCTACAATAGAATCTACCCATCCATCTGTATATTCCAGGAGGGTCCCATCCTTGTCAAATAATATTGCCTTTATCATACTAAATCTTTAAGTTCCTTCCAAGTTTTTATTTTTTTCTCACTTTTGTCTAAATTATAAAAGTAGGGATTAGTGAATCCATAGAGTTCTCCATCTTCACATCTAACATTTGCTCTGACATAGTGATAATTCTCGTCTAAGTTTAATTTCTCATACAAAGTATTTTCATAAATTTTATAAATATCACCATCTACTATTAATTCTATATGAAGTTTTTTGTCGTGAAAAGTGCTTTCTTCTAATTCCAAAGTAAATTCGGTCTCATTAACTTTTTTTAACTCAATTAATTTTTCACGGGAGACAGAAATTTTCCCTGCTAACATTGCCTTTTTGATTTCATTTTTTGAAAGATTCTTCGCAAAAATATAGGTCTTTGGATCTCCAAGAAGTGATGGATAGTCTGCATTTTCATATTTTTCATCTGGGTAAAGATGAGAGTCGCTTCCACCTATACCATAAATTTTATAGCCATTTTGAAGAAGTAAGTCCCAAGCTTTTAAAGCTTTTTCCACGGCATCAATAGAAGTCATATAAGTTGGATCATTTATTATTTCCATAAATTTTAAGTCATCTAAAGAATAATCATCAACTAAAAATTCAAAAGTTTCCATAAAGGGATGATTAATTGAATAAATTTCATCCTTTATTTCCCTTAAAACTTTTAATAACCACTCTTCAGTGTTAAGTCCCTCTACAGAATATTTTTTAAAAACAGATTCATTAGTGAAAAATACATTGATGTGGCCGTACTTCGATGTTATTTCTGTTCCTTCAATAATTAATAAGTCAGTTTCAGGAAATCTTGTCTGATTAAAGTTGTGGTCTGTTGGAGAAAAGAAGGACAGGCCTCTTTTTTTGCTACTTCAATATTTTCTTCTGGAGATAACTTACCATCAGAGTAAAAAGTATGAGTGTGAAAGTCACCAGCATACCACTTTTCTTCACTGCATTTGACTTCATCTTTTTCTATGTCCACTTCTTTTTTAGAATCAATAGGGCTTTTTTCATCTTCAATTTTTAAAATGACATCTCCTTCTTTGTGAAGAAGATAAGTTATTCTATAATCGCCACTCTCTAAATTTTCAAAGCCATTAGAGGACTTTAAGATATCCTTTGACATAAATCTTTCTGCATCTCTATTTGCTGTAATGCTACCCACAATTTCATTTTCTTTATAGACAAATAGACTTATGAAAAATTTTTCTCCTTTTAGACTAAACTTGATTGAATCCTTTATTAATTCATCCAATTTTATTTTTAACTCTATTTCATTGTATCCTTCTCTTAAATTTTTTATTATATTTTCCATATTTCTCCTTAAAAAAAGCTCTGGGACTTAACCCAAAGCTTGATTTTAATTTTTTTATTTCTTACTTATTTATTTCATCAAGAGCTGCCTGTGCAGTTTTTGCTGCTTCATCAAGGGCAGTCTTTGCATCAATATTTTGAAGCTCAACCTTATCAGCAGCAATGGAAAGTGCGTCTGTTATTTTTCCATCAGTTGGATCAATGAAAGCTGGTGAAGCATGCATTGCTTGTTCATAAGGAACCCCTGCATAAGGGTTTTCTTCGATAAATTTTTTGTATTCAGCTACATCTGCCGCAGATTTTCTTACTGGAATGTATCCAATTTTTTCTGACCACTTAGCAGAAACTTCTGGACTTGTGAAATAAGCTATCCATTCATAGGCTGCCTTTTGTTGTTCTTCACTTGCTGCTGCAGGAACAAGTAGTGAGTGTGCACCAGCCACTGGCTTTCCTGGGTTTCCATTAAGTCCCGGTTGTGGAAGTGATGAAATTTTTGTAAAGTCAAGATCTCCCTTGTCTCCTGATGAACCAGTGTAGGACATTGCTTCACCATTCATTACATCATCAATTGTTCTATACCAATATTCCCAGCCTTGTCCACCAGATTCAATTTTTGTAGTTTTGTTTTCAAAAATTTGTTGTCTTACAAAGTTCCATGAGTCAACCCATTCTTTGCTATTAATTAAAACTTTTTTTCCATCATCAGATAAAATTTTACCACCATTAGATAGAGCTATATCTATTAAGTTTTCATGATTATACATTACAAGGTGACCCCATTTTGCTATGCCCTTGTCTTGGATTTCCTTTGAATATTTAAAAGTATTTTCCCAAGTGTTAAATACTTCTTTTGGATCAAGTCCTGCCTTTTCAAGTAAGTCTTTTCTGTAATAAATTACTTGAGTTGTGCCATATGCTGGGAACCCGTAAACTTTGTCATCAACCATTGCCGGTTTCATAAAAACTTCAAGATAGTCGTCAATATGAGTTCTATCATCCATATATTTTGTTAAATCTGCAAGCATTCCGTCCTTTACTCTTAGTTCAATATTTGATCCAATGTAAACTGCTGGTGGCTCATTTGCTGCAATAGCTGCCTGAACTTTTTGGAAAGTTTCATTGTAGTCAGCTTGTTGAACACCAACAACCTTTACCTTATCTTGTGACTCGTTAAATTCTTTTATAATCTCTTTCATTGTTTCTCCAGCAACTGATCCAAGTCCATACCAAAATTGGATTTCAGTTTTGCCTTTTGAATCTGCTGTCTTTTCTTCCGTCTTCATTGCATTTTTTGCAGAACTTGAACATCCTGTAAAAATCATAAGTGCACATAGCATAAGTAATGCTGTCTTAAAAATTTTTTTCATGTTTTCTCCTTTTTAATTAAATTTTATCCTTTTATTCCACTATCAGATATTCCTTTTATAAACCATTTTTGTAAGACAATAAATAGTATTAAAAGTGGAAGAACTGATATAGTATTTCCCGCCATTAAAAGAGGTAAGTTTTCTCCAAAATTTCCCTGTGATGTGAAAAATTTATTTAGTCCAACGCTTATCAAATACTTTGATTTTGAATTTGTAATAAGTGATGGCCACATATAATTGTTATACATTGTTACAAATTGGATAAGTGCATTAGTAAGTATAGTTGATTTAGAAATAGGAAGTACAACTTTTAAAAGTATATCCATGTCACTTGCTCCATCCATTTCAGCAGCTTCTATTAGCTCCTTTGGCACCTCCTTAAAAGTGTTGTAGAGCATATAAATTGTAAAGACTGCCACTGAATTTGAAATAATAATTCCAGTCAAAGTGTCTATTAAATTTAATTTTGCAATTATTACATAGCTTGGCACATATGTTGTTGCAGCAGGAAGCATATAAGTCAAAAGAATCCCTTTAAACATCATGCCTCTTAGTTTAAAGGAAAATCTGTACATGCCATATGCAAGTAAAACCCCTGTGATAATTTGAAGAATTACTATTATAATTGATGTGACAATTGAATTTATAATATATAAATCAAAAGGTGCTAAATTTAATGCTCCAAGAAAATTCCTAAAGTCTAAAAAATCTGGTATAAAGCTAAGGGGCTTTCGCATAATTGATTCAGTAGTTTTAAAGGAATTTGAAATCATCCACATAAGTGGAAAAAATGTTATTATTGATAAAAATATAAGCACAAGGTGTCTCGCTATTTTTTTCATCATGCCTCCAACTTCTTTCTCATAAATATCATTAATAATGACAAAATTGCTGTTATTATTACAATGATAAGTGATATTGCACTTGCCTTACCCATATTAAACTCTTCAAATGCCATTTGATAGAACAGATATAGTAGAGTTCTAGTTGAACCTGCTGGACCACCTCTTGTCAAAACTGAAAACTGATCATAAGCTTGAATTGAGGTTATAAGATTCATAATTAGTAGGAAAAATGTGGTGCTCTTTGTCATTGGAAAATAAATATATTTTATTTTTTCAAAAATATTTATCCCTTCAAGTTTTCCTACTTCAAACAAGCTGTTTGGAATTTTACTCATGGCATCTGTATAAAATAACATTGCCCAGCCAGCATTCTTCCAAATTGTAACTATAATTACTGCAAGCATGGCTGTATTTTCATTACTTAACCAGTTGGGACCATCTATTCCAACTGTGGCAAGAATCCTATTTATTAGACCAACATCCCCTCTTAGCATCCATGACCAGACAATTGACATGGCAACCATTGGGGTTACCCAAGGAGAAAATAAAAAGCCTTGATAAATCAATTTACCTCTGAAATTTCCTTGCAAAAATAGGGCAAATATAAATCCCAAAAGTAAGACAGGCACCACTGTTCCAATTCCAAATACCAAAGTATTTTTAACAGCTTGCCAAAAAAAACCGTCTTGCAAGATGTACTTGTAATTACCCAGTCCAACAATATCGAAGTTTGGACTCACATAATTCCAATTTGTAAAAGAAATAATAAGTGATGCAAGCATTGGCAAAAACCAAAAAATTAAAAGTGGCAACATGGGAATTAAGAAGTAAGTCAAAAACTCTTTAAGTCCAAGCTTTCTCTCATAAGATTTTCTTATGCTAGTCTTCATAGTTTTCACCTATAAAAATTCTATCTCCAGAAAGCCTGTCAAAGAAGTAAGCCTTATCTTTTGGTATTTTTACAAAAAATCCACCATTATCCTTTAGTTTTTTATCTAAATCGCATTTCAAAATTATTTTGTTGGAAAATAAATTTCCTGAGATATTGTAATCAGATCCCAAAAGCTCAATTAAATTGACACTAAAAGGCAATCCGACGCTCTTTGAAAATTCAAGAGATTCTGGCCTTACTCCTAAAGTAATTTTCCCGTCAGCTAAACTTATACCGCTTAAAATTTTATTACCTTCATCATCATAGAAG